>CAYTME010000212.1:0-3619 GCA_964438415.1 uncultured Pleurocapsa sp. | reverse complement strand
CTCGATGCGGGTGACCCTGCCGGAGCCTGTCGATGTGATCGTCTCCGATCTGCGCGGCGTGCTGCCGCTGTTTCAGCAGCACATCCCCTCGCTGATCGATGCGCGCAGCCGTCTGCTCAAACCCGGCGGTGTGCTCATCCCGCAGCGCGATACGCTCTACGCGGCGGTCGTTCATGCCCCGAAGGCGTATGCCGAATTGACGGAGGCATGGGATGACGGCCGCTATGGACTCGATTTTGCGGCGGCGCGGCGCATCAACATCAACACGTGGTCGAAAGCGCGCATCCCGCTCGAAGACATCCTGTGCCCGCCGCAGGCCTGGGCCGCGCTCGACTACATGGCGATCGAACAGCCCGATGTGCGCAGCTCACTGTCCTGGACAGCGACGCGCGCCGGCAGCGCGCACGGCTTGTCCGTCTGGTTCGATGCCGAGCTGATCGCCGGCGTCGGCTTCTCGAACGCGCTGACCGCGCCGGAGCTGGTCTACGGCACTGCGTTCTTCCCTTTCGAGCAGCCGGTCGCGCTCGCGCCGGGCGATACGGTCGCCATCACGCTCGCAGCCGAGTTGCTGAGCGCGGATTACATCTGGCGCTGGCAGACACAGGTCACCGGAGCCGGTGGACTGCGCAAGGCCGCTTTCAGCCAATCGACGTTCTTCGGCGTGCCGCTGTCGCTCGAACGGCTGCACAAGCGGTCGGCTGCCTTCACCCCCAGGCTGAGCGAGACTGGTCAGATCGATCGCTTCATCTTGCAGCAGATGGACGGCAGCGCGCCGCTGTCGGCCATCGCCGAGCGGGTGCTATCCGCGTTCGCGCCGCGTTTCGCCGACCTCGACCAAGCGCTCGCCTACGTCGCCGATCTGGCCGAAAAATACGACGTCTGACACACGGTCTCGATTTCGAGCGTCCGCTCAACTGGCAGGTGGGGGCCATCTGCTTCGCCGAGCGCTGTAGTGGTTCAGCTGGGCTGCTGAGTGCGCTGAAGGCGCGCTTGCGTCCACCGATGGTTGTGCTCGTCCCTTCAGCGGACGAGCAGCCACGCAGCCGGCGAGTGAAATCGCCGGCGCAGGCGGATCAGGCTGCCCATCGCAGGACGAGACAGACGGACTTCGCCTCACGCCTTGGGGCGGCCTGCGTTATAATGCCCGCGTTCGATCTATCTGCGATGAGCGGCCTATGGCACGATTTCTGGTTTCGTTTTTTGTCTCCCTGCTGCTGGGGCTGGGCATCGGGCTGTACCTGGGCTGGGTGCAGTTCCCAGTGCAGTATGTTGACAGCCCGGCCAGCGCGCTCGATCTGGCGTACAAAGATCGCTATGTCGTCATGATTGCGGCCGGTTACGCTGTCGATGGCGATCTCAACGGCGCGATCGAGCGTCTGCGTGTGCTTGCGGTCGATAACGTGCCGGCCTACGTGCAGGAAGTCACGGAGCGTTTCATCACCAACTCGCGCGGCATCGATGACATCGCCCTGCTCGTCAATCTAGCCGAGGGCATGGGACGCTTGACGCCGGTCATGGAGCCGTATCGCCAACTGCGCTCGCTCAGGCAGGGCACATGAAGCCGGAGAGCCTCCCCGAATTCGACCAGCGCCCCCCTGTCGGTCGACGCTATCGCAAGCCGCGCTCGTATATCTCGTGGGTCGGTGTCGTGCTCGGGCTGGCCATCGGCATCGGCGGCGGCCTGCTCTACACGTGGGTGTTGAGTCCGGTGGTGGAGTTCAACACGCAGCCCTGGCAGCTCAACGAGGAAGACCGCGGGCATTACATCGTCGCCATCATGCTCGATTACGCCTACAATGCCGATCTGCGTCTGGCGACGCAGCGGCTGGCCGAACTGCGCCTGCCGCGCGATTTCATCCAGGAAGTGGCCGATGTCGCCTGCCGGCTGGCCACCTCCGGCTATGCCGACAGCAGCAGCGGCCTGCGCGCGCTGCAGGCCATGATCAGTTTCTACCGTTTGCAGGGGCGCGCGGGCTGCGCCGACGACTTGATCGTGATGCCCGCCGCGCAGGCGACCCAGATCGTGGTCATCGAACCGCCGACGCCCACGCTGGCACCGGTCGCGAGCAAGACCCCAACGCCCGAAGGCGCGGCGCGCACGACGCCCACGCCGACCATCTTCATCGTGCCGACCAACGTGCCGCGCAACGACTTCGAGATCGCCAATATCCCGACGTTTTGCAGCGTCCAGACGCCGGGCGTGATCGAGGTGCAGGTGGTCGATTTCAACGGCCAGGGCATCCCGGGGCAGATCGTGCGCGTGCGCTGGGACGGCGGCGAGAGCGTGTTCGCGACCGGACTCAAGCCGGAGCGTGGGCCGGGTTTTGCCGATTTCAGGATGGAGCCAGGCTTGAGCTACCTGGTCGATATGCCGGGCTTGTCCGATCCGTCGCAGCCGCTCACTGCCACATCGTGCGCGCTGGAGGATGGCGCACGCGCCGTCATCTCCTATCGTGTCGTCTTCCGTCCCGCCGGGTAAGAGACGCCAAGTGCGTGCGATCTGAGAGCAGCGGCAGGCGATGAAGTGAGGAGTGAAGCGATGGCACTGCGTTTGAACCGAGATGGTCTTGAGCAGGCGCTGCGGTTGGTCGAGGATGCGGAGTTCCGGCTGAATTCGATCTGGAGCGAAAGTCAGCCGTCATCGACGGCCGCCGCGCGCTACGTCGCCGAGCACGGCCTGGAAGCCTTCGGGCGCTGGCATCTGGCCATCGATGACGCGCAGTCTGACGGCACACCGGCGCGCTTTGCACTGCCCTACGGTGATTTCCGCAGTCTGCACGCCAGCGTCGTCGAGCGCATCAAGATCGATGCTGAACGCGCTGGCCAAACCGAGATCGCGCGGGCGGCGGACGACATTCTCGATCTCTTGGCGCGTTTCACCTGCTGACCGTCTCGCTCGCTGCGGACAGCCCGATCAGCGTCAAGTCGGCATAGCCGGCGAGCGTCGGCACCGCCCAGGCCAGCCACCAGCGCGCCCGCTGATCGTCCTCGATCAGCAGCGGCGGCGCGAGGATGAGTGTGTCCTGTGCGATCGTGCGCGAGTCTGTCAGACGCCCCGCCTCGAACATGAGCAGCATCAAGTCGCGCCCGGCTGCGGCAGCGATCGGCAGCCGCTCGCGCTGTACGGACAGGGGGGCTGCATAGCAGACGGCGTTGATCTCCGCGGCACCGCTGTCCGCCTCGTCTGGCAGCAGCAGCCGCTCTGGATGAGGCGCTGTTCCACCGATCGCGCTGGCGGTGTGCCACGTTTCGCAGATTCCATCCGTGCCAGCGAGATTCCAGAAGCTGTGCAAATAACCCGCATCGGCGCCGACGCGCACATCGACCAAGCGTTCACCCGTATCCAGGTGCGGCGAACTCGTGATCCGGCGCGGCGCAGCGGCGTCCTCGACCCGCCCTTCGTAGAGCGCGCGGTCGCGGCTGCCGATCCAATATAGGCGCAGGCCGTCTTGCAGGCGCAGCAGCGTCGGCGACTCGGCTGACGGGATCGCTGCGATCTGATCGCGCGGGCGGCCCAAACGATCGATGCGGCGCAGGCGGACAGCTGGCTCTGAGGCCGGCGCGCCGCTCCAAGCGATGATCGCGCCACCGACATCATCGGCAGCGGCGCTGTAGGTGA
>CAYTME010000211.1:6057-6968 GCA_964438415.1 uncultured Pleurocapsa sp. | reverse complement strand
CCGCTGTCGATCCTGCGCACGTTCGCCTCCGGCTGTGTCAGCATTGGCCGAGCGTAAGCGAACAGGACCGCCAGCGTCACCAGGTTGGTGATGATGCTTGCGCCCGCCAGACCGATGATGCTGAAGCCTGCCAGCAGCGCTGCCAGCCCGAAAACTGCCTTCAGAACGGTCGCGACGGTCGTCACAGCGGCCGGGATCTCCGCCTGCTCGAAAGCGTAATAGAGCGCTGTCAGGCCCGTGCTGAGGCTGTTCGGGAGCAGGCCGACGTAGAGCAGCCCGATCGCGGTGATTACCTCAGCGGGCAGCGCATCGCCGCCGGTCGCCTGGCGCAGCGCCAGAAACGCGACCAGCAGCGGCACACCTGCCAGCGCCAGCAGCAGTCGTAGGGCGCTTGTGTGCACAAATATGCGGCGAGCGGCAGCGCGGTCGCGAGCGACCTCGCGCGTTAGATATAGGTTGAGGCCGAAGTTGGTGAAAATGTCGAACCAACCGAAGATGATGATCGCATAGTAGTAATTGCCTGCCAGCGTCGGCCCGAGCAGACGCAGCATGACAGCGGCGAAGGCAAAATCGATGCCGCGATTGAACAGGTTGAGCACTATCGGCGCGACACTGTTCTTGGCCACACGTGCCGCCCCGCCGCCTTCGCCTAAAGGGACGAACACGTACAGCCGCCACAGCCAAACGCCGAGCAAGAGCACCGCCAGCGCCGCGCCGATGAAACTGACGAACGCGCCGACTTGGAAGCTGGTCGGGCTGTAGACGAGCCGCACTGTCCACGATCCGGCGTCAAGCAGGCGCACGCCCTGGAAATTGCCCGCGACCAGTTCGACCGTGACGGATCGCTCGCTGTCGTCGTCTGCGCCCTGTGGGCGGATAAATGCGCGCCAGCCGGGCGCATACGACTGGCT
>CAYTME010000211.1:0-6047 GCA_964438415.1 uncultured Pleurocapsa sp. | reverse complement strand
ACGATGAGCTGATCGCCCGCCGCGGCCTCAACATCGACGAGCAGCTCGCGGGCGCTCACCCACGACCACGCGCCGGACGCACCATCTCGGGCGATGTGCGCGAACGGCTTGATATCGACGTTCTCGTAGATACGCACCGCGTCATCTTCATAGACGAGCGTCCAGCCGGGCGCATCTACGGCCTGATCACGATAGGTGACAAGATAGCGCAGGTTCAGCTCATCGATCTGCGGGCGCCTCAAGATCGCGTTATAGTCATCGGTCGTCCACAGCGGGGCGATGCGGTTGAATTCGAGCTGTGTTTGGGGCGCGATCTGCGACATGTAATCGACATACTGCCGCGGGATGATGCTCTCGTAGCCGCGCACATCGTCGAGACCGTAGCGCAGTCCCAGATTGGCGTTGAGGATCGGCCGGCGTCCGGGCGTCTCCAGCGTGGTGAAGCGCCCGCCTCCCGGATGATCGCGCAGCCACTCGATCGCCGGTGGCGTGAAGTCGAGCAGGGCAGGGTCGGACGCCGGGTTGAAACCCCACGACGCGATCAGCAGGTCGAGCGCGACCAGGGCGACAGCTCCCATTTGCCACGGGCGCTGCGTTTTCCCGCTGTGCTGCGCACGCGCCAGTCGAAACACGACGCCGGTGCAGATGAGCATGAAGCCGAAAACCGCGATGTTCGTGAACTGATAGCTGTAAAACATACGCACGTCGGCGAAGCGTTCCGGAGCACCCGCCAACCCCTCGAAGACGCGCTGAAGGATCGGCTCGAACTGCGGGAAGAGCACCCTCGAAATCAGCAGACCACTGAAGATCACCATTCCCGCTGCACCGATGAATGCGCCGAGACGCTGGGCGATGTGCCGTGCATTCTCCGATGCGAGCGTCAGCCGCTGCGCGCCGAATCCCGCCAGCACCGCCGCGCTCAACGTGAGCGCGTAGACCCAGCGAAACGGCGAATGCAGTTGGTCGATACCCGGCAGCGTGTAATACAAGAGTGCGTAGGTCGGCAGCCCGAACATGAAGCTCAGCGCCAGAAGGCCAAGTGCGGCGAAGATCCAGCGCACACGATTCGTCGGTGCGCGCAGGGGGATCAGCGCGTACAGTGCCAGCGCGAGCGGCAGAATGCCGACGTAAAGCGCGCTTTCGACGTAGTTCTTGATGCCCCATTCGGTATGCGCGATCGGCGCACCGAGGGCGTTGACCGTCACCGGGGTCATCTGGCCGCTGAAGACATCGAAATAGGCATGGTGTGCCGGACTGCCGTAGAAATTGGGCATGGCGAACTGGATCAGATCGCGCAGAGGATGCGCCCAAGCGAGCACCTCATCGAAAGCCGCCGAGCCAACGCGGAAATTGCTGCTGGCCGCCTCGAACAGCGGGATGAACTGGACAGCGCCGAGCGCCAGCCCCAGTGCGACCAGCGCCAGCATCCACGCAGCGCGCTCGATCAGGCCGCGCAGCGGAACTGCGCGCATGTGCATCGCCAGCCGCGCAGCCGCGTAGAAGGCCGCGATCAGCAGTGTGTAGTATGTGATCTCCACGTGTCCTGAAAGGATATTGCAGCCGAGCGCGCCCGCGCCGATCACCGTCCACAGCGGCGCGCCTGATCTCCTGCGCAGCGCGGGCTGCCCGCGCGCGATCAGCTCGATCATGAGGAGGATCAGCGGCAGCCAAGTGGCAGCACCGATGATCATCGGAAAGACGGCGCTGATGACGAAGAAGCCGCTCAGTTGATACGTCATGCCAGCGACCGCACCGCCGAAGCGGTTGACGCCCAGCCCACGCATGAACGCATACATGAACGCACCTGCCAGCCATAACTGCAGGACGGTGTACCAGCCGTACGCGGGCGGCAGATCCAGAAAATAGAACAGTACACTGAAAGGATAGAGCACCGCATGCTGGCCAGCAGCGAAAAACGCAACACCACTGAAATTGTGGGGATTCCAGAGCGGGAATTCTCCCTGCGCAAGCTGTTCGCGGGCAAAGCTGCGGAACTGTATGTTTTGCAGTACGAGATCGGACAGCAGGTGATTGTGCGGTATCTCGGGCGCACCGACGACTTCGCGGTAGGTCGCGTAAGGTTCATATTGATACAGATTTTCGGTCGGCAGCAGCGTGCGCCCGCCGATTGTCTGCTGCCAGAAAGCGATCAGCGGCAGCAGGAGAAGCAGGGCGATGAGAGCAAGATCGGGCAAGCGGCGGCGCATACATCCTCGATTGGCGTTTGGCGCACACGCAACTATACTCAGCGTCCGCGTGTCTGTCTATCGCGCATTGGGCACGCGCTTGTGTATCGACGCCGAATGCAGCGGATGAGGAAAATGCGATCATGAAGTTGACGCGCCCCCTGTTCGTATTGAGTCTGCTCTGCCTGCTCGTGCTGGCCGCGCCTGCTGCCGCTCAGATGTGCCCCTGCGCCGTGGAGCCGCCAGCGGTCGCGTCGCTCATGATTGAAGTGCTGGCCGAGTATCCACACGACAGCGGCTCGTTCACCCAGGGGCTGCTACTGCACGAAGGGACGTTCTATGAGAGTGCCGGGCAGTACGGCCAGTCGGACGTGCGCCAAGTCGAGATCGAGACGGGCGCGGTGCTGCGCAAAGTCGAGCTGAACACCCAGTTCTTCGCCGAGGGGCTGACGCTGGTCGAAGACCGCTTGATCCAGCTCACTTGGCGTGAAAACGTCGCCATCGTCTGGGATGTCGAGACGCTGCGCGTGATCGGCCAGTACCTCTACGAGACCGAGGGCTGGGGTATCTGCTACGACGGCACACGACTGTACATGAGTGACGGCAGCAGCAGTCTGTTCGTGCGCGACCCGCAGACCTTCCGCCTGCTGGATATGATCCACGTCACGCGCGACGGTGAGCCGGTGATGCGGCTCAACGAACTGGAGTGCGTTGGCGATCATATCTACGCCAATATCTGGCAGACGGACACCATCGTGCGCATCCAGACCGAAACCGGCTATGTGGATGGCGTAGTCGATGCATCTGACCTGCTCAGCCCAGAGGTGCGCGCCGGCCTGGATGCGGGTGCCGTGCTCAACGGCATTGCCTACAACCCGGAGACCGACACGTTCTATCTGACCGGCAAACTGTGGCCGGCGCTGTTCGAAGTACGCCTGGTTGCAGCCGAGTCCACCTGATGACCTCCGAGCGCGAACCCGGAATCACGAACTTTCTGCGCAGTCGATTTCAGAACGGGCAGATATCGCGCGCGGTGTATGTGGGGCTTTCGCTGCCGTAGCGGTTGAGCAGCGCCAGCACATCGCCCCGCCCAGCGATGAACGCATCTGCCTCGAGGCAGGCGCTGCGTAGATTATTGGTGACCTGCAGCGCGCTCCAGAAGGTCTGCGCCAGTTGGATGAAGACGGGCGCAGATGCTGGATCGGGAAAGGCCGTCTGCATCTGCTGGACGAGTTCCAGCAAACGGTCGTCCTCCAAGAAGGCATAGGTGATCAGCAAGCGGTAGAGCGCATAATTTTGCAGGGTCGGGATGTCGTCGTTCTGCCAGTTGCGCAGGTCAGGACTGGTGATCGCCTGTTGGTAGAGCGCAATCGCCTCGGCATAGGCCTCGGCGGCAAAGGCCGCGTCAGCTTGATGCACAACCTGGACCCGGAACCGAGGCGGGTCGAGCTGCGTCAGCGCGCGCACATAGGCGCCGCCGTTCCAGTCGTACACGATGATGCCGGTCCGGCGCGGCCCGCTTTCAGCGCTGCCATTGTCGTCCATCCGCACGACCAATTCCAAGACCTGATCCTGATCGACATCCTCGATGGCGGGCTGGCGGCTCGACTCGACCGGGTCACCCAACAGATTGACGAAACGCCCCAAGCGCTCGCGCCAAGCGATCAACTGTGTTCGATAAACGCAGCTCGCGTCGGTCGCCCCGGTACAGACGCGGCTGGCAAACAAGACCTCTGGCAGCGCGTCGAAGGTCATGTCATCCATCCACAAAACCTGCGGAGGTTCTCCGCCGAGCGTCGCGTCGTAAACTTGGATCATGCGGCCATCGGCGCAGGCGGCGATCAAGAGCGTGCCGCCGCCGTCTGGCTGCAAGTAGCCGACGAGGATGTCCGGCGTACCTTCGCCGGTCAGGTCGCGGTCAGCGCGCACGTAGCCGCTGGCACCCAGCACACCCCAAGTCGAGCGCAGCCCCTCGGCGAGGGCCTCGGCGCTGCCGGCCGCGTCGAGGAAGCGCAGCATCGTCCCGTTCATCTCGCGACCGAAGTTGGGCGGCGGCTCCAACGTAGGGGCTGCCGGGGCAGGACACCGAGCAAAATTGACCGTTGGCGTGGGGGCGACGGCTTGTGCGGCAGCATTGGCGAACAAACCGCCGTCGAGCGGCAGACCGACCGGCGGCGGCAGCCGACCGACCGCGTAACGCCCCGGCGTCATGGTTGGGAACGGCACAAGCGTCGGCAGCGGCTCGATGATCGGCCCAGGCGCGCACGCGCTGACCACCAGCAGGCACAGCAAGCACAAGACCGCTGTCCTGAGATCGCTTCTCGATCCAGCTCGACGACCAGAAAACCTCGCCCACATTCGCGCGCTTTGCATCTCAACTCCACTCCCGACTGCGCTCAGTATAGCAGCAGACATGATTTACGGCGTTAGTCCAGCCGAGGCTTCTGCAAAATCCGATGTGTTCCCGGTCTCTATCAGAGAGAAGACTTGGGAAGACGAGCCAGACCTAACAAACCCAAATTTGCGACCGCCCTGTTCCATGACCGTTATCCGTCTTACCGAGGCCAGATTTCTTGATACAATGAGTTCCCGAAAGACGACCGGGCTGCGAAGAACGATCCTCGAAGTTTTTTGGGCAGCATCTCTCGTCAACTACTCGAAGGATTGGCATGGGAATTCGCCTCGATTGGGAGATTGAAAGCGAACGCGAGCGCGTGCAAACGGTGCGCGATGATCCGCAAGCAGCACACCGGCGTATGCGGGCTTTTCGCCGCCTGCTGCTCTTCACCCTGCTTTTGATCGGCATCGGCTGCGCATTGGTGGCATTGGTCGCTTGGCGGCTGGATGTGGTCGATCAGCAGATTCGACAAAACCTGATCTCGACAGTTGAAAATGAGGTCGCCTCCCTGCGCATCGGCGACCGCACTGCGTACACCAATATTCAGCGCAGCGACAGCAGCCAATGGCTGCAAAGCCAGCAGCAGCTCTTCGACAGCTATCAGACATTGAAAAGCACATCGCAGGTGGTCTTATCGGGGCGAGCACTCGATGTCGCCATCGACGGTCCGCGTGGGCGCGTGCTGGTCGAGGAGATCATCGACGGCGTGCGCTACGGCCGTCTGTGGTTCTACTGGCGTTATGATGACGGCTGGCGTCACGTGCCGCCGGATTACACGTTCTGGGGCGATGCGCGCCTGCGCGAAGATGGGCCCGTTTCTGTGCGTTACTGGGCGGTCGATGAGCCGCTGGCGCAGTCGCTTGTGCTGACGCTGCCCGGCTGGCTGCGTCAAGCCTGCGCCGCCCTCGTCTGTGCGGAGCTGCCGCCGCTGGTCGTCGATATCGTTCCGGACGAGATAGTCAGCCCTGGCTGGGCAGCGGAAGACTCGTGGCAGATGCGCATTCCATCGCCATTTCTGCGTCCGGTGCAGATGAACGACATCTGGACGGCAGAAAATCGTGCCACTACAGCCGACTTGATCGCGGAACGGCTGGTGGCGCGTCTCGTCCCCGTGGACGCATTCGCTGCTGCGAGCGACGCGGGCTATCTGCGCAGTGCGGTCAAACTGTGGCTGGTCGAACGGCTCACGGGCGCCGAGGTGACAAGTTCTACTATCGCCAGCATGGCCGAACGCTACGGCGAAACGGTCATCGGCCGAATGCTGGCGGCGCTGGCTGCTGATGGTGGGCTGGGCGCGCTGGCAAGTGCAGCCGGTGTTGGGTCGGTGGCCGACCTTGACATCGACTGGAGCGGCTTTTTGACCTGGCGGCTGATCTTGGAAGAAGAACTGATCGCCGCGCGCGATGAGGCGACCTTCCCCGCCCTTTACGATCTTGACGATCCGGCGGTGCGCAACTTGGCTT
>CAYTME010000210.1:0-7020 GCA_964438415.1 uncultured Pleurocapsa sp. | reverse complement strand
CCCGGCGGCCGCCGTCGGCCGCAGCCAGCGCGGGCGCAGCGGCTGGCGCTGGCACCGCCACGCGCGGACGCTCAACGGTCGCTTGGACTTCGACCGCGCCCACAGGTACTTCTGCCTCGCTGCGGATCAATGCCAGCACCGTACCAACCGGCACGCGCTCCTGGCTCGGCTCCACGAGCAGTCGTTCGACGACGCCATCTTCGAAGATCTCGATCTCAATGACCCCTTTGTCGGTTTCGACTTCGGCAACGATGTCGCCGCGTTTGACCCGGTCGCCCGGCTTCACATGCCATTCAACCAGAGCAGCGGAGTCCATGTCAGCACCGAGACTCGGCATACGATATTCAGACATGTTCGCCCACCATTCTCTTGACCGCTTCGACGATGGTTTGGGCCTGGGGCAGTGCCGCTTCCTCAAGGTGCCTCGGATACGGCATCGGGACTTCGGCGCTGCACAGGCGTTCGACCGGTGCATCCAGCTCGAAGAAGGCGTGCTCCATGATGCGCGCGCTGATCTCGGCGGAAATGCTGCCGCTGCGCCATCCCTCATCGACGATCAATGCGCGGTGCGTCTTGGCGACCGATGACAGATACGTATCGTCGTCGAGCGGGCGCAGGCTGCGCAGGTCGATCACCTCGGCCTCGATGCCCTCTTGCGCGAGCGTTTCCGCGGCTTCCAATGCCTTGAACAGCGATGCGCTGTAGGTGATGATCGAGATATCCGTCCCCGGCCTGCGCACCCGCGCGCGCTCGATATCGACCGGGCCGCTGTCTGCGGGCAGTTCGCCTTTCATGTTGTAGAGTGTCGGATTCTCGAAGATCAGCACGGGATCTGGGTCTTCTAGCGCTGTCCACAGCATCCAGCGTGCGTCTTCGATCGTGGCCGGGGTCACCACCTTGATACCGATGATATGAGCGTACCAGCCCTCCAGCGCGTGCGCGTGCTGCGCGGCGAGCTGTCTGCCCGCGCCGGTCGCCATTCGGATAACGACCGGGACGTTGAACTGCCCGCCCGACATGTGCAGCAGCGTGCCTGCGTTGTTCAGTATTTGGTCGGCGGCCAAGAGGCTGAAATTGACGGTCATGATCTCGACGATCGGCCGCATCCCGCCCAAAGCCGCGCCGATGCCCGCACCGGTGAAGCCCAATTCGGAAAGCGGTGTGTCGAGGATGCGCTCCGGCCCGAACTCGGCCAGCAGCCCTTTGCTGACGCCGAAACCGCCGCCGTAACGACCGACATCCTCACCCATCAGGAAGACGCGGTCGTCCTGCCGCATGGCGTCGCGAATGGCTTCGCGCACAGCCTCGCGATAGGTCATCTCGATCGTCGTTTTTGCGCCATTGGCACCATTGGTCTTCATACGGGCACTCCTTCCGAGTAGACGAAGCGGGTCAGGTCTTCCACCGGCTCCCAAGTGCCCGCCTCGGCGAAGGCGACCGCGTCATCGATTTCGGCTGCGGCTTTTTGTTCGAACTGTTCGATATCCGCATCCGTCAGCAGGTTTTGGGCCTTCATCACCGCGATGAGCTTCTTGATCGGGTCGCGCTCACGCCAGCGTTCGACTTCCTCTTTGCTGCGGTAGAGTTCGGCATCGAACATCGAGTGGGCGCGGAATCGATAGGTCATGCACTCGATCAAATGCGGACCCTCGCCAGACCGGATGGCGTTCAGCACGCGCGCGGTTTCGGCTTCGACCGCCAGCACATCCATCCCGTCCACCGTGCTGGCGCTGACACCGATCGCGGCCGCTTTGTCGGCGATCGACTTGTTCGCGTGTGAGTATTGGAGGGCGGTGCCCATCGCGTACAGATTGTTTTCGCAGATGAAAAGCACCGGTACCTGCCACAGAGCCGCCAGATTGAGCGACTCGTAAAACGCGCCCTCAGCCGCTGCGCCATCGCCATGGAAGCAGCAGGTTACGCGCTGCCGGCCTTGCATCTTGTCTGCCAGCGCCAAACCGACCGCCAGCGGAATGCCGCCTGCGACGATCGCATTCCCGCCCATGAAGCGGGTGGCGCTGTCGAATAGATGCATCGAGCCGCCGCGACCGCGGCTGCATCCCTCCTGCTTTCCGTACATTTCGGCCATGATCGTGTTCATGGGCACGCCGCGTGCCAGCGCGTGACCGTGCTCGCGGTACGTCGCGACGACCGCATCTTCGGGCGTCAGGGACTGCATGACGCCGACGGCACACGCTTCTTCACCATCGTACAAATGGAGAAAGCCGCGAATCTTGAGCGCCGTGTACAGTTCGGCGCATTTCTCTTCAAAACGCCGAATGCGCAGCATCTCGTACAGCAGATGCAGGCCGTGTTCCCGTTCGAGGGCCGTGTTTGGTTTCTTAGCTGGTTTCGCGGCCATTTTTCGCCTCCTCGGTCGTCTCCAATGTGGAAAGGTCGCCCTCGGGCAGCCCCAGCTCGCGCGCCTTGAGCAGACGGCGCATGATCTTGCCGCTGCGGGTCTTGGGTAAGTTGTCCAGAAACTCGATCTCTTTCGGCGCTACCGCTGATCCGAGCCTAGTGCGCCCGAATCCGAGCAGTTCCATCCGCAGATCTTCGGACGGTGTGCAGCCGTGTTTTAGGGCGACGAAAGCCTTCACGATCTCGCCGATGATAGGGTCAGGCTTGCCGATGACGCCCGCTTCCGCGACGGCGGGGTGCTCCAGCAGCGCGCTTTCGACCTCGAACGGACCGACCATGTGTCCGGCCGTCTTGATGATGTCGTCGGCGCGCCCGATGAACCAGAAGTAGCCGTCGGCATCGCGCTCCGCTAGGTCACCGCTGATATACCAGCCGTCCGCGAAGCACTTGCGATAGCGCTCCTCGTCATGCAGGTAACCCCGGAACATCGACGGCCAGCCCGGCTTCAATGCGAGATCGCCCTCGACATCAGGCTGCGTGACGACTTCGACCGTCCCGTCCTCCAGCCGGCGCACGATGGCGGCCTCCACGCCGGGCACGGGCCGGCCCATCGACCCAGGACGAATGTCCATGCACGGATAGTTGGCGATCATGATGCCGCCGGTTTCCGTCTGCCACCAGTTGTCGTGGATCGAGAGTCCCAGCACCTGGCGTCCCCAGATGACGGCTTCCGGGTTGAGCGGCTCGCCGACACTGGCGACGAAGCGCAGATGATCGAGGTTGTACTGCTCTCGTGGGCGGATGTTCAGGCGCATGAGGCGGCGGATCGCGGTCGGGGCCGTGTACCAGACGGTCACCTTCTGATCCTGAAGGATCCGGTACCAGCGGTCGGCGTCGAACTCGGCCTCATCGACGATACAGGTGACGCCGTGACTGAGTGGAGCGAAAATGCCGTAGGATGTGCCGGTGACCCAGCCTGGATCGGCTGTGCACCAGTAAATGTCATCTGGGTGTAGGTCAAGCGCATACTTGGCGGTCATGTAATGGTGCACAATCGCCCCGTGTACGTGGATCGCGCCTTTCGGCATCCCGGTCGTGCCGCTGGTGAAGTGCACCACCGACATGTCTTCAGCGTCGGTGGGTGGGATGGTGAAGTCAGGCGAGGCTTCCGCCATCAGCTTCGGCAGTGAGAGCAAATTGGGGGCGAGATGCTCCTCAACATCGGTGAGCAGGATGTGCGACAGTTTCGGCAGCCGCTCCCACTGTTTGGCGATCTTGGTCTGGAACTGGCGCTCGGTGGTGACGAGCACGCGCGCATCACCGCGCGAGAGCCGCTGGAAGATCGGTTCGGGGCCGAAGGCCGAAAACAGCGGGCAGAACACGCTCAGATTCTTGAGTGTGCCCAGTGCCGTGATGTAGAGCGGGGGAATACGTCCCGCCAGAGCGAAGACACGCTCGCC
Organism: uncultured Pleurocapsa sp.; assembly: GCA_964438415.1. GTDB lineage: Bacteria > Chloroflexota > Anaerolineae > Aggregatilineales > Phototrophicaceae > Flexifilum. Next base: position 3,199 of record CAYTME010000210.1, on the reverse strand, counting down.
TTTGCCCACGTCCAGCCGGCGCAGGATGTTGGCGAAACGGCTGCTGTCTTCTTTCAGGTCGACGTAAGTGAAATCGCGCACGGCGCCGTCTTTGCCCAACCAGCGGATGGCGATGTGATCGCTTAAGCGTCCGTTTGCATGGCGATCCACCGCCTCGTGCGCGATGTTCAAGCCGCCGCCATCGGGCAGCCCGTCCAGTTCACTGCGGATCGACTCCCAGGTAAAAGCCCGTGTGACGGCCACGTAGTCTTCGAGGTTAGGGGCGACCGACCACTGTTCGGCTGTTTTGGTGATGGTCTTCCAATCCATGAGGTTCCCTCTCCACGGTGATGGAGGTGATCCACCGCCAGAAAGGGGTCTCTGTGTCATCTGGAGCGGTCACGGTCTGCCGGTCTTCCGCCCCTGGCGGCGATACGCCCCACATCGACACGATATATAAAGAAATCCGCGATTTTGCTGTCGCGGCTGTGTACATCGGAGTGCTGCTGACCCGATCTACCTGTCGGGTCAAGCGGCAATACATGAACTGCGCCGCGCCGACAGATGTCTCGCTTATTTAACACGATAGCGCATTCAACCCGAAAGTGCTTGTGAAAGACGTAACGAAAAGTCTTGATGAACGTCACTTCACACACATTTTGGCCGATCACCGCTTGGAAAATTCCACCTTCCGCGCTCGAATGCGTTATACTCCCATCCCACTGAAATACTCGTTACAGCGGACGCTTGAAGATGCCAGCTAAAGTGATTGTTGTAGGTAGTTTCAATGCGGACTTGGTGACGTATCTGCCGCGTTTGCCGCGCCCTGGCGAGACACTCAGCGGCCGTCGCTTTCTGACCTTCGCAGGTGGTAAAGGCTCGAACCAAGCAGTCGCTGCCGCACGCTTGGGGGCACAGGTCACGTTCATCGGGCGGGTTGGGCGTGATGTCTTCGCCGAGATGGCCTTTCAGCTCTGGCATGCGGAGGGTATCCACACCGATTACGTGACACAGGACGAGACGACCTCGACCGGGGTGGCGGCAATCTTGGTCGAGGACAGCGGTCAGAACGTGATCGCGGTCACCCTGGGTGCCAATCTCGCGCTCAGCGCCGCCGATATCGATCGCGCGGAAGCGGCCATCGCCCAGGCAGATGTGCTTCTGACACAGCTCGAAGTCGATCAAGCCGCCGCCGCCCATGCGCTGCAGACTGCGCGGAGACACGGCGTGACCACCATTCTCAACCCGGCACCGGCGGCGCAGCTCCCGGCCGCTGTCACCGCGCTGGCCGATTTCCTGACCCCCAATGAAACCGAACTGTTGATCATGAGCGGTCAGCCAGATGCTGAACGCGCTGCTGCCGCGCTGCTGCACGATGAGCGGCAGACGCTGATCGTCACTCTGGGGCAGGAGGGGGCGCGCTGGCAGACGCAGCACGACCGCGGTCGCTGTTCGGCGTTTGATGTCCAGGCCGTCGATACCGTGGGCGCTGGCGATGCCTTCAATGCGGGTCTCGCGGTGGCGCTCGCCGAGGGCAAGCCGCTCGCGGAGGCGCTCCGATTTGCCAACGCCACAGCGGCGATCAGCGTCACTCGGCACGGAGCCTCCGCCAGTATGCCCACACGCCGTGAAGTCGATGCTTTCCTATCGGAGCATGAGGGGCGCACATCATGAAGAAAACGGGCCTGCTGAATCAGCCGCTGTCGTCGGTCATCGCTGGGTTAGGTCATACCGATACGCTCGTCATCGCCGATGCCGGACTGCCCGTGCCCGCGACAACCGAACGTATCGATCTGGCGGTCTCGGCGGGCGTGCCGCCGTTTCTCGATGTCCTGAGGGCGGTCTTGAGCGAGATGAAGGTTGAAAGCGCCATCGTTGCCCAGGAGCTGGCCGAGCGCAGCCTAGAGATGGAGCGGGCGCTGCGCGCGCTGCTGGCGGATGTCCCGATCGAAACAGTGCCGCATGTCGAATTCAAAGCGCGGACGGCTTTCGCGCGTGCGGTCGTGCGCACGGGCGAATTCACGCCCTACGCCAATGTGATCCTGTCAGCGGGTGTGGTGTTCTGATGCGTACGACTCAGTGGCGTCCGCTGGTGCAGCAGTACGGCCTGTTGGGGTCGTTCCTGATCCTGTGCCTGGCGCTCAGTTTGATATCCGACCGCTTTTTGACGCCCGAAAACCTGCTGAATGTGCTGCGCCAGTCGACCATCAACGGCATCATCTCGGTCGGGATGATGCTCGTTATCCTCACGCGCGGCATCGACCTCTCGGTCGGTTCGATCCTGGCGCTTTCAACGGTCATGGCGGCTGACATGCTCCGGCAGGGCTGGGACTCGCCGGCGGCGATCGCGTTCTGCCTGCTGGTGGGCGGCGCGCTAGGTTTGATCAACGGTCTGCTGGTCAGCCGCGTGCAGATCCCGCCGTTCATCGCCACGCTCGGCGTGATGACGTTTGCGCGTGGTCTGGCGCTGACGTACACGCAGGGGCAGCCGATCACCGGCTTGACGCCTGATTTTCGCGTTCTTGGCACCGGGTTTGTCGGCCCGATCCCGATGCCGGTCGTCGTCGCTGGGGTGATTTTCGCCGGCGGCTACGTGCTGCTCAACCACACCTCGTTGGGGCGATATATCTTCGCCCTCGGCGACAACGAACGCACGGCGTTTTTCACCGGGCTGCCGACCAAGACGATTCTGCTGTTCGTCTATATCGCGTCGGGGATGCTGGCGGCTCTGGCGGGCGTGATCCTGATCGGTCGCTTGAACTCCGCGCAGCCGACCGCCGGTTTGGGCTACGAGTTCGACGCTATCGCCGCCGTCGTCATCGGCGGCACGAGTTTCGACGGCGGCGAGGGCACCTTGTTCGGTACCTTGATCGGCGTCCTGATCATCGTGGTGCTCAGCAACGGCCTCAATCTGCTCAATGTGCCGTCCCCTTTTCAGGATGTCGGCAAGGGAGCGGTGATCGCGCTGGCGCTGCTCATTTACAAAGCTGTTCGGTAGGAGGGAGTGAACCGTATCCCAAGTTTCGTCCGAACCGTATCGACTCTGGTGAACGTGAAACATGCAGTTTTGGAGGGAGATCGAAGATGAAACGCTTCACGTTGGTTATGAGTGTGTTGGCGCTGCTGCTGGCGTCGGCGACCTTTATCAATGCTCAGGATGGCTATACGCTGGGGCTGTCGCTCTCGACGCTCAACAATCCATTCTTCGTCACGCTGCGCG
>CAYTME010000209.1:2690-7038 GCA_964438415.1 uncultured Pleurocapsa sp. | reverse complement strand
CTATTTCATCGACGCGGTCGCGACGACCGTCTGGGAACTCGATTTCGGCGCGCTGGAGACGTACCGCGGCAGCTACACCCACTACGTGCGCCAGCGTGAAGAACGCCATCAACGCCGGCTCAAAGAGTTCGAGGCTCAGCAGGAATTCATCGCCAAAGAAGAGGACTACATCCGCCGCAACATCGCGGGGCAGAATACGCGCCAGGCCAAAGGCCGCCTGAAGCGATTGGAGCGGCTGCTGCGCGATGAGCGCCTGCTGCGCCCACGCGACCACAAGACGATGCGCGTCCGGCTCGGCGAAACGCTGCGCAGCGGCGACCGCGTGCTCGTCACCGATGGCCTTGCCGTCGGCTATCCGGATCATGGCGCGCCCTTGTTCGAAGTGCCGAACCTCGTGCTTCAGCGCGGTGAAGTCGCGGCGCTCATCGGTGCCAACGGCACCGGCAAGAGCACCTTCGTGAAGACCATCGTCGGGCAGCTCGCACCGCTCGCCGGCGAGGCGCGCTTGGGCGCTTCGGTTGTGGTCGGCTACTTCGCCCAAGCCCACGAGTCGCTCGTCGAAAGCCACAGCCTGCTGGATGAGATCACCAGCGTCAAGCCGATGCCGATCAGCGAAGCGCGCAGCTATCTGGCACAGTACCTGTTCCAAGGTGACGACGTATTCCGTCCCGTCAGCTCGCTTTCGGGCGGGGAACGCGGACGAGTGGCGCTGGCCAAGCTCGCCCTGAGCGGGGCCAACTTCCTGCTCCTCGATGAGCCGACCAACCATCTCGATATCGAGAGTCAGGAAGTCTTGCAGAATGTACTGGCCGACTTCGCCGGGACGATCCTGCTCGTCAGCCACGATCGCTACCTGATCGATGCCTTGGCGACGCAGATCTGGTGGGCGACGCCGGGGCAGATGCGCGTGTACCGCGGCAGCTATCGCGAATTCCTAGAGGCGCGTGAGCGCGAAAAGGAACAGGCCGCCGTGCCAGCGCAGGCAGCGCAGGGACGCGTCCCTGCAGGAACGGCGCAGACGAAAACGCATCGATCCGGCCTCAACCCATTCCAACTTCAGCGCAGGCTGACCGAACTCGAAGCGCAGATCGAGCAGCTTGAAAGCGAAATCATGCGCGTCACTGAGGAGATCGAACGCGCCAGCGCCGCCGGCAACGCCGCGCGCGTGCGCGATCTGGGCGAGAGTTTTGCACGCTTAGAGAACGAACGCGACGAGGCGCTCTCGCTCTGGGCGGAGCTTGCCGATTGAGCGGCGGGGCGTCCGTCCGAGCGCCCCGCGTCGCTTGTGCTACTGCGCTTCGGAAGGGGAAAGCTGCGAGTCCTCAAAGATGACGGGGTGCTCCAGCACGCGCGCCACCGGGCACTTGCCGCCGATCTCGATCAGGCGTGTCTTCTGCTCCTCCGTCAGATCGCCCTCGATGATGTAATGCTTGCGGATGACATGCAGAATGGTGGCATCGCCGGTGTACGCTGGATACGACGCCGGATCGACGCGCTCCATCTCCAGCGAGACCTCCATCCGCCGCAGATCCCAACCCTTGCGCTGCGCGTAGAGCTTGGCCGTGATGACGGCGCACGAGCCGAGCGCGCCGAGTAGGATCTCGGTCGGCTTGGGGCCGCTGTCCTGGCCGCCCTGATCGACCGGCTCATCGGCGACGAATTCGAACTGGCGAATATCGATCTTGGCTTGCAGACCTTCTTCCAATGTAACGACCGCTTTGGTCATGGTCAGGCTTTCCTCATCTCTGCTGAAGGACCCAATTGGTATCTAGACATGCGCTGCCGATGAAAACTTACCGGCGCTTGATGCGGCGCAGGCCTTGATACTGCGGATTGCCCTGGATCTCGCGCCAGCGCTCCTCCCCGTCGTCGGTATGCCATTCGACACAGTACATGCCATCGGGGTTTTGATACGCAAACGACGGACGCATCATCAAGACCTGGCGCATGACGCCGATCACTTCTTTCGTCTCCTGCGCCATACGCAGCACGAACCACTTGCCCGGCTGCCACTCGAACTCGACCGGCATGTCGCCCCAGCGCCCCTCCATCTTGATCGGCGGTTCAGGGTGCGTGCAGATCATGTGGATGTTCGTCAGACGGTTCTTCCACAGCGTCAGGTTGACGCGCTCCTCGATGAAATAAGGACGGGCTACGGGGGTGGTATAAAACCATGTGCGCGAGTCGGTCGCCATTGAAAACTCTCTCTTGCGCTTGATCCGGTTCGAGAATGGGCTAAGTGTACTCGATCTTGCGACACCTTGAAATATGCACCCTCACGGACTGCGCCCGTACAGACGCATACCCGTCCCGTAAAAATCCGTCGGGATTTCATGGAGCAGCCGATATTGACTCGTGAAAGCCGGATCGCGTTCCAAGCCCAAGCGGACGAAAGCTTCCATCGTCACCAAAAAAGCTGGAGCGGTGTCGTGGATGAGCTGAGGCGGGATGGCGTAATTCTGCCCTTCCGCTATCAGCGCCGGATCGATCGGGTAATACCGCCGCATTTCAGGTGTGACCAGGCCGACGGTATCGACGATCGTCGCACGGCTGAAATACCCGATCGCGCCGATATCCGCCGACGCGACCCGCGTTTGCGCATCGACGCCGTAGCGTTCGGCCAACAGCCTGCCGATCTCCTCGTAGTAAAGCTCGATCTGATGCCAGGCCATCTTCGGCGCAGGGCGGTTTGGCCCATGATCGGGGCTGAGCGTCCAAGCGCTCAAACTCGTGTAGAGCCAAACGCAGGCCAGCGCAGCGAACACCGCAGGAACAGCCCATCGGACGCGCTCAGAGAGGATCTGGCGCAGCAGGGCGTAGATGCCGACGACGATCCCGACCATCAAGGCCGGCAGCGGCGGCGCTAAGTACCAGCGAAAGATGAGCGGGTTGGCGACTGCAAATGCAGCCATGTACAGCCAGGGATAGATCAGAAACGGCACCGCGCGCGGCTGCTGACGTGCGGCAGACAGCACTGCGACCAACGACAGCGAGGCGTAGACCACGCCCAAGCCCAAAATGAACGGCGTGAAGACCTCGGACTCCACAAACGGCACGGCGTAATGCTGGATCAAACGCATCAGCGCTGTGCCATCGGGCAAAGCGTAGGCCGCCTGTTTGGCTGACAGCGAGTTCGGCAGCGGTGACCCGAAATACACCAGACTGAAGACAAGCCAGGGCAGCAGCACGAGCGCAGCCGTCAGCCACGTCCGCAGCGGCAGCTTGGACAAGGGAGATGACTGCGTCCGGCGCAGGCGTTCGACCAACTGCCAGAGCAGCAGCGGCCCGATCCAGATGGCAGCGTCTATCCGTGTGAGCGCGCCCAGCGCAGCCAGCACACCGAGCGCCACATCGCCCCAGCGGCGCTCTGCATCAGGCCGTTTCGCCCCCTCGATGAAGACCCATGATGCCGCGACCATCCACAAAATGCTGACGCTCGTCTCCATGCCGCCGATGGCGAATGTGACGCTGAACGGCGCGACCGCCCACAAGAGCGCGGGCAGCAGCCCGAGCCAGCGGCTTTCGGTGACACGCCGCACGATCAGATAGAGCAGCAGCGCCGTCAAACCGTCCGCCAGTGCGCTGACCAGCAGCGCATAGACCGGGTAATCCTGCCCGCCTGCGATGGCGCTGATCGCCGCCATCAGCAGCGTGAACAGCGGCGTCGTCGTGCCCAGCGTGTGCACACCGGGGTTGTAGACGAAGCCGAGTCCCTCGACGATATTGCGGCTGTATCGAAAGGTGATGAAGGCATCATCGATGGTGCGCGGCCCGGGCACGATCCGGGCAGCCCACGCGGCCGCCATGACCGCGAGCACACCAATCCACAGCAGCGCGGAGCTGCGGTTCAACTGCCATCCGCTGTCTTTCGCCACTCGTCCACTCCGCTCGGTATCGGGGCATCCTCTCAGCTATGCTCACGATACCCGATTTTGCACTTGGATAATGCAAAGATCGGCGGGATGTGGCGAACCGGCCCGCAGCCGGTCAGGCGCTGTCGGCAGTGCCGCCGTTCTTGGATGCTTTGCGCACGCGGATCTCGGTCTGGACGCGGTTGATGAACGGCTGGATGTGCGGCGCAGCTTCCTTGCCGCCGAGCGCCTCGGTCAGCCGCTCCAACGTATCCGCCAGCAGCTCCAGCACATACGGCGAGTCGACCGGCGCGATATCCATGACCGAGATCAGGGACTGCTCGGCCTCCTTGATGCGTCCGAGCGCGAGCTGCGCCGTCAGCAGATCGGCATGTGCCCAGTAGTTATCGACTTCAGCTTGGGTTTCACCGCGCGCCAGCCGCTCAACGCGGCGGTAGGTCGTCAGCATTCGCTCGCGGTCACCTGTCTGCATGTAG
>CAYTME010000209.1:0-2680 GCA_964438415.1 uncultured Pleurocapsa sp. | reverse complement strand
CAGCGCCAGATTGCTGAACGGGTACGATGAATGCGGCGTCACCTCGCCCGCGCGCTCGTACGCCTGGATCGCCTCGGCAACTTGGCCGCGCCGGCGGTACAGACCGCCGAGCGACCCCCACCACGACTCACCGTCATCATCGACCAACTTGGGCGACCGGCGCAGCGCCTCCAGCAACCTGCCCTCGGCGCGGTTGAGCAGCTCATCGCGTTCGATGCCGGATTCCATCTTCTCGGCGATCCGCCGGTAGACGTAGCCCAACGCCGCCAGCGCGGGCGGGAAATCCGGCTCGATCTCCAGCGCCCGCGTCAAATGCTGGCGCGCCTCTTCCAACATGCCCGACTGGGTGCAGACGTAGCCAAGCCGCAGATACGTGATCGGGTTCTGTGGGTCAAGTTCGAGTGCGCGGCGATACGTATCCATCGCGCCGTTGAAGTCCTGCGCCCGGTATTGGCGCTCACCCAACGGCAGCAGCGAGAGCGCCAGCGTCGATCGAGTCAGTTCCTGGTTTTGGACGGCTTCGCTCTGAGCGATCGAAAGCTCCAGCGACTTCTTCATCGCTTGCAGTTCGCGGTTCTTCTCTTCGATCTCTTTCTCGAAACGCTCGCGGGACTTTGTCAGCTCGTTGGTGGCGGCGAACAGACGGAACACGCCGAACGCCGCGATACCACCACCGATCACGGTGACGAGCAGCCCGATCGCCTCGAAGATGCCGAGCAGGTTGAAAGCCAGATCGAGCTGGCTTTCGACGCGCGCGCCCTGCTCTTCCAGCGCGGCCAGCGCCTGCTGCGCCGACTCAGCGGCGGCCTGCGCTTGGCGCACCGCCAAGCGCCGGGTCGAGCGGTGCAGGTGTCGTCACTTGATCTTGTGCCAGCGCAGCAGCGGGCAGCAGCAGTACAGCGCACAGCACGAGGGCCACCAGATGGTTACGCATCGATCTCCCCCTGTATCGAACACGAGTCAGGCGAAATACCGCGCGAGCCGTGCGCGCAGCGCGTCGGAACCCTCATGAATGGCGACGAACTGCACGTCGGCGCGCAGGATTTCGGTGAAATCCTCGGCGACATCCTCCGGGAAGATGCCCTGCGCTTTGGCGCGCGCCAAATCGTCGGCCAGCCGCCCGCTGCCTTCGAGCACGAGCAGTGGAAAGGTCATGTGCCCGGACGCGGAGCGCATGTAGACCTCTTGCCGGGCGATCTGCCCGCCGTTGATGACCATCCCCAAGGCGGGCAGCCGGCGGTCGCGGCTGATGGCGGTCGCCAGCATCGCGATCATGTCGGACTCGGCGCTGAAATGATCGCCGTCCGTGAGCACGAAATGGCTGTGGAAGCTGTCGAGGGCGACTTTCTTCTCACCGTGCTGCCAGCCTGGGTACTCGACCTGCGAGAGCGGCGCGACACCGACCAGTGGAAATGTGTAGCCGGCACGCTTGCGCGCCATGCCCATCAGCGCCATCACGCCAGCGGCCGTCCCGCCGTCGATGATAGTCACTTGACGCTCGTGGGCGAAGCGCGCTAGGCCGTTTTCGATCACCCCGCGCGTCACACTCAGCGACTCATCATCCATCAACCCAGCGCCGCCGATGATGAAGATAACCGGGCTGTGCTTCAGCTTCAGCGCCTCCAGGATGCTGTCCGGGTCGCCATGACGGGGCGCGCAAACCGCGCGCGCCTGATCGCCGGTGTTGAATGTGATCGTGAACGGCACATAGTCGGGCGAAGGTGCCGCAGGGGATGTGCTGTCGGTGACCATCTGAACGTCCTCTCTTCGCCGGGCAGCACCGACGGTCGGATTCCAGCCCTGACTCCATGCGCAGTATATAATCTTCTCGCGCCCAGACGCAAACACGATCCAACCGACAGGAGGACGACCATCGACACCGATTTCGCCGCCGATCTGCTCGCCTGGTACGACCGACAAGCCGCCAAGATGCCCTGGCGCGGGGCGCGCGACCCTTATCACGTCTGGCTGAGCGAGATCATGCTCCAGCAGACGCAGGTCGAGACGGTCAAACCGTATTATGCCCGCTTTCTGACCGCCTTCCCCACCCTCGAAGCGCTGGCCAGCGCGCCGCTCGATCAGGTGCTCAAGCTGTGGGAGGGGTTGGGTTACTACAGCCGGGCGCGCAGCCTGCACCGCGCCGCACAGCAGATCGTGCGCGAACATGGCGGCGTATTCCCCAATACAGTCGAGACACTCATGACGCTGCCTGGAGTCGGACGCTACACGGCGGGGGCCATCGCCAGCATCGGCTTCGACCAGCGCGCCCCCGTGCTCGATGGCAATGTCATCCGCGTGTTGAGCCGGCTGTATGACTTGGCGGACGATGTCACCCGGCCAGCCGTGCTCAGCCGTCTGTGGGCGCTGGCTGAGGGGCTGCTGCCGGACGTACGCGCCGGCGATTACAACCAAGCGTTGATGGACTTGGGGCGCACGATCTGCAAGCCGCGCGCGCCGCTCTGCCCGAGCTGCCCCGTGCGCTCGCACTGCCGCGCTGCCGCCAGCGGCACACAAGCGCAGCGTCCGGTCAAGCCAGCGCGCAAAGCGACGCCCCATTACGACGTGACCGCCGGTCTGATCTGGAACGCGCGCGGCGAACTGCTGATCGCGCAGCGCCCGCTCGATGGGCTGCTCGGCGGGCTGTGGGAGTTCCCCGGTGGCAAGCAGGAACCCGGCGAAA
>CAYTME010000208.1:4211-7094 GCA_964438415.1 uncultured Pleurocapsa sp. | reverse complement strand
TGGACGAGGCGCTGGCGCTGCCGAGCGAGCACGCGGTCACGCTCGCGCTGCGCACGCAGCAGGTGATCGCCGAGGAGACGGGCGTCGTCAACACGGTCGATCCGCTCGGCGGCAGCTATTTCGTCGAGGCGCTGACGGATCAAACCGAGGCGGAGGTCTACGCGTACTTCCGGCGCATCGAGGCGCTGGGCGGCGTCATCCCGGCGATCGAGGCCGGCTTTTTCCAGAACGAGATCGCCGACGCCAGCTATCGCTTTCAGCGCGAAGTGGACAGCGGCCAGCGCACGATCGTCGGCGTCAATGGCTACGTCGAAGACGCGCCGCTGCGCATCCCGATCTTGGAGATGGATCCCGATGGCTGCCGCCGGCAGGTCGAGCGGCTTAACCGGCTGCGCCTAGAGCGCGATAACGAAGCGGTCGGGCGCGCCCTCGACGCGCTGCGCGATGCCTGCGCGGGCACAGCCAACATCATGCCGTATCTGCTCGATGCGGTGCGTGTCTACTGCACGTTGGGCGAAATCACGGATGTGATGCGCGCGGCCTTCGGCGTTTATCACGAGCCGCTGCACGTGTGATGCGGTGACCGAGTCCGCTGGCACGCTTCCTCAGCCGGCGAAGACCGTCAGCGCCTCGTCGACTGGCTCCGGCATGGCTGCGCCGGGCAGCCGGCCCAACATGCTCCAGGGGCCGGTCCAGGTGATCTCAACCTCGACCAGCTTGCCCCGCCAATCGGCGGCGTCCTCGAAGAAGACGAGCTTGTTCTGCGGCGTGCGCCCGCGCCAGCGGTCTTTGTGCTTGTCTTCGACCAGCACCTGCACCGTCTGCCCCAAAAAGCGCCCATTGATCTCGGCGACGACGCGCGCTTGCAGCGCTTCGAGCATCTCGTGGCGGCGCTTCTTCTCCTCTTCGGGCACATCGTCCTGCATGCGGCGCGCACTGACGGTGCCAGGACGTGGGCTGTAACGCGCCAGATGCGCCTTGTCGAGCTTGAGTTCTTCCAGCAGTTCGTACGTGCGCATGAACTGCTCATCGGTCTCACCAGGGAAGCCGACGATGATATCGGTGTGGATGGCGACATCGGGGATGCGCACGCGGATGCGCTCGACCAGACGCCGGTACTGCTCGGCGGTGTAGCCGCGCTTCATGTTTTCGAGCACCCGATCGTCGCCTGCCTGCACCGGCACTTCGATATGCGGCATCACCCGCGGCAGCTCGGCCACTGTGTCGAGCAATTTGTCGGTCATCCAGTTGGGATGGCTGGTCAGGAATCGGATGCGCTCGATGCCCGTTTCCTCGGCAGCCTGATGGACGATGCGCAGCAGATCGGCCAAGTCTGGGCCGTCGGGGATATCCTTGCCGTAGCGATCGACGATCTGCCCGAGCAGCGTGACCTCTTTCACACCCTGGCGCGCCAGGCTGCGCACATGGCCGACGATCTCGCCGACGCTGCGGCTGCGCTCGACTCCGCGCCGGAACGGGATGATGCAGAAGGTGCAGGCGTGTGAACAGCCGTAGACGACCGGCACATGGGCGCTGATCAGGCTGCCGTGCTCGTGAGCGGGCAGCACCAGCTCGCCATCCTGAATCTGGTCGCGCTGGGCGCGGGCGCGCGCGTCGAGCGCGAGCACCTCAGACTCGTCCATGCGCCCGATCAAGAATTCGACCATCGGTCGCGGCTGGCTGGGAGCCATGAAGACATCGACATAGGGCAGCCGCTTGCGCAGCTCGACCGGGTCACGCACGCCGACCAGACAGCCCATCACGCCGATGACCTTGTCTGGCTGGACACGCTTGAGATTGCGCAGCATCTCCAGCCGCCCGAAGGCTTTATCCTCGGCGCTCTGGCGCACGACGCATGTGTTGACGACGTAGATATCCGCCGCATCGGGATCGGCTGCCGCTTGATATCCCAGCTTCTCCATCTCGGAGGCGAGAAGCTGAGAGTCTGCGACATTCATTTGGCAGCCCAGAGTCCAGATGTGGTAGCGCATCGTGCTCACTCTCAAATCAGCGCAGCGCAGACCGCCCGCATATTGACGAACGACATAAGCATAATTGTAATGGCGCGGCGTCCGAGCGTCAATCCGGCCCAGACGCCCGCGCCCTCAGCGCAGCACCTCTGGATTGACGACGTTGCGCCACTGCCCGTTGAGCAAACCGTCGCGGATCAGGTGCGCCGCCTCGACGGCGACCGCGACCTGCGCCTCCTCGGTGCTGGCGGCCAGATGCGGCGTATGGATGACGCCCGGCAGGCCGATCAGCGGATGATCGGGCGGCGGCGGCTCCTGCGCGTACACGTCGAGCGCCGCACCCGCCACTCGCCCGGTCTTGATCGCCTCGGCGAGATCGGCCTCATTGATGAGCGCGCCGCGCGCCGCGTTGACGATGCGCACACCCAGCTTCATCTTGGCGATATTCTCGGCGCGGATCATCTCGCGTGTTTCGTCGGTCAGGACTGCGTGCAGCGTGATGAAATCCGAGCGGCGGTAGATGTCCTCCAGCGAGACCAGTTCGACGCCCAGATCGGCGGCGAGGTCGGCGCTGATGTACGGGTCATAGGCGATGACCTGCATCTCGAACGCCAGCGCGCGCTTGGCCACCGCTCGCCCGATGCGGCCGAAGCCGACCACGCCCAGCGTCTTGCCGCGCAGCTCGACGCCCATGTACGATTTGCGATCCCACTTGCCATCGCGCATCGAGAGATACGCCTGCGGGATGTGGCGCGCCAGCGCCAGCATGAGCGCGAACGTCTCTTCGGCGGTGGCGATCGTGTTGCCTTCCGGCGTGTTCATGACGACGATGCCGCGCGCGCTGGCCGCCGACACATCGACGTTATCGACGCCGACGCCCGCCCGCGCGATCGCGCGCAGTTTGCCCGCGTGC
>CAYTME010000208.1:3150-4180 GCA_964438415.1 uncultured Pleurocapsa sp. | reverse complement strand
GATGAGCGCGTCGGCGTCCGCGACCGCGGCCAGTGTATCGGCGCGCTGCATCTGGCCCGGTGCGTGGACGCGGATCGACTCGACGCCATCGAAGACTTTGAGCGCCGATGGATGCACTGAGTCGGGGATGAGCACCTGATAGGTCATGTCGGTTCCTTCCGTCATGGTGGCGCTCAGCCCAAGAATTCGTCAAGACCGGCCAAGATGTCCTCCAGCTCGGCGGCGGGCATATCGCCCATGTGGGCGATGCGGAAAGTCTTGCCCTTGATCTTGCCGTAGCCCTTGTCCATCGAGTAGCCCCTGCCGCCCATGAATTTCGCCATCTGCTCGACATCGATGCCGCGCGTGTTAGCGACCGTCGTCACCGTCGGCGAGCGGTAGCCCTCCTGCGCGAACAAACCGAACTCGCGCGCCAGCGCCCATTGATGCGTCATGTCGCGCATCTGTAGATGGCGCGCCCAACGGTTCTCCAAGCCCTCGGCCAGCACGTCGTCGAGCTGGCGGTCGGCGGCGAACATGAGCGAGACGGGCGGCGTCGAGGTTGTGTTGTTCTTGACCAGGGTCGCTTCCCATTCCAGGAAATCGAAGTAGTAGCCGCGATTGGTCACCTGGCGCGCGCGCTCCAGCGCCCGATCGCTGACGCTGGCGAAGGCCAGCCCCGGCGGCAGCGCAAACGCCTTCTGCGATGACGTGAGCGCGACATCGATCCCCCAGTCGTCTGGGCGCAGCTCCGCACCGAGCAGCCCGCTGACCGTATCGACCAGAAAGAGCGTGTCTTCGTACTCGCGCACGACCTCGCCGATCTCGCGGATCGGGTTGGTGACGCCGGTGCTCGTCTCGTTGTGGACGACGCAGACGGCATCGTAGGCGTTCTTGCGCAGCGCGTCGGCCACCATGTCGGCGGTGTGCGCCTGCCCCCACTCGACCTCGATGACATCGATCTGTTTCCCGTTCAGACGGCTGACATCCGCCCAGCGTTCGCTGAACGCGCCGCCGACGAGATGCAGCGCCTTGCGGTCATCGCGGATGC
>CAYTME010000208.1:663-3140 GCA_964438415.1 uncultured Pleurocapsa sp. | reverse complement strand
AGTTGCGCACAGCACCTTCCCAAAGGCCGGTGCCGGACGAACCGCTGATATAGACGCGATAGCGCGTCAGGAAAACCTGCTTGAGCTTGTCTTGCAGCCGCGCGAACAGCTCCTCGAACGCCTTCGAACGGTGGCCGATCATCCACTCCGTCTGCGCATCGAGGATCTCCGGGCGCACTTCGACCGGGCCGGGGATGACGAGACGCTTGTGTTTGTCGCTGCGCATGTTTTGCCTCTGAAGTTCAGAACACGATGTTGCGCGTAATTCTAGCCGAGGAGGCCGCGAACACAATCACCAAGATGAAGCCGATCGGCGTGCGCGGGCAGGAGCCGTCTCGTCAGCGCAGTGACTTGACGCCCACGCTGTGCGGCGCTATAAGTTACAGTCTCTATCGTGAGAGTAAGAAAACGGAGGTCGGGGATGGGCGTCATTCATCGTCGGATCGGCGACGGGCCGGATTATCGTTGGGAGGGCGTTGAAATCTACGAGTACACGAGCAACAACGCCACCAAGCAGGTCTTGATCGGACGCGAGGACGGCGCGCCCAATTTCGAGGTGCGCGTCTTCACCATCCCACCAGGCGGTAAGTCCAGCCTCGACCACCACGCACACGATCACGGCGTCATGATCTTGAATGGGCGCGCCCGCGTGCTGCTGGGCGAACGCTACGAGGAAGTCGCGGCGGGCGATATCGTCTACGTGGAGAGCTGGGAACGGCACCAATTCGAGAACCTGACCGACCAGCCGTTCCAGTTCTTGTGCATCATCCCGCCCAAGCCGGTCAAGCCGGAGGAGACCGCCACCACCGCCGCCGCCGCCGCCGCGAAGTCCTGACACGATGCGCCTGCGCGATCGAGTCGCCATCGTCACGGGCGCTGGGCGCGGCATCGGCTACGCGATCGGCGCGCGCTTCGCCGCTGAGGGCGCGCATGTCGTTGTGGCTGAGATCGACCATGAGACGGTTTTCCGCGCGGCAGACGACTTCTCCGCGCTCGGCACTGAGGCGCTTGCCTACCCGATCGATGTTGGCGATATCGAAGCCGTGCAGGCGATGATCGGCGAGGTCGTCGCCCGCTTTGGCCGGCTCGACATCCTGGTCAACAATGCCGGCCTCTCCGAGCGAGCGGACTTCTTCGATCTGACGCCCGACCAGTGGGACACGCTCCAGCGCGTCAACCAGCGGGCGGTCTTCTTCGCCATGCAGGCGGCGGCGCGACAGTTCGTCGCCCAGCTTCCAGAGTCGATCCGCGCGGGTGCCGTCCCCGACCGCAGCTACGGCAAGATCGTCAACCTGTCGTCGATCGCCGGGCGGCGTGGGCGCGCTGACGCCATGCACTACTCGGTCTCCAAGGCGGCCGTCATCACCATGACCCAGGGCGCAGCGATGGCGCTGGCGCGCTACGGCATCAACGTCAACGCCATCTGCCCCAGCGTCGTGCCGACCAAGATGTGGGAGAAGCTCGACCGCGAGATGGGCGCAGTTCTGGGGCTGCCGCCGGGCGAGTTCTACCGCCGCCGCGTCGAGCGCATCCCCCTGCGCCGACCGGGGACGGTCGAGCAGATCGCGGCGATGGCGGCCTTCCTATGTTCGGAGGATGGCGACTATATCACCGGCCAGACCTATAACGTCGATGGCGGCAGCGAACTCAACTGATCGCAGCGCGTGCGGCCGCACCCCATCGTTCGGTTGACTCGGTTGTTGGGCGCATCATCCCAGCGGGCGCGTCTGCATCGGCTGGCCGCAGCGCAGGCAGCGCCCGTCGTGAAAGCCGACCTGCGCCCCGCAGCGCGCGCACTGCACCCGCTTATAGTCGTAGAGCGCCTCCGCCTGGGGCAGCATCCCGCGCTGAACGTGCATCGCCTGGGGCAGCACCCCCCCGCACACCTCGCAGTAGAAGAAGCCCATCATCCCGGCGCGGCTGCCGGCGCCGCAGTGGGGGCAGTAGGGGCGGTTTTCGATCCGCAGTTCCGCCAGGTACGCATCCGCGCGCGCGCGGATAGCGGCGGCGTGCAGCGCGTAGTAATAGCCGCTGTTGCGCGATGTGTTGCGCGTCGCCATGCCGACCAGATACCAATTGAGATCGAAGATCGGCGCGCCGCCCGCATCTTCCCAACGTGTGAAGGTCGTCGGGATCCAGTGCGCGGGCATGGCGCGCTTGGTCGGGCGCTGAGCGCCGCTCACGAGCGCCTGCCGGTAAGGCGCGGCCGTCAGCGGCAGGTCGTCGGGCACTTGAGGCTGAGGCATGATCGCGAGCTGTCCGCCGGGATTGTACTCTACGCGCACAAACGCTAGATCGATCTCCGGGTAAGAACGGACGACATATCCCTGCATCTGGTAGCCGGGCTGCGCCTCAACCGTCACCCGATCGACCCCGCCGACCAAGTAGCGAGTTGTCGCCAGCATCCCCGCCTCCGGCGCGATGAAGAAGCCGCTGCCCGGACCATTCGGCCCGGCGAAGATGCCGACGATGTGATC
>CAYTME010000208.1:410-652 GCA_964438415.1 uncultured Pleurocapsa sp. | reverse complement strand
AGCGGGCTGTCGGTGGGCTGAAGCCGGGAGCCGCCGGCGGTCTCGGCGGCGCTGGCGGTGGATTGTGCGGATAGGACGCAGGCGGCATAAGGACGGATGAGGAGCCGGGCGCAGCCTGTTCAGGCAGCGTGTCCGGCATCGGCGGCAGTTGGGCGGCCAGCAGACGCGCCAGGCGGGCACGCGCCTCGGCATTGTTCGGATCGGCGGCCAGCGCCTCATTATAACAGGCGCGTTTGTGCGAG
>CAYTME010000208.1:0-395 GCA_964438415.1 uncultured Pleurocapsa sp. | reverse complement strand
GACGGCGCGCAGTGTGCCCGTCAGCTCCTGCCCGCGCAGGGCGATGCGCAGCAGGCGCGCACCCTCTTCCAGGTTCTTCGCCTGGATGGCATCGATGGCAAGTTCGAGCGAGGAGCGATACGATGACATCGGCAGCGGGTCCATCGATCAGAGGCGGACATCAACCCAAAGGCTGAATCTACCTCAGGGCAGCTAGTTTGCAAAGCCGCGTCGCGCCCGGCCTCAATGACGGCAGCCCATTTCACCAGCGGACGACTCGCGAATGCCGCTGCTGCCATGCGCCTGCTCCGACGCCGATCTGCACGCAGTACTACTCGTCGCGCTTGCGGCGCTCGATCAGGCGGCTGGCGATATTGCCGCTCTCCTGCTCGCGACGGCGCTCCGCGGCGGCGTCG
>CAYTME010000207.1:2718-7097 GCA_964438415.1 uncultured Pleurocapsa sp. | reverse complement strand
GACCGTTTCTCCTCCTAGCGCCTCCTGGCGCTTTTTTCTTGCCTCTCGTCTGCGCGAGATAGACGAGTCCCCTGGTCACACTGCACTGCGCGGCCGCAGGACAGGTGGCTGACGCAGTGTGCTGATCCCGATGCCGCCGAAGATAAGCACCGCGCCGACCAGTAGTCTCCAATCCACTGTCTCGCCGAAAAGCGCGCCCAGCGTCAAACCGACGACCGGGATGACATAGGTCACCATTTGTGAGCGCGACGCGCCCAAATCCCGCACCATCGAGTAGAAGATCAGATAGGCGAAGAATGTGTTGACGACGCCGAGCGTCACCACTGCCCCGATCGCATCCATCCCGACTCGATCGAGAGGCGTGGGCGCTTGGCCGCCGAACAGCGGCATTACCATCATCAGCAGGCCGCAGACGAACGCCCCAACGGTCATGCTGCCCGCCGCGATGACGAGCGGCTCGACTTGATTCTGAATCGTCTTGCG
The DNA here is from genome assembly GCA_964438415.1 of uncultured Pleurocapsa sp. Taxonomy (GTDB): domain Bacteria; phylum Chloroflexota; class Anaerolineae; order Aggregatilineales; family Phototrophicaceae; genus Flexifilum. The sequence continues at coordinate 6,614 of CAYTME010000207.1, read as the reverse complement.
GCTGTAGACGGTGAAGCCAGCATACAAAACCGATGAGAGGATCATCGCCAACATCCCCAACAGGCTGCCCGTCTCGATGCCACCGCTCTGCCACGCCCGGCTTGCCAGCACGACGACACCGAAGAAGCTGACGAGGACGCCAATGATCTTGCGCATCGTAATACGCTCATCGGCAAAGCTGTAATGCGCGATGATGAGGCCAAAGATCGGCGTTGTCGCCTGCAAGACGCTCGCCAGCCCGCTCTCGACGCGCTGTTCCGCCCAACCGATCAAACCATACGGGATCGCAGTATTGCCGACGCCGATCAGCACCAGCGGCACTAGTGCATGCCAGCGCAGCGGAATGTGCTTCCCCTGTGCAGTGAGCACGATGTTCAGCCCCACGGCAGCGATGGCCGTGCGGATGAAGGCGACTTGAAATGGGCTGAGCTGATCGACGCTGATGCTGATCAGCAGATATGAAGACCCCCAGATCAGACTGACGATCCAGAAACCTGTCCACTTGGTCAAGATGATGCTGCTTCCGAACGGTGATCGTTATCTCGTATGAGCGTAGGCCGCCTCGCGATGCCTGTCAATAAGACCACGCGGAGCATCGATGAGCAGCGCACGCTCACAGCGCGCGGCTGGAGATGATGAAGGATGCGGTCGCCGCGTTGGTCGCCAGCGGCACCTCATGCACGTTGCAGATTCGCAGCAGCGAGTTGATGTCGGGGTCATGAGGCTGCGCCGTCAGCGGATCGATGAAGAAGAAGACCGCCTCGATGCGCCCTTCCGCCACCTGCGATGCAATCTGCGCATCACCGCCGAGAGGACCGGAAAGCATCAACTGCACGTTCAGCCCCAATTCCTCGCTGAGCAGTCTGCCGGTGGTATGTGTAGCGATCAGATCGTAGCGCGCCAGCACGTCGTGGTATTGGCGCGCGAATTCGACCATCTTCTGTTTTTTGCCATCATGCGCGATCAAAGCCACCGTCTTGCGTTCTTCCACGGGCTTCCCCTGTGATGGTACGCGTTCACATCCCTACTATAGCGCAGTTCGCTCAACGCCCCCAACCGAACCAGCCAGCTCGCGCCGCGACGCTGAAGCGCCGGTTGAAGCGCTCGTTGAGCTGCCATGCCTCGCGGTAATGCCCTTCCAACTCAGCCATGACCGCTTCCCACGGACGCTGTTCGGCACGACGGCGCGCCGCAGCCGACATCTGCCTGCGCATCGGCTCATTTTCGAGGAGACCACGCGCCGCCTCGGCGAAGGCCATCGGGTCGGGCGGGCAGACGAAACCATCGACGCCATCATCGACCAAATCGGTGATGCCGCCTTGATTGATGATAATGACGGGCAGGCCGGAAGCTTGTGCCTCTTGAATGACCTGGCCGAATGTCTCGTGACCGCCCGTGAACATGAAGGCGTCGGCGCTGGCGAAGGCCGCCGCCAGATCGTCGCCGTAAAGATAGCCGGTGAAATGCGTCCCGGTCCCGCTGAACGTGGACTCAAGTTCGCTGCGCAGCGCCCCATCGCCGATGATCGTCAGCGCGATACCGGGCGTCCGCGCCGTCTCCAACAACAGATCGACGCGCTTTTCCGCCGCCAGCCGCCCCACATAGATACACAGCAGCGAGTCGGGCGGGCGACCGTTGAGCAGACGGGCACGCCAGGCGCCGCTGGCACGGTTGGGATTGAAACGCTCACTGTTGACCCCGCGGCCCCAGCGGCGCAGGCGATGGAAGCCCCATGCTTGCAGCTCCCGCATCGTCCAGCGTGACGGAGCCAGCGTCAGATGACAGCCGTTGTGAATGTAGCGCAGCCAGTCGCGCGTGATCTGGCTGAAGATCGGCAGGCCATAAGCGTTGGCATAGCCCGGCAAATCGGTCTGATAGTTGGCGATGACGGGTATATGGCGCTGGCGCGCGGCGATCATGCCACCGACCGACATCAGGGCTGGGCTGAACAGATGGATCAGATCAGGTTTGAAGGCGTCGAGGTGCTGGTTAATGATCGGATGCGGGATGGCGATGCGTGTTTCCGGAGCCTGTGGAAGTCCCAGAGACGGCAGCGGCACGATCGGCGTCCCGTCGATCGAGTGCGGCGAGATATCGGGCGCGAACACGATCACATCGCGCCCCGTCTGCTTCAGGTAATGAAGGGTCAGGTAAGCGGTCTTAGATACGCCGTCGACTTTGGGCAGGAACGCCTCGGCGAACAGCGCCACCCGCCTCACCGGCGCCAGTTCTATAGCGGGGTCTGGGGGGCGAAGGGCGACTTCTGCGCCGAAGACGCGCCGTGCTTCTTCTGGATCAAACTGCGTGAGAGCTTCAAATAGGTGATGAGAGGCCATGATCTTCCCTCGGCCGCGGTCTGGCCACGCGCGAGCGCCCGGCGCAGATCGGCGGCTGTGCGACCTGGAAATCGCGTCACACCGGTGCCGATGCTGGCCAACATGTGCGCATCACTGCTGCCAGTCTGGGGCAGCTCCACATGCCTATATGCGCGCTGTGCCAGCCAATTGCACCCCGGTGTGATCGCCCCAGCGTTGTGAACCTCGACCGCATCAATACCTGCGCTGATCAACACCTGCGGACGCAGGAGGTAACGCAAGAACGTATGCGGCGCAATCGTCGGCTCCAGCGGATGCGCCAGAATGGCGATGCCGTCCTGCTCGTGAATAGCGGCGGCGGTTTCGGCCAGCGACATCCGCGCGGGGATCGGCTCCGTCACCCAGAGCGCCAGCACATGCCCCTCAGCGCTCGTCACTTCGACGCCGGGCACGATCTCGAACGGATAGCCTGCACGGCGTTCATATGCCCACAGACTGGCATCCAGGCGATCGTGATCGGTGATCGCGATCACATCGAGATCGCCCCGGTGCGCCACATGGTCGAGCACCGCTTGGGGGCTGTCCAGCCCATCGCTGAAGACCGTGTGCATGTGCAGGTCAGCGCGCCCCAACGTTTCGATTTCCATTATATGCCCTCCACGAGAAGAACAGCACCCCCTGATCGTACTGTTTGCGCTTATCCAGATGGGTGAACGTCAGGCTAAGGCTGTGCAAAGGGCGCGTTAAGCTACGCTGGGTTATACTGAACGCGAAGAACATGACACGATCGTCTAGATGCTGTTCCCGAATATGAGGTGGGAGTCCCCTTGACCCGCTGCCACATCCGCACGGCGGTCATGACCGACGCACAGGGCTATATCGACCTGATCCGCGGGGTCCTGGCCGAAGATCCGCCGGTCGATACGCCTTACACATCCGACGAGTTCGACCCGCCGGTCGAGCGCATCGCCGGTCGCATCCTCGATGTCACAGGGTCGTCCAATTCATGCTTTCTGGTCGCCGAAGCTGACGGTATCATCATTGGCGCGCTGACCTGTGCAGGCGGCACGCTGGCTGCGGACAGCCACGTCAGCAGTCTGGGCATGTATGTCACGCGCGGCTGGCGTGGGCGCGGCGTCGGCTCGGCGCTGATGTCCGCCTGCATCGCGTGGGCGGAGCTGTCGCCGCTCGTCACACGCCTGGAGCTGGAGGTCTACGCCGGCAATGCCCCGGCCATCCACCTGTACGAAAAGTTCGGATTCGAACACGAAGGCCGTAAACGACACAGCGTCTACCAGCGCGGGCACTATATCGACAACCTGATCATGGCGCGCTTGTGGGAGAAACCCCGATGAAAACGCTGATCGCACGCCTCATCAACCCGGAACCAGCTCCGCCCTGGGGAATCGACGGGGCGCTGTTCGCCATCGCGGCCGCCTTCGTGGCCATCTTCGCCGGTGCGCTGATCGGCGTGGCGCTGTTCGGCGCAAGCGAGACAGCCGGCGCGCTCACGCTGGCTCAGCACGTCGGCTGGATCATCGGCGCAGTCTTTGCCGTCATCTTCGTCCTGCAACTGCTGCG
>CAYTME010000207.1:0-2693 GCA_964438415.1 uncultured Pleurocapsa sp. | reverse complement strand
CGCGCCGAGCATTCCGCTGCCATTTCTGGCGTTTGCTGCGTTCGGTTTGGCTGTCGCGCTCGATGTGCTCAGCTTGGCGGTGACGGGTGCGTTTCTCCCCGTCGCACCGCTTTCGAGCTTCAGCACTGCGGCTGCTGCCTTTCCCGACTGGATCGCCGCCATCGCCCTCATGCTGATCGCGCTGCCCGCCGCCGATGAACTGGTTTTCCGCGGCGTCTTATTCCCCGCTCTGCGCGCAAGAATAGGCGGCTGGCCAGGGCGGTCATCTACGGCCTGTTCTCGTGGATCATCTACCCACCGGTCTACGCCGAGACCGATCTCGTGCGCGGTTGGTACGGCCTGATCCTGCCGATGTTGAGCGGGCTGGTCTTCGGTGCGGTGCGCGCAGGGACGGGCAGTACGCTCGCGGCGATAGCTGCGCATGCTGCGTTCGGCCTCTTCGCTCTCCTCAAACTGCTGGTGATCGCCTGAAAGAAAGCGCTCTCGGTGCTGATCGTCGTCGCATCCACCAACCCGGTCAAGATCGAGGCCGCACGCCGCGGCTTCGCGCAGATGTTCCCCGATGCAGCCTGCGAGCTGCGCGGATTCGCCGCGCCGTCAGGCGTCCGCGATCAGCCGATGGGCGATGACGAGACGCTGCGCGGTGCGCAGCAGCGAGCGGCTTATGCACGCTCTGGCGTGCCGGAGGCGGATTACTGGGTCGGCATCGAAGGCGGCTGTGAAGACGTGAGAGGCGAGATGTACGCTTTCGCTTGGGTGATCGTCCTGGGGCGAGAGCGCAGCGGACGAAGTCGGACAGCGGCATTCGTGCTGCCAGATGCAGTCGCGCAGCTCGTGCGCGATGGGATCGAACTGGGCCACGCCGACGATCTGGTATTTGGGCGAGACAACTCGAAGCAGCAGAACGGCTCGGTCGGCCTGCTGACCGGTGACGTGATCGACCGACTGACCTATTACGCGCACGCAGTCGTGCTGGCGCTTATCCCGTTCAAGCACCCGGCGCTGACCTTCGGCAACCCCACGACCTAAAGCCAAATACCCCAATCGTTCCTCCACCAATCCTAAGCCGAGGTCGTGATCGCGAGCGGGAGCTGGGGGATGAAGCTCAATCTGACAAACCTGACTTTGCAGCAGCGCTGCATCGCAACCTAAGTTTAGCCTTTGTAATGCCAACCTGCGCTATACTGTGTGAACAGATATTCGCAGCGGCGTCCAGCACGCGCTGCGGGTGAGCAAGTCCTGCTGTGCGGGCACTCAAAGAGGGACACATGAGCAAAGGTCGCATTCTCGTCGTCGAGGACGATTTCGATATTTCGAATATGCTGCGCATCTACTTCAGTGCGCAGGGTTACGAGGTCCAGGTCGCGCAGCGCGGCAGCGAGGCGCTGTCAGTGACCCGCAAGCAGCTCCCGAACCTGATCATCCTAGATATCATGCTGCCGGACATGAACGGCTACGATGTCTGCCGCGAGCTGCGCACGACCACGCGCACCAGCCACATCCCCATCCTCTTCTTGACTCAGCGCGACGAACGCAGCGACAAGATCAAGGGTCTGGAACTGGGTGCAGACGACTACATCACCAAACCCTTCGACATCGAAGAGCTGAAGCTGCGCGTCCAGAACGCCATCTCCGCCGCACAGCGCCAAACACAGATCGACTCACGCTCCAATCTGCCGACGGGACGCCTGATCGAGGATCAACTGCGCGTTCTGATGCGCACCAACAGCGACTGGGCCTATATCGACCTCAAGGTCAACAACTTCGACACTTTCACCGACGTCTACGGCTTCGTCGCCGGTGATGAGGTGATCCGGTTCATGGCGCTGCTGATCGGCGAGGTCATCGACGAGCTGGGACAAGCGGAGGATTACGCTGGCCATCCGGGCCGCGACAACTTCATCGTCATCACGCACAGCCCAGATGCCGAGGCTGTGCGCCAGCGGTTGATCCAGCGCTTCAACGATGAAGTGACCCAGCATTACTCGTTCATCGACCGCGAGCGCGGCTACGTTCTGGTGCCAGACCCGATCTACGGCGAGCGGCAAGTACCGCTGATGACGCTGTCGGCGGGCATGGTCTCGACGCGTACACATCAGTTCGCCGATATTCGTGAGATCACCGAGCTGGCGGCTGATGATCGCCGCCGCGGCGCGGCTGGGGATGACGGCGGCGGCACCAGTGTCGTCTCCTCGTGGTGAGACGTGACGGCCGCAGCCGATCGATACCGATGTCTTGTTCATCTACCTGAGCCAGGAAGATCGCTATGAGTCCGTGGCTTGCGTTGTTTCTGCTCCTGGGAGCCGCCGGCCTGTTGGGCTGGCTGTACGTAACGCTGCGCCAGCGGCCAGCAGCGGCGGCCAGCGCCAACGACGAGGCGTTCAGCGCCGCTTTCCGGCTGGCTGCGAGCGACGATGCGCTGCTGGTCGCCAGCGAGCATGGACGCCTGCTCCATCTCAATGACACCGCCCATCACTGGCTCAAGATTGACGAGGGCGAACCGAATCTCGAATACCTGGCGGCGCTGGCACAGCCGAGCGAAAGTTTCCTAGAGCTGTTCGGTCACGAAAAACAAGCGACATTTCACATCGCCGGGCGTTGGGTGCAGGCGACCTCGCATCGCATCCCCGCAGGCAGCGAGGCGCGCACGGTCATCATCATGCGGCCGCTCCAGGAGAGCGGCAGTCACGATC
>CAYTME010000206.1:6309-7128 GCA_964438415.1 uncultured Pleurocapsa sp. | reverse complement strand
GGCGTGCCGGACGAGCTTGTGGAGGCCGCGCGCATCGATGGCGCGGGCGAGGTGCAGATCTTCCTGCGCATCATCCTGCCGCATATCTGGGGGACGATCCTGGTCGTCTGGACGACGTTCACCATCGACGTGCTCAAGGTGTTCGACATCGTGCTGGCGATGACCAACGGCCAGTGGGAAACCAACGTGCTGGCGAACATGATGTACAACTGGATGTTTCGCGGCGGCGGCGATTTCGGACGGTCGAGCATGCTGGCGACCGTGATCATGATCGGCGTCATCCCGCTCATGATCTGGAACATCCGCCGTTTTCGCCGTGAGGAGCAGCAGCGCTGAGCGCAAGCCCGCGCGGCTAGGGCACGCAGTCCGTGGGGGAGCAGACCGCGATCCCCGCCTCCGAGGCAGCAGGAGACGGGGATCGGGATGAAAGCTTACCAGTAGCGGGCGAGGATCTCGTCCTGCACTTCCTGCAGACGCGGCAGGGCTTCGATATCGGGGTTGAGCAGCATCTCCTGCCAAGCCGCGGCCAGCGCGTCCAGGCTTTCCACGTAGTACGGGCTTTGCTGCATGTACAGCCCCTGCGTGCCGAGGACCTCATTGACCTGGGCGAAGAACGGGCTTTGCATCATGTCGCCGCCGCCGATCGTGGGTACGCCGAAGTTGGCCTCGGCCCAGGTGGCGACCAGTTCCGGCTGCATGAACATATCGAGGAACATCTTCACGCTGTCGGTGTTGGCTGCGCCGTTGGGGACGACCCAACCCTCGCTGACCAGGAAGACGTGTGGGCTGCCGCCGTTGAAGCTGATGCCGCCCGTGATC
>CAYTME010000206.1:0-6243 GCA_964438415.1 uncultured Pleurocapsa sp. | reverse complement strand
GGACTGCCCGTCGATCCAGGGTGCTTCCGCGTCGGAGAAATCGCCGGTCACGGCCGCCTGCGGGATCGCCCCGGCTGCCAGCAGCGCCCGACCGAACTCGACGACTTCAGCGACCTCCTCACTCGCCCAGTTCGGCTTGCCTTCTTCGTCGAACAGGCTGCCGCCGTTCGAGGCGATCATTGGCCACCAGGCGATCTCGATCGCGCCGTAGCTGCGCCCGGCGAAGAAGCTGGTCAGGAACTGACGGCCTTCCGGCAGGTTGGCGGCGGCTTCAAGCCAGGCCTCGTTGGTGGAGGGGAACCCGTCCGGGAAGTCGCTGACGCGGTAGTACGTCATGCCGCCGCGCACGTTGTAGGCAACGCAAACGCGCTCGCCTTCGACAATGCAGGCGTTGGCGTCACCGCTGCTGAGCTGCTCGACCCAAGGCGAGTCGGCCAGGAGTTCATCCAGCGGCATGAGCGCGCCCGCATCGAGCAGCGACGGGATGTGCTGGCTGCTGGATTCCATCAGATCGGGGACGGCACCACCCGCCTGCACGGCGATCGCCAACCGGGTCGTGAGCTGATCCCAGGCGACCTGCTCGTGCACGACCGTGATGCCCGTCTCCGCCTGGAACGACTCGATGAAATCGGCCAGGGCGGCAGCGCGCGTATCGTCGGTGGCGGTCAGATCGAGACTCGTCCAGATGACGAGCTGCTCACCCTGCGCCAGCGCGGGAGCGCCAAGAGTCAGCACGACGAGCAGCGCCAGTACGAATACAAGCTTCTTCATGGCAAAACCTTTCAAAAAACTAGTGCCTGCATAAGAGTAGAACGCACTTTGATTAAAAACAACTCAAAAAAACGGCCTCGGCTCTTGTCGTTTTTTTTGCAAACGGGGTTCCCGCGCGCGCTGCGCGTATCGCCTGGCCCGCCCAAAACCTCACGTGAAGGCGGTCGGTTTGACCGGGTATGATGCAGAAAAGTACGCGATAGTCTGAGGCGTCATGGCTTCTATCCTGCGTTCGCCCGTGCTGCCGAACCGGAGCAGCAGGCTCGGCATCATCCTCATCCTCCTGGTCACGGCAGCGCTGTTCGGTGCCATCTATGCGCTCAGCCATGCGCTGCTGATCGAACCGCGCGGCAATCGCTTCGATATCTACCCCAGGCTGGTCGGCACCGCCGCGTTCTGGAACGGCGAGTCGCCCTACAGCCGCTCGGTCACCGAGCGCATCCAAATCGGCATGTACGGCGCGGTGCTGCCGCCCGGCTTGGATGAGCAGCGGTTCGCCCACCCGGCATACTCCGCCGTGCTGCTCGCGCCGCTGCTGCTGCTGCCGGCGGAGGCTGTGGTCGGGGTCTGGCTGACGCTCCAACTGCTCGCGCTGGCGGCCGTGCCTTTGATCTGGTTCACGGCGCTGGGCTGGCGCACGCCGCCGCTGATGGCGCTGCCGCTGGTGCTGATGCTGCTCGCCTTTCGCTATCCGTTCCTTACGTACGTGTTCGGTCAGTTCACAGGCACGATGGTGCTCTGTCTGTCTTTGGGCATGCTCTGGCTGATCAAAGGCAAAGACTCGTGGGCAGGGGCAGCCTTTGCGCTCGAGCCGTGCCACCGACCACATCCGGGCCGATCATCGTGCTGATCCTGCTCGGGTATACGCTGGCGGGGCGCTGGCGCGGTCTGCTGGCATTTGGCGCGGTCTTGGCCGCGCTCACCGTCGTATCGATCCTCAGGATCGGCTGGTGGCTGCCCGATTTCATCGACGGCATCCGCGCTTACGGTGAGTACTCATTCCCGGTGTGGGGACCGTCGTTCCTGCCGCCGCTGCTGCGCGTGCTGCTGTTAGGGGCGGTCTCCGCCATCGGCCTGTGGGCGCTGGTGCGCATGCGGGGGCAGCGCTCACGCGACCGCCAGCTCGACTTGATGACGATTGCCATCGTTGGTTGCCTGATCGCCCTCCCTCAGACCGGCAGCTATTTCAACGTCCTGCTCATCCCCGTGCTGATGGTCTCGCTCTACCGGATCGCGCGACGCCGGCGCGGGCGTCTGCCGCTCCTGCTCCTGGCCATGCTGGTGATCGTCAGCCCCTGGCTGTATGTCGTCATCGGGCTGCCCGATGTCGAAATCTTGACGACGCCGCTGGTCGTCGGGCTGCTGTACATGGCGACTCGCTTGACGGGCACCACATGATCGCGCTGCTGCTGGTCTACCTGATCGCGCTCGCGGCTGCCAGCCGGCTGGCGACACGCCTGGCGGGCGGCTCATGGCTGCATGCCGTAGGCCTGACGCTGATGCTGTTCATGGGCGGCTTGAGTTCAGCGGCTGCCTACGCGGGGCTTGTGGGACAGCTCCATCCCTCGGGTATGATGCTCGCAGCGCTCTTCCTCTCGGCGGCAGCTTGGCTGGTGGCGGGCAAAGCCGCTTCCCTGCCAGATGTGCCTGCTGCCGCTGGCATTCATCCCTCGCGCGGCGTGCGGTTCGCTCTACTGATCGCACAGGGCGCGATCTTGGCTGCTGCTGCAGCGATGATCGCACGTCAGCTCGGACGGCCACCTGTGTCCTCGTCCGATGCGGCATGGCAGTACGTCCCCAATGTGATCAATTTGGTCCAGGCCGGGACGCTGCATCATCTGGAGGGTATCAGCGCGTACATGCCGCTGGGCTTCGAGATCATTTTCGCATGGGAGATCGCGTTTGCAAGGTCTCTGCTGCTGGTGCCCATCTGGCAAAGCGCGGCTTTGATCGTTGGGCTGATCTACGCAATCCTGATCGCCGATCTGGCCGTAAGAGACTTTTCGCCGGCCGTCCGTTCGATCAGCAAAATCTCGGCTGCGGCTTTGTGGCTGGGGTCGCAGACGGTTTACGATGCCTTCAGCGGCACGGGCAAGAATGACTTGTTCTACATCGTCTGTGGGTTGGCCGCGACGTACTACCTTCTCTGCCACATCAGTATCGCACGAGATCTGCGGCTGGCCGGCTTGATCGGCTTCTTCAGCGGCGCAGCGGTGGCTTCCAAGCTGTCTGGCGCTCCCTGGATCGTTGTGCTCGGTTTGATCTATGTGCCGGGCGCTCGCCGTTCGCCAGGCTGGCAGCGTCTGCTGCCCGACGCCACAGCGGCAGCAGCGGCATGTGCGCTTGTCATCATCCCCTGGGCACTGCGCATCGTCCTCCAAGCGGATGCAGTGGCCGATCAAGCTGAGGTCATCACCGTCGGCAGTGCCAATACCATTTTGCGCCAGTGGGGTGCCGACGTCTTTCAGCCCGGTGTCGTGCGCTGGCTTCTGCCGGTCGCGCTGCTGATCATCGGGCAAGGGCTGCTGCTCTGGTGGAGACCCGGCGCCCCGTGGCGAGTGAGGCTCCTCCCAGCAGTGCTGGTCGTATTCGGCACGCTGCTCGTGCTCGATCCGCAGTTCGACCGGCATCTTGGCGGATTCTATGGCATCTTAGCGGCTGCAGCCATCACGCTCACGACAGCCGCCATTCGTCGCCAGCGTGTGCCAAGCGTCGTCGCTGTGTTGATGACGCTTGTCGGCGCACAAATGCTGCTCCTGACGATCGTGCCGTATTCGGCCTGGATCGACGAGTGGGCTTGGTCGGGCGAGATCTTCTTCGGCATCAACTACCGCTACGCCGGCGCGGCAGTGCCGCTGTTTGGCATCGCGCAGGTAGTCCTGCTGGCACACGTGCTGACAAAGTCAGCCCCAAATGCAGCAGCGCCGAGCCACCGCGTGAGCTGGCGTGTGCCCAGCGCCGTCCTGGCGGTGCTGATGGCAGTCATCGGGGCGCGGCTTCTGTTCGGTCAGATGGATTACATCATTACGCCGCTCGGCCTGCAAGAGTGGCTGTCTGAACTACCTGCACCAGCCCAAATGTACGCGATTAACGTGCCGCCTCTTTCGCTTTACGGGTCGGGTTTGGGGAACCGTGTACAGTATGTTGCGCCAGGGCATCACGGGTATTTTGGCGATCAAGCCTACCGCTGGGACGAGCTGCAAGGACTGATCGAGGCGGAAGACCTGGATTACATCGCCGTGACATTCGCCTATCCGGTCTTCATCCAGTCGCGTCTGCTGCCTACGCCCGAAGTGCTGGCGGAGATCGACAAGCTGCGCGAGCACCTGACCGTCGTCTATGAGGACCCGGTCGTGACGGTGTTCGCGACCCGGAGTCCTTAAGGCCGACCTCGGTGCGATCTCGGCTATGCTGGTCACAGAGTCCGATTTGATGATGAGACCTTCCAGCATCCAATCATGGTGGTCGTTTTACTCTGTTTCGCCGCTGCGCTCTTCGCGGCCTACCGCGTCGCCAGCCGACTGGCGCAGGACACGCTGCTGCATCTAAGCGCGTTGACGCTGCTGCTGTTTGCGATCAATTTGATCCTGCCCGTGATTTACGCTGGGGTGATCGGCCAGTTGAACGCGGCCGGTTTGCTCATCGGTGGGATGCTGCTGTGGGGCGGCGAGATCGCCCTGGCGGGGCGTCTGCGCCCGCTGCCGCCGGTGGAAACGAGCGGCGGGGATCGCCGCTGGCTGCTGCTGCGGCGCACAGCATTGATCCTGGGCACCGCGCTGGCCGTGATCGTGAACCTGAATAATGCGATCCGAGTGACGATGATCATCGGGCCGATCGCGCACGTTGATGTGGCGTGGCATTACCTGCCGAACATGATCAACCTGGTGCAGGCCGGCACACTCCATCACTTCAACGGGCTGAGCGCCTATTTCCCTGCCGCCTTCGAGTCGCTGTTTGCTTGGGAGCTGACCCTTGTGCGCAGCTTCCGGCTGGTGCCGGTCTTTAACCTGATCGCGTATGCCTTGATCGCCGCCTACTCTATCATGATCTTGCAGCTTTTGCTGCGTCAGCGGTCAGCAGTCGTGCGCGATCTAGCGGCTGCACTGCTGCTCAATTTCATTGCGGTGACACCTGAGATCATCAACCAAGTCATCAGCAGCGGCAAGAACGACGTCTTTCTCACGGCGGGTGCGCTGGTCCTGGTCTACTACTGGCTGCGCTTCTGGTTCGTCGAACGCGACCAACGGGATCTTGTGCTGGTCGGAACAGCCGCCGGGCTGATGCTGAGCACCAAGCTGACGGGCGCGATCTGGCTGACAGCGCTGGCCGCCCTGCATGTGATCGGACTGCTGACGACCGAGGGGCGCGCGCGCTGGCTGCCAGCGCTGATCCGGCATGGACTCGCGGTCGGTGTGCCGTTCGCGATCCTGCTGCTGCCCTGGGCCGTGCGGATCGCGCTCGATCCAAGCGCGATCGCACAGAACGCTGAGGCGACCGCGATTGCCAATCAGTACACCATCGCGCGGTTGTGGCTGCATCCGTCTTTTCGCCTGCACGACTGGCGCTGGCCGCTGGTCGTCGTCTTCATCTTGGCCCTCAATGCGGGGCTGCTCGTCTTGCTGGCACTGCTGCGGCGGCGCTGGCTGATCGCGCTCTTATGCGCGGCGCTGGTCGCCGGTTTGTGGCTGCAAGCGATGGATATCTACATCTGGCAGCATTTCGGCCTTTACCTGACCGTTATCATCTCCGGCGTGATGCTCACCGCCGCTTGGGTGCGCGCGCGCAGCGCCCAGGCACTGGCCGCGGCTAGCGTGGTGGCGATGTCGGTGCTGGTGCTGGCACAGTACACCTTCTTTCCGTATTCCGCTTGGGTTTACGAAAAGCCGCTGGCCGGCTATACCACGCTGGCGGTCAACTACCGCTACACACTGGCGCTGTATGTATTGTTCCTGATCGGACAAGTCACCTTCATCGCGTTTGCGTTATCCGCACCGCCGCAGGCACAAGCCGACTCGAAACCACTTCGGTCACGATCACCTCTGCCACTCACTGTACCCGCATTTGCCGCACTCAGCTTGCTGTTCGGCCTTTTCGCGCTGATCGGTGATCCGGCGCTGATGTGGCGGCACTATGGGTACTTCAGCGGCCGCAGCGGTTACGCGTCTCCGTTCTTCGAGCGCTTCAACACGAATGTCAGAGCGGTCAGCATTTACAGTTTGAATGCGCCACCAAGTGCCTTGTACGGTCAGGCGCTCACCAATACGGTCTATTATGCGACGGATCAGCGCACCGGGTATTACGGAGACCAGGCGTACCGCTGGGACGAGATCGAATCGCTGATCGATGCATTGGCGCTCGATTACATCGTCGTCAGCTTCAACTACCCGGAAGTGGCGCAGTCAGCGCTGGAGCCTACCCCCGAAGTGCTGGCGGAGATCGACAAGCTGCGCGAGCACCTGACCGTCGTCTATG
>CAYTME010000205.1:0-7196 GCA_964438415.1 uncultured Pleurocapsa sp. | reverse complement strand
CGCGTCAAAGAAGCGCTGTTCAACATCCTCGGACGCCGCGTGTTCGACGCGAACGTGTGCGACTTGTTCGCTGGCACGGGCAGCGTCGGCATCGAGGCGCTCAGCCGCGGAGCGCGTCACGCCTGGTTCATCGACCTGGAGCCTCGTGCTGTCGACACGATCCGCGAGAACTTGGCGCTGACGAAGCTGGCGCACAAAGCGACTGTGCGACGCGCCGATGCATTCGGCTTGCTCGAGCAGCCGCCGAAAACACCCTTCGACATCATCTATATCGCGCCGCCGCAGTACAAGGGCATGTGGCTGAAAGCCTTGACCCTGCTCGATCAGAGTGACGACTGGTTAGCTGACCAGGGGATCGTCGTCGTCCAGATCGATCCAGTTGAGCGCGAGGAAACCGCGCTGAAACGCCTGCATCTGGTCGACGAACGCAAATATGGCAGCACGCTGCTGCTCTTCTACACCGTCCAGGGACACAAAACCACCGACTCATGACCCGCGATCGAGCGCCGAACGCGCCCACGCGAGCGCCTCTTCGGGGGTCCTCACCTCACCTGTGACCTGCGCTTCTCGGATGCCCTCCAAAAGGCGTCCAACGGCTTGCCCAGGCCCGATGCCGAGCATGGTCATCAACTGATGGCCATCGACCAAGACCGGCGGTTCGACCACCTCAGCGCGCCGTTCATAATAGGCTTCGAGCAGCGTCCGCGCCCGTTCCAAACGCCGTATCCACACATCTTGGTCGATATTGACCATCTCTGACGCTGCCAAGTAGAGCGCTAGGTCGGTCAGCACGACATCGACCCCAGCCTCTCCCAGAGGCCGCCAGAAATGGTAAAGCGACAGCGGTGTGAGCTGTTCAGGCAGCCTGTCGACTCCGCCCAAAATCAGACCGATCCGTTCACGCTCGCGATTGCTGAGCGGCATCTGAGCTGCACGTGCATCGGCGCTGCCGGCATCCGTCGTCCGCAGCACCATCGCAAAGGCTATCAGCGCAAGATGCTGACGCTCATCCGGCCATTGGGTCGTCAGATGCGCCTGAAGCCGAGCGCGGTAACGATCGAGCGCCATCACCAACATCCCCAGGCTGAAGCGGGCTGCCGTCTCATCGCTGCGCTGTGGGCTGATCGCGGCCCAGATCGCGGCCAGGGCATCGATCGCAGCGAGCGTGGTCTGCCAATGACCTGTGGACTTCAGAGCTTCGACTTCGGGCAGCACTACCCGCAGCAGACCGATCGCGTCTGCAACTCTCAGGGCAGCCGCCGCCCTCGGCAGCGCCAGCAGCCGGTACACCCATTGGATCGAGACGGGCGTCCCGCGCCTGGGCAGCGCCAGCAGCCGGAACAGCTCATCGCGCACCCGCTCCGGCGATGCGTCAACAAGACGGGCTGCGCATGCGCGCGCCTCCGCCAGCGCTTCCGGCGCGATGCGAAAACCCAGGAGGACGCTCTGGCGCACTGCGCGCAGTGCGCGCACAGGATCGTCCGCGATCGCGCCCGACCTGCACAGCCTGAGCACCTTGTCGAACGCATCCTGTTCGCCCCCAGCCGGATCGATGAGCATTCCCAGGTCACCGTGCAGATCGACCGCCAGCGCGTTGACAGTGAAATCACGGTCGAGCAGATCCGCCCGTAAATCGTCACCACGAAAACGCGCCACATCGATGACGCATAGACCATCAGCCGTCTCGACCAGCGCCCGCCCGACATCGCGCTCCGGATCGAGCGAGTAGTACGAACCCCCGACCCGATTTGCGATGCGACGCGCTAACTTTTGACCACCCTCCGGCGTCACCAGGTCGATATCTTTGAGCGGACGCCTCAGAAGTGCATCGCGCACCGCGCCGCCGACCACATAGGCAGGTTGTTCGATCTCGCTGACGACATCGAACAGACTCAGAACGGCATCGGGCCACAGCAGCGGCTGGCGCGGTTGACGAGGCGCCAATTCACTCATGGACAATGGCCTCCGGCCTGACAACACCGACGAACGGCAGGTTGCGGAACTTCTCATCGAGATCGAGGCCGTAACCGAAGACGAAACGATCTTCGATCACGAAACCCGTGTAGTCGATCGGGATTGGCGTCGTGCGGCGCGCCGGTTTATCGAGCAGTGTACACAATTTGATGCTGGCCGGTTTGCGAGCAGTCAGCATATCGATCACGAAGCGCAGCGTGTGCCCGCTGTCGATGATGTCCTCTACCAGCAGCAGATGCTTGTCCACCACCTGCGCCGACAAGTCCATGACGATGCGCACATCGCCGGTCGAGGCACGCACGCCTCGACCATAGCTGGTCACGGCCAAGAAGTCGATCTCGTGCGGGATCGTAATATGGCGCATGAGGTCGGTCAAGAACATGACACCGCCCTTCAAGATACAGATCAGCATAAGCTGCTCGACATCGCGGTAATCGAGCGAGATCTGCGCGCCAAGCTCGGCCACACGCTTCTGAACGCGCGCCTCGTCGATCAGGATCTCTTGCAGAAATGGCGCATAGGCCGGTGTCATGCAGCCAACTCCTTGTGCGCACCGAAAAAGGAATTATAGCGACTGAGCTGTTCTTGCCGACAGTCTTTCCGTTCACCCTTGCCAAGTCAGAGTACAATCAGTTGCAAGCTGGTCGAACCATTGATGAGAAGGCCACAGCCGTGCGCACTGTACTAACCCAAGGCATCACACTTGCGCGTCCCCGCGACTCAGCGCGCGTCACGTTCCCCGACGGGCTGATCCTTGAGGGCGAAATTGGAACGACGCTCGAACAATTCATCGACGCGCAGTGCAGGCTGTCGGGCAAAGCCTACCCCAGCCCAGCGATGGCTGGCATCTTTAACGGACGCTTGCGCGAGCTGAGTTACCCGGTTCAGCACGATGGCAGTCTCACCCCTGTGCTTCTCGGCACCAGCGATGGCGTGCGCATTTACAGCCGCTCGCTCGTACTTCTGCTCACGACCGCCATTGATGAATGCTTTCCGGGCACGCAGGTCAACGTCGGATATGCGGGACCAGATGGCAGTTTCTACTGCGCGCTGACAAACCGGCCGCCGTTCTCGCAGGACGAACTCGATGCGATCGAGACACACATGCGCCGGCTGGTCGAGGAAGACCACCCAATTCACAAACAGACCATCTCACTCGAAGACGCGAAAGCGCTTTTCGAAGCGCGTGGGGATGCCGACAAGGTGCGCTTGCTGGAGAATCGCGACCGCGAACATCTAACACTGTATACCTTGCGTAATCGATACGACTACTACTATGGCTATATGACGCCCTCAACCGGCTGTCTGACTTTGTTTAAACTCATCCATGTTGGCGATGGTTTTTACCTTCAGCATCCGACCGAAGATACACCTACCAACTTGCGTCCGCTCAACACCGAGTCGAACATTATCACGGTCTTCCGGGAGGCTGAGGAATGGCTGCGCTGTATGCAAGTCGAGGACATCGGCCGGCTGAACAGCGCAGTGCGGCACAACCAAGTTCAAGAGTTGATCTTGGTGGCCGAGGCACTGCATGAGCAGCGCATCGCCGCCATCGCAACCGATATTTGTGACTGTCATAGACGCCAGGGGGTGCGGCTTGTCTTGATCGCGGGGCCGTCATCATCTGGCAAAACGACGTTCGCCAAACGCCTCGCTATCCAACTTCTGGCTCATGGACTCCGTCCCTTTACACTGGAACTGGATAACTACTTCGTCGACCGCGAGCGCACCCCGCGCGACGCTAGCGGTAATTATGACTTCGAAGCGATCGAGGCGGTCGATCTGCCGTTGTTCAATGCGCAGCTTGCCGCTCTCGTGCGTGGTGAGCGCGTGCAACTTCCGCGCTTCGACTTCGTGCATGGTCGCAGCCTGCCAGGAAGGCACTGGCGGAGAACCAGATCGTCATCATCGAGGGCATTCACGGGTTGAATCCGCGCCTCGTCTATTCGATCCCGCGCGACAATTTGTATCGCATTTACATATCACCACTGACAGCCCTCAATATCGATCGCCACAACCGCGTGCCCACCACCGACGTCAGGCTCCTCCGACGCATCGTGCGCGATGCCTCCACGCGCGGCAACTCCGCCAAGGCGACGCTTGAGCGCTGGGCAAGCGTACGTGCGGGCGAGAAACGCAATATCTTTCCATATCAGGACAATGCAGACGCGATGTTCAATTCCGGCCTTGTGTATGAGCTGGCCGCGCTGCGCCCGCTGGCCGAGCCGCTGCTGCTCCAGGTCGAGCCTGCATCGATGGCGCACATCGAGGCCAAACGTCTGCTCTCGTTCTTGAGTTGGGTACAGCCGCTGAGCCATGCCCAACAGGCCTTGATACCCGACACTTCTCTGCTGCGCGAATTCACCGGCGGTTCGGTCTTGCATGACTATCATCCGGCGGATTTGCAGACGGCCCCGCTGAACTCCGCCGCGAACGCCGGCTTGGTCGGCTGAAACCGCCCCACAATCGGGTGCAATCTGGCCGCGTTTGCGTTATCAATTGTGGCTATTGACGTGTCCACTGCTCAAAAGCCGGATCGACCATGAACAACCTTGCCACTCCCGATGAGATGAGAGCACTGGTGCTCGACGGCCCTGGTTGGGAACACTTGCGCGTGCGCCGCGTGCCGACCCCGCGCCCGGGTCCGCACCAGATGCTCGCCAGAGTTGATGCAGCAGGCATCTGTACATCGCTGCTCAAGCTGATCGACCAAGGCAGCAGTCACCCGCTCATGAGCGGTTGGGATATCACCCAGCACCCGATCACGCTGGGCGACGAGGGAGCGGTCACGCTGGTTGAAGTCGGCGCTGCATTGGCGGGACGGTATCGAGCCGGGGATCGGTACGTCATTCAGCCAGCAGTCGATCATGCACCGATCAACCACCGCGAGCGCTACCGCGATGGCGGTCGTGGTGTAGCCAAGATCGCGGTCGGCTACACATTGGGTGGTCATCTGGCCGAGTATGTGCTGATCACCGAAGAGGTGCTCGAGGCGCAGTGCCTGCTGCCCCTACCTGAGGGTGCGGACTTAGCCTATGCCCATGCAGCGATGGGTGAGCCGATCTCATGCGTCATCTCAGCTCAAGATCACCACCTCCATCTCGAACTCGTCGATCCCGTTTCACCGCGTCGAGTTTACAAAGGCTTGAAGCCCGGCGGTACGACCGTGATCATCGGCGCAGGCGCGATGGGACGGATGCATGTCGACCTGGCGCTCAGCTACCGACCATCGACGATCGTCGTCGCTGATCTGATCGAGGAACGGCTGGCGAAAGTCGTCGCGCTCTTCGGGGCACGCGCCGAGTCGCTCGGTATCGGGCTGCATATCGTCAATACGGCGCAGGCCGATCTCAAAACCGTCATAGACGACCTGACAGAGCACCGAGGCGCGGACGATGTGATTGTCGCAGTCGGCGCGGCCCGTGCCATCGAAACGGCCCAGTTGTTGGTCGGGCGCGGCGCAGTGCTGAACCTGTTCGGGGGTCTGAAAAAAGGTGAAGACGTGATCGGCTTCGATACCAGCCTGATTCACTATAAGGCGATCAACGTCACCGGATCGAGCGGCGGATCCCCGTATGATGTCATGCGCACACTCGAGTTGATGGCTCAGGGTGAGATCGACGCCGGGGCGCACATCACGCGCATCGGTGACCTCGAACACGCGCCGGAGTTCTTGAAGATGGTCAAGGCGCAGCAGATCGACGGCAAGGCGGTCGTCTATCCACACCGACGCAGCGAGACGATCTTAGAAGTCCCCGCGTGGACAGCAGCGGATGAGCAGCAGTACTTGAACGTGGAGAAATGACGATGGCGCTCAGCGGCGAACACACCTATGTCGGCTTTGGATTCGGCGCAATCCAGGCCGGACTGTTTCTCTACGAAGCATTTCAATCGGGCGCGTTCCGCCGCCTTGTGGTCGCTGAGGTCATCCCCGACGTGGTGGCTGGTGTTCGCGGTGCCAATGGTGCGTTCAGCGTCAACATTGCCCACACTGACCGCGTGGAGCGTGCTACCATCGGCCCGATCGAGATCGAAGACCCAAATGAGGAGTCCGACCGCGAACGACTGGTCGAGGCCGTCGCTGAAGCACAAGAGATCGGGACGGCTGTGCCGAGCGTGAGCTACTACGTCTCGCCTGGCAGCAGCAGCCTGCATCGAATTCTGGCGGAGGGCCTGCGACGCAAGGCGGCGCAGAGCCTGCCGCGCGCGGTCATCTACACCGCCGAAAACCACAATCATGCGGCCGAGATTCTTCAAGCCCGCGTTTTTGACGCCATACCGCCAGAGGAACATGAGGCTGTGCGCAGCCGGGTGCGCTTCTTGAACTCCGTCATTGGGAAGATGAGCGGCACCGTGACCTCTCGCGCCGACATCGAGCGATTAGGACTGCTGCACGCCACGGAAGCGGCAGATCGAGCATATCTGGTCGAGGCGTTCAACCGTATCCTGATCTCGCAGATCGACTTCGCCGACGGTATCCCTTTCCGGCGAGGCATCGGCGTTTTTCAAGAAAAACCCGATCTGCTGCCGTTCGAGGAGGCCAAACTCTACGGCCATAACGCCACCCACGCCCTGCTTGCCTATCTGGCGGAAACGCGCAGGCTGCCGCTGATCGCCGATCTTCGCGCGATGCCCACCATCATCGAGTTCGCGCGCGATGCCTTCGTCGAGGAGAGCGGTGCCGCCTTATGCCAGAAGTATGCAGGTGTCGATCCGCTGTTCACCCCCGAAGGCTACCGCGCTTATGCCGACGACCTGCTCGTGCGCATGACGAATCCCTATCTTCACGATACGACGGAAAGAGTCGGACGTGACCCGGCACGAAAACTGGGCTGGGATGACCGTTTGATCGGCGTCATGCGTCTGGCGCTGGCGCACGGGATCACACCGCGGCGGTATGCCCTCGGTGCCGCAGCGGCGCTCGAGGTCATGAGCCGACACGTGGACAAGCGCGCGCAGCTCGGCTCTCTCACGCGACTCTGGGGCGATGCAGTGCCGATCCAGGAACGCGACACGGTGCTCGGTTTGATCGCAGATGCGCAGATCGAGCTGGCGCGTTGGATATCCGGCGGAACGCTTACGCGCATGTGAGCAGTCTCCCGTCTGCTCACATCGTGCGCGCGTGATGCGCTTGCAAGCTGCGCACACGCAGCGGTCGCTCTTGCAGTTCACGGACTCCCGATACGACGGCCAGTGCTGCGCTCAGCGTTGTCACCAGG
>CAYTME010000204.1:0-7298 GCA_964438415.1 uncultured Pleurocapsa sp. | reverse complement strand
CGCAGATCTCGGTTTCGCTGGTGGAGAACACGGCGCACGCGGTCAGGATCGCGGCCAGCGCCGCCGGGGCGAGCGGTTGCTCGGGGGCGCGGAAGGCCTCCAGGCTGACGATACGTCCCCGCGCTGCCAGCGTCTGCGCCAGCGCCAGATCGGGCTGTTCGGGGTGGATGCCCCAGTGAAAACCGGACGCGGTGCGAAAGGCGGGCGGCAGCAGCGCCCATGAGCGCGCGAGCTGGGGGCCGAGCGTCTCTATGGGGACGCGCCAGACCTGCGTGCGCGTGCCGTCGGCTTCGATGAGCTGCCAGGCACGCGGAGTCGGCGCATCCGTGCTGCGCAGGCCGCTCAGGTCGATGCCGGCGGCGCGCAGCGGTGCGAACAGGTCGGCCTCGATATCCGCCCCTATGCCCGCCGCCAGTCCGACCGACTCCCCGCCGCCGAGCGCCGCCGCCATCCCCCAAGCCGTCTGCGGACCGCCGCCGCCGAGCACGCCCATGTGCAGCTCACCACGCCAGGTGACCAGATCGTCGATCACGACCCCAAATGTCGCCCACTGGATCATCGCATCATCCGAAACGTTATATTTTCCCACGGCAGCGTTGGCGTACGATGATGGATGGAGCGGATCAGCACCCACTTCCGAATTTTATCAGCGTTATCGGCAGGGAGGATCGCAGATGCGTTTGAACAGACGTCAGATTGCAGTCTTGATCATCGTCGTCATCGCCAGTCTGGCAGTGGCCGCGTCGGTGCTCGCCGCCGCGACCGCCACCAGCGTTGCCCTCAACACCTTCTCGAACTGCACCTACGGCAGCTTGGATATCGGCCTCGTCTCGGTGAACGCTGTGACTGAGGGCGGCATCGTCACCGACGGCACGGGCGCGGTCATCTACAGCTTCGAACAGCCGACAGGCCTGTCCAATTTTAGCGGCGTCTACAACAATTACGCATTTCCGTTTCCGGCCGTGCCGGCAGGCACGGTGCTCACCCTCTACGCTTACATCGGCGAGGCGCCTTTTAACGCCTCGAACACCAGCGAATGGCTCGTTACCTATGTTTGCGACACACAGCAGGTGCTGAGAAGCTGCTTTGGACCGTACGGCACCTGTATACCGCGCGCCGGCGCTGATGCGTGCGCGAATCCACTACCTTCCGGCTTCGCGGTCCGTCCGGTGCCAGCGGGTGCGCTCGCCTTCTACCAGCCGAATGCCGACACCTATGCCGGTTTCAACCTGCCGCCGGGGACGTGGTACACCAGCGCACCCAAGGATGGCTTTGTTGAAGTCTGGATCGCGTGCCAGGCACGGAACATCTTCATCCCTGCGGAGAACGTGGTCGGCGGCTGACGCTCAACCGCACACGCATCAAGACTTTGTGAACACCCTGCGGCCGCGCGGGGTGTTCGCTTTTCATGTATTGAGCGTGGGCGAGCCGCCGGCCCGCGCGCGCATGGTATACTGCGCGCTGCTGACAGGAACCCAGTCCGTTGAGTGAGATCATGCCCGAATTACCCGAAGTCGAAACCGTCGTGCGCGGCCTGCGCGAACCGCTGATCGGGCGCACCGTGCGCGGCATCTGGCACGACTGGCCCAAGACGATCCGCACGCCCGATCCGGAGCAGTTCGCCGCCCGCATCGCCGGCCAGACCTTCCGCGCCATCGAGCGCCGAGCCAAGTACATCCTCTGCCAGCTCGACCACGATCTCTTGGTCGTCCATCTCAAGATGACCGGGCGCTTGTACGTCGCGGCTGACGACGCCCAGCATGACGCCGACCGCTGGCTGCACTTCCGCGCCCAGCTCGACGGTGGGCGTCAGCTCCGCTTCTCCGATGCGCGCAAGTTCGACTTCGTGGCGCTGGTCACCCAACTGGACGAGATCGCCGACAAGATCGGGCCGGAGCCGCTCGACGACGCCTTCACGCCCGACGTGCTGGCCGTGCGCCTGCGCGGGCATCGCAAGGCGATCAAAGCGACGCTGCTCGATCAGGATGTGCTGGCGGGTGTGGGCAACATCTACGCCGACGAGGCGCTCTGGCTGGCGCAGATCCACCCGCTGCGCCCCGCTGCTGAACTCACCCCCGATGAGATCGTGCGGCTGCATACGGCGATACGCCGGGCGCTGGCCGATGGCGTCGAGCGCGAGGGCGCGAGCGTCAATTGGTATCGCAAGCCCGACGGCACGCAGGGCGAAGCGCAGCACTACTTCAACGTCTACGACCGAGCGGAACTGCCGTGTATCCGCTGCGGCGCGTCGATCCACAAGATTCGGGTCGCCCAGCGCGGCACGCATTTCTGCCCGGTTTGCCAGCCAGCACCGTAGCGCGCTTTTCGTGTGGGTGTTGGATACCATAAGATTCACGAGCAACTGCGCACGAAAGGCGGACTGCGATGGGCTTAATGGATGGCAAGGTAGCGCTGATCTTCGGCGTGGCCAACAAGAACTCGATCGCTTGGGGCATCACCAAGAAGCTCCACGAGGAAGGCGCGACGATCGCGATCAGCTACGCGGGCGAAGCGCTGGCCAAGCGTGTGCTGCCGCTGGCTGAGGAGGTCGGCTGCGACTTTGTCGAACAGGCCGACGTGACCAGCGATGAGCAGCTCGACGCCGTGTTCGAGAAGATGCGCCAGCGCTACGGGCGCATCGATACGCTCGTCCACTGCGTCGCCTTCGCCAACCGCGAGGACCTGGGCGGGCGCTTCGTCGATATCTCGCGCGAGGGTTTCAAGCTGGCGCTCGATATCAGCGCCTACAGCCTGATCGCGATGGCCAAGCGCGCCGAGCCGCTGATGACCGAAGGCGGCAGCATCATCAGCCTGACCTACTATGCCGCCGAAAAGGTCATGCCCAAATATCACGTCATGGCGATCGCCAAGTCGGCGCTGGAGGCGATCACGCGCTATCTGGCCAACGACCTGGGGACGAAGAACATCCGCGTCAACGCCATCAGCGCCGGGCCGATCAAGACGCTGGCGGCGGCGGGCGTGCCCGGCTTCCGCATGATGCTCAAGTACTCCGAGAAGGCCTCGCCGCTGCGCAAGCTCGTCTCGCAGGAGGATGTGGGCAACTGCGCCCTGTTCTTGGCCTCCGACCTGAGCGCGTCGATCACGGGAGAGGTCATCTACGTCGATGCGGGTTACAATATCCTGGGCATGACGCTGACCGAAGACGACATGGCGGCGCTCAGCGCGCCCGAATAGCCGCGCACGCTGCGGTCATTCAGGAACATCAAGGCAAGGAGCAGCAGGGATGGATCAAACGGTCACGATTTCGTTCAATCCGCTGTATGTGATCACGTGGGTGATCGTCGGCTTGATCGCGGGTCTGGCGGCGACCTGGCTCATGCGCGGGCGCGTCAGCATCTTGAGCAGCGTCATCGTCGGTTTGGTCGGCGCGTTGATCGGCGGCTTCGTCTTCGCGCTGATCAATATCCAGGTCGGGCCGCCGCTCGATACCGTCTTTCCGATCCGCCTGATCGACATCATCGTCGCGTTCATCGGCGCGCTGCTGGTGCTGTTCGTGTTCGACCGCATCTTGCGCGGGCGCTGAAGGTGTGCCCATGACGAAAGCTGCCGAGTATTTCCGCACGATGACGTATGGCCCCGCGCCGGAGGCGGCGGATGCCGCCAACGCCTGGCTGGATGCGCACGGGCGCCGGTTCGATCTCTTCATCGACGGGCGTTGGGTCGCCCCGCAGAGCGGACGGTACATCGAGAGCCGCGCACCGGCCAGCGGCGATCTGCTCGGCGCATTCGCCGATGGGGACGAGCAGGATGTCGATGCGGCGGTGCAGGCCGCCCGCCGCGCTTTCGAGCCGTGGAGCCGGATGCCCGCCCACCAGCGCGCCCGCGTCCTCTACGCCATCGCCCGCGACATCCAGAAGCACGCGCGCCTGCTCGCCGTCATGGAGGCGATGGACAACGGCAAGCCGATCCGCGAGACGCGCGACATCGACGTGCCGCTGGTCGCGCGGCACTTCTATTATCACGCGGGCTGGGCGCAGCTCATGCCGACTGCGCTGGCGGGTTACCAGCCGGTCGGCGTTGTCGGGCAGATCATCCCCTGGAACTTCCCGCTCCTGATGATGGCCTGGAAGCTCGCCCCGGCGATCGCGATGGGCAACACGGTCGTCATCAAGCCTGCGCCATACACCAGCTTGACGGCGCTGCTGTTCGCCGAAATCCTGCATGAGGCCGGCCTGCCGCCGGGCGTCATCAACATCGTCACCGGCGGCGACCAGACCGGCGCGGCGATGACCGCCCACCCCGATATCGACAAGATCGCGTTCACCGGCAGCACCGCCGTCGGCAAGATCATCCGCCGCGTGACGGCGGGCACGGGCAAACGCCTCTCACTCGAGCTGGGCGGCAAGTCGCCGTTCATCGTCTTCGACGACGCCGATCAAGACGCGGCGGTCGAGGGGCTGGTCGATGCGATCTGGTTCAATCAGGGGCAGGTGTGCTGCGCCGGCTCGCGTCTGCTCGTGCAGGAGAGCATCGCCGACCGCTTCATCACCAAGGTCAAGCGGCGCATGGACACGCTGCGCATCGGCAGCCCGCTCGATAAGGGCATCGATATCGGCGCCATCGTCGATCCGATGCAGCAGCGCACGATCGAGGGCTGGGTCAAGATCGCGCAGGAGGAGGGCGGCGAGATCTTTCAGCCGAACTGCGAGCTGCCCGAACGCGGCTGCTGGTACCTGCCGACGCTGATCACGCAGGTCAGCCCGGCCTCGACCGTGGTGCAGGAGGAGATCTTCGGCCCGGTCGTCGTGGCGATGAGCTTCCGCACGCCGTCGGAGGCGGTCGCGCTGGCGAACAATACGCGCTACGGACTGGCGGCGAGCATTTGGAGCGAGAACATCAACCTGGCGCTCGATGTGGCGGGCAAGATCAAGGCCGGCAGCGTGTGGGTCAACTGCACCAACATGTTCGACGCGGCGTCGGGCTTCGGCGGCTACCGCGAGAGCGGCTTCGGGCGCGAGGGCGGCCAAGAGGGGCTGTACGAGTATGTGCGTCCAAGCTGGCAGGCCCGCCCACGCCCGCAGTTCACCCGCCCTGCCGCATGGGGTGCATACGTGCACGGCGGCCCGATCGGCATCACCTCACATCAAGCCCCTCTCGGTGAAGGCGAGGGACACGGGGTGAGGGTCATCGACCGCACGCCCAAGCTGTTCATCGGCGGCAAGCAGGTGCGCAGCGATGGTAACTACACGCGCCCCGTGCTCGCGCCCGATGGGACGCTCGTCGGGCAGGCCGCCGATGGCAACCGCAAGGATATCCGCGATGCGGTCGAGGCGGCGCACAAGGCGGCGAACTGGGCGGAGAAGAGCGGCCACGCCCGCGCGCAGGTCTTGTACTACATCGCCGAGAACCTGAGCGCTCGTGCGGATGAGTTCGCTGGGCGCATCCGCGCGCAGACGGGGTGTTCCGCCGAAAGCGCCGCGCGCGAGGTCGAGGCGAGCATCGAGCGGCTGTTCACCTATGCGGCTTACTGCGATAAGTTCGGCGGCACGGTGCAGGAGACGCCGCTGCGCGGGTTGGTCGTCGGCGTGACGGAGCCGATCGGCGTGATCGGCATCGCCTGCCCGGACGAGCACCCACTGCTGGCGTTCATCTCACTGGTCGCATCGTGCATCGCGCGCGGCAATACGGTCGTCGTCATCCCCAGCGAGGCGCACCCGCTGAGCGCGACCGATTTCTACCAGGTGCTCGAAACGAGCGACGTGCCCGGCGGCGTCGTCAATATCGTCACCGGCTGCCGCGATCATCTGAGCAAGACGCTGGTGGAACACGACGACGTCGCGGCGATGTGGTACTTCGGCGACGCCGCCGGCTGCGCGATGGTCGAGGAGCTGTCGGCGCACAACATGAAGCGCACGTTCGTCGGCTACGGCGAGCCGCGCGACTGGTTCGACGCGCATCAAGGCGCTGGCGAGGAGTATCTGCGCGAGGCGACGCAGGTCAAGAACATCTGGCTGCCGACGGGTGAGTAGGCCGCTCGTCAGCCTCGGCGAGTTCAGAAAAGGGTGCCGTAGTGTAGCCGGCTCACCAGAGGTCTGCTATCGGCGGCTGGGTGCGCATGTTGGTCGAGCTGCACGCTGTTGAGAAGAGCGAGTCGCTTGCCGGGCACGAATTGTTTGTGAATGCCCGCTGACTTCACGCCACGCTAGCGGTTGAGCCAGAAGTCGCGGTGCGTCCAGTCCCAGACTCCGTCGCCGAGCGCGAGGAACTCCGCGCTCATCGCCGGCGTTGGGTCGAGATCGGGGTAGCGCTGGGCGCGCCAGACGTTGAACGGCCACACGCGCAGCCGCGCGGTGCGCATCTCCTCGGCGTAGAGCGGCGCGTAGGCTCCGTGCGCCTCGCGGTAGGCGTCGCTGGTGAGCGCGTCGATCAGCGGCGTCTGGTCGTAGCAGACGCGGACAAATGACGGTTTCCAACCCTCGGCGCTGCCGTCCAAGATCAGATACGGCGCTTCGCCTGGGCGGCCATCGAGCGGCAGCCCCGCCGACCCCGGATTGAAGATCTGCCAGCGGCGGCCGTTTTGGCGCAGCGTGCGCGTCTGCGTCAGGTGGATGTGGCCGCAGATGACCGCCTCCTCGGTGACACCGCGGTAATGCGCGATCACGTCATCATCCGGTGTGCTGGGGTACATGCCGTCCCAGTGCGTATCGGGGTAGCCGTGCACGACGCGCAGCGGCGGCGCGTCGGGATAGTAGAGCGTGAGTGTATCCGGCAGCGCGGCCACGCGCCGCTGCAGGTCGAACGGGATCGTCCGGCGCAGCCAGCCGGGCGTCGTATACGTGCGCCAGTGATCGGGCGCGCGCGGCGTCTCGTGATCGAGCAGGTAGAACTCATGATTGCCGCGGATGGCCGCCCAGCCGAGATCGAAGATGCGGCGCAGCACCTCGGCGGAGAACGGCCCGAAGTTGATCATATCGCCGGCGACGATCACCGCGTCCGGCGCGTACTGCGCCATGTCGTCGATGATCGCCTCCAGCGCGGGCAGGTTGCCGTGCAGGTCAGCGATGACGGCCAGCCGGGTCATGCTGCCCTAGAAATTGATCATGTGGCCTTCGAGGCCGTGCGCCGCCTCTTTGATCGCCTCGCTCAGCGTCGGATGCGCGTGGACGTTGCGCGCGATCTCCTCCGGCGTCAGCTCAGCATAGCGCGCCAGCGTCAGTTCGGGCAGCAGCTCGGTCACGTCCGGGCCGATCAGATGCGCGCCCAAGATTTCGCCGTATTTCTTATCGCTGATCAACTTGACGAAGCCGGTCGTGTAGTTGAGTCCGTGCGCTTTGCCG
>CAYTME010000203.1:2927-7320 GCA_964438415.1 uncultured Pleurocapsa sp. | reverse complement strand
GCCACGCCTATCCCGCCCACGGCGACGCCGACCGAGGTTCCCCCGACGGCGGTGCCGCAGGTGGCGCTCGGCTTCAGCTTCGCCGGGCTGACCGCCGGCGAGCTGATCGCAGATGAGACGCGCGAGATCGAGATCGTGCCCGCCGAGGGTGTCGAGATCGTCAGCGCGGCCTTCAGCCTGGATGGCGAGGACATCGGCACCGATGACGAAGCGCCTTTCACGGCCATCATCAACGCCGCGGGGCTGGATGCAGGCGCGCACACCTTCAGCGCGACCGTCACCGATGCGAACGGTGACAGCCTGACCCAGAGCGTCGAGTTCAACGTCCCCGCGCGCACCGTGATCAGCGACCTGCTGCTGATCGCGTGCAGCACGCTGCTGCTGCTGCTGCTCGTCGCCGCCGCGCTCGTGGTGTCAAGACGCCGCCGTGCATGATCGGAGATTGAGGGGCGACGGGGCGAACCGCGGTGTTCGCCCCTCGTTACGAACTCGATGAAGCACACGTACGCTTTCATCCGAACGCTGGCCGTCGTTGGCCTGGTCGTTTCTGGCGCACTCGCGCTCCTGCTGACCGCTCGCTTTCTGGATGAGCGCGCGCGGCGGGAAAGCGCCGCCTTCGATCATGCCCGTGGCGAAGCGGCGCGCGCCGCCGAGCAGATCAGCGCCGCCTTCGGCGCCGTGATGGCGATCGCGCAGCAGTTCGCCGACGATCTGAGCGCGCAGCCTCACGCCGGCATCCAGGAGCGGCTGCGCGCCGAGACAGACGCCCGGCCGGATATCGATGGGCTGGCCGTCACGTTCGAGCCGTTCGTCTACGATCCCGAACTGCGGCTGTATCAGCATTACCGTTTCAAGACGGATCGGGGCACGTTCGATGTCATCGACGGCGCGACCTACGATTACACGGCACCCCCCAGCGAAACGGCCTCCACCGCCTGGTATCGTCATCCGCTCGAACGCGGTCCGATGTGGAACGAACCGTTCTTCGCCACCGGCGCGCAGAAGGTGCTGATCGAGTACGGTGTGCCCTTCTTCCGCCAAGACGCGGAGAGCGGCTCGCTCGTGCCGGCAGGCGTTGTCACGATCGATTACTCGCTCAGCGATCTGCGCGCGCTCATGCTCGCGCTCGAACTGGGCGCGACGGGCTACGGTTACGTCGTCTCGACCAGCGGCACCTTTCTGGCACACCCGGTGCCGGATGTCGTCGCCCGTGCGTCGATCTTGGATCAGGCGGCAGCCAATGACGAAGCCGCGCTGGCGGCGGCGGCTCAGCGCGCGCTCGCGGGCGAGGCGGCGACCATCGAAACCGTCGATGCGCTGACCGGTGAGACGTCGTGGCAGTTCCTCGTCCCCATGCCGACGACGGGCTGGGTGCTGGGGATCGTCCTCAACAAAGCTGAACTCCAAGCGGACGCGGGACAATCGGCGCGCGCGCTGGTCGCGATCGCGCTGGCGGCTGGCTTCGCGGTCGTCTGCACGATCGCGCTCGTCATGCGCGCGGAGCGCGCCGAACGCCGCGGCTTGTGGGCCGTATCGTTGGGTTTCGCGGCCATCTCGGTCGTGCTGATCGCGATCGTCTGGCTGCTGATGGCGGATGTCGACCGCGAGACGCGGGCCAATATCACGGGGCAGGCGGCGCTCGACAGCTATCTGGCGGATTTCCGCGCCAGCGCAGCGCTCACCGGCCAACCGCTGATCGAAATCCCGACCGGCGTCTTCGTCCAGTCCGTCGAATTCCCGACGCCGACGAGCGTCCTATTCAACGGTTACATCTGGCAGCGCTACCCGGCGGATTTCCCGCCAGAGGCGCAGGGCTTCGCGCTGCCGCAGCTTCTGGGGCCGGAGTTCACCATCGATGAGGTGCTGCGCACTGAACAGGGCGATGAGGAGATCGTCGTCTGGTATGTCGGGGTGGAACTCAAGCAGACGTTCGACACGTCGCGCTTTCCATTTGACCGTCGCGACATGCGCCTGCGCATCGCGCCGCTCGCGCTCGACCGTCAGATCGTGCTGACGCCGGACTTGGACGCCTACAATCTGCTCAATCCACGTCTGCTGCCCGGTCTCGACAGCGAGGTCAGAGTGAACAACTGGTCGGTGCAGCGCAGTCTCTACAGCTACCGCACCGAGCCGTACAACACGACCTTCGGCATCGAGGCGCGCGCGCAGACGATCGCGCTGCCGGAGATGCAGTTCACGCTCTACTGGCAGCGCAATTTTTTGGGTCCGTTCATCGCCTACCTGCTGCCGGGGGTCGTTGCCGCGCTGATGCTGTTCGCGTTTCTGCTCGGTGAGCGCAAATTCGGCAGCAAAGAGGAGATCACCAACACGCTCAACTACGCGGCGGCGCTCTTCTTCGTCATCGCCGTCGCGCATACCGCTCTACGCGAGAGCATCGCCGCGGTCGGCATCACCTACATGGAGTATCTGTACCTGCTGCTGTACGTCGCCATCGTCGCCGTTGGCATCAATACGTTCCTGGTCGCCAATCGACCGAACTGGTGGATCATCCGCTATCAAGACAACCTGATCCCGCGCCTGCTGTTTTGGCCGCTGTTCACGGGTATGCTGCTGCTGGCAACGCTGGGCGTGTTCGTGCTCAGCTAACTGCCGAGCCAGGCGTAGAGTGCCTCGCGCACTGTGCTGTTCAAGGCCAGATTGAAGGCGATGTGGCCGCCTGCATCGCCGACGATGGTCGGGCGCAGCAAGAGCGTGCCATCCGACTGCAAGCCGAGCGCAATATAAACTTGGCCGCTGCCGACCTGGCGCGTCGTCAGCAGGCCGTCGACCGGCTGGAGCATCTTCAAGGCGCGTGCGATCTCCTGAAGGCGCGGGCGCAGCGCGATCTCGATCGGGCCGTAGCTGGCCGAGATGGCGATGTAGTCGCCCTCGCGGCGCAGGCTCAGGCGCGGCTGGAGATCGGCCTCGACTTCCGCGCCGATGGAGACGATGCCGGTGGTGGGGTCGCTGGCAAAGCTGTTCAGAGTTTGAAATGTACGCATGGCCAAGCTCTCGTTGCTGCGCAGAAAAGGCAGCGCGGAGTATACCACGCCGGCGACATTTGCAGCAGCATTTGACAGCAGGCGAGACGGATCCAGTGGATGCACGGCGGTCACCCCTCGCCCGCTCGCTGGCTGGCGAGATCGTGCGCGCCGCCGAGCGGATGCGTCTGCGCCAGCGTCGCCAGGTCGAAGCCGCGCAGGGTCTTGACCATCAGCGTCAGCGCATCGCCATAGGCGGCAGTCGCCAGCGTGCTGCCGAAAGGCAGCAGCCCGTCACCTTCCGCGCGCGCATCGACCTCGATCAGGATCACCTGATCGCTGAGCATAGCCAGCTCACTCTGCGGGGATGCCGTCCAAGTCATCACCTGCGCGCCGCGTTCGCGGGCGATGCGCGCGAACGCGTTGATATCGCTGCTCTTGCCCGCCTTCGAGAACACGATCAGCAGATCGCCGGCCGTCAGCATGGCCGACTCGCCGTGCAGTGCGTCGCCCGGGGGGATGCAGAAAGCCGTCACGCCGCAGGTCGCCAGCAGATGCGCCAGCCGCTGCGCGACCGCGCCGCTCGTCCCCGCGCCGGTCACGATCACCTTGCCCCGGCAGTCGGCGACCAGCCGCACCGCGGCGATGAACGACTCATCGAGCCGCTCGGCGATCTGCGCAATGGCGTCGGCTTCGGCGCGGATCAAGGCGCGGGCAGCGGCGATCATGTCTCGGTCGTCCATGTGCCATCCTCATTTATCCTCATTTGAATAGACCTTTTGCCCCGATCATGACAGATCGCGCGCGAGCCTGCCACCATTGGCGTCGGCGAAATTTGTCGGAAGCGGATGAAGTCTTTAGAATTCTTGCCTCGCGGACAGTATCGTGTAGGAGCGAGGCTCATGGAATTTGCGATCACTTTCAAAGGGGACATCGATCCCCGGCGCACGGTTAATCTGTGCAAGATGGCCGAGCAGGCCGGCTTCACGTATGCCTGGTTTTTCGACTCGCACATCCTCTGGCGCGAGTGTTTCGTCACGATGGCGATGTGCATGGAACACACATCGCGGATGCGCTTCGGCGCCTGCGTGACCAATCCCGGTGTGCGCGATTGGTCGGTCGCGGCCAGCCTTCATGCGACGCTGGCGGCTCAGAGCGGCGGGCGCATCGACATGGGGCTTGGCCGTGGCGACAGCAGCCGCCGCGTCATGGGGCGTAAGCCGCTGACCGTCGATACGATGGTCGAATTCGCCCACGCGGTCAAGGCGATGATCCGCGGCGAGGAGGTCAGCTACGAAGACGATGTCAAACCGGTGCAGCTCCCGTGGGCTGCCGGTTACGAGCTGCCGGTCTGGTTCGCGGCCTACGGCCCGAAGGCGCTCGCCGCCGCCGGCCAGCACGCCGAAGGCCTG
>CAYTME010000203.1:0-2917 GCA_964438415.1 uncultured Pleurocapsa sp. | reverse complement strand
ATCCAGCTTGCCGATCCCTGGTTGGTCAAGTGGTTCACCGATCAGGCGCTCGCTGCCGGGCAGGCCGCCGGACGAGACATGAGCGGTTTCAAGGTCATGTCGGCTGCGCCGGTGTGGGTCGGCGATATGAAGAAAGCGCGCGAGCAGACGCGCTGGTTCCCAGCTATGGTCGGCAATCACGTCGCCGATCTGGTTGACAAGTACGGCAAAGAAGGCAACAGCGTGCCCAAACGTTTGACCGATTATATTGAAGGTCGCAAAGGCTACGATTACCGTCACCACGCCGACAAGGATGCCGATCATCTGGATTTCATCAGCGACGAGATCATCGACAGCTTCGGCGTCTTGGGCGATGTCGATGTCCACGTCGCCAAGATGCACGAGCTGGCTTCCGTCGGCGTGACGCAGTTCAATATTTACCTCATGTGCGGCGAAGAAGAACGCATGGTCGAAGAATACGGCGCGCATGTGCTGCCCAAGTTCGCCCAAGCGGTGACCGCTTAAGATCGGTGCCCATCAGGCGGGGCGGCTGGCCAACCGTCCCGCCCGCCCCAGCAAGCCGATCTCCCCGCACACGCCTCGCCGCCGCTTTCCACACATCCAAATGCGGCAACTTCAGACAAATGCTACGGATGTGTGATTACAACCATCACTGTCTGCTGCCCAAGCCTCACGAGTAGGATCGGGTGAGGAGTCTGCGGTGCTGCTCGGTGCCGCTGAAATACAAGCAGATAGGATCAGCTATGGCGGAATCACCTGTGTACATCACCATCGATGCCAACGAAGCCGCCGCGCGGGTGGCATATATGGTGAGCGAAGTCATCGCCATTTACCCGATCACGCCCGCCTCGCCGATGGGCGAGTGGGCGGATGAATGGGCTGCCGGTGGCAAACCCAACCTGTGGGGGACGATCCCCCAAGTATTCGAGATGCAGAGCGAAGGCGGCGCAGCCGGTGCCATTCACGGGGCGCTGCAAACCGGCGCGCTGGCGACCACCTTCACGGCCTCGCAGGGGCTGCTGCTCATGATCCCGAACATGTACAAGATCGCTGGTGAGCTGACCCCGGCCGTTTTTCATATCGCGGCGCGCTCGCTGGCGGCGCAGGCGCTCTCGATTTTCGGCGATCACAGCGATGTGATGGCGGCGCGCGCCACCGGTTGGGCGCTGCTGTCATCCGCGTCGGTGCAGGAAGCGCAGGACTTCGCCGTCATCGCTCACGCGGCGACGCTCGAAGCGCGGGTGCCGTTCCTCCATTTTTTCGACGGCTTTCGCACTTCGCATGAGATCAACAAGATCGCTTTGATTGAACCCGAAACGGTCCGCTCGCTGCTCAACGAAGATCGCATCGCCGAACACCGCGCGCGCGCCCTATCGCCTGAACGCCCTGTTGTGCGCGGCACGGCGCAAAACCCCGATGTCTACTTCCAGGCGCGCGAGACGGTCAACCCGTTCTACGCCGCCTGTCCCGAGATCGTCGCCCAGGCGATGGCGCGTTTCGCCGAGCTGACCGGGCGCGCCTACCAGCTTTACGAATATCACGGCGCGCCGGATGCCGAGCACGTGATCGTGATCATGGGGTCGGGCGGTGAAACCGTGCGCGAGACGGTCGATTATCTGAACGCGCGCGGTGCCAAGACCGGCGTCGTCCAGGTGCGCCTGTACCGCCCGTTCGAAATGCGCGGCTTCGTCGAAGCCTTCCCGGCCAGCACGCGCACCGTCGCCGTGCTCGACCGGACGAAGGAGCCGGGCGGGCCGGGCGAGCCGCTTTATCTCGATACGGTCACGGCCTTCTTCGAGGAATGGGATGGCCAGCCGCCACGCGTCGTCGGCGGGCGCTACGGGCTGTCGTCGAAGGAATTCACCCCGGCGATGGTCAAGGCGGTCTTCGACAACCTCGCTCAGCCGGTGCCGAAGAACCATTTCACCATCGGCATCGATGATGATGTCTCGCACACGAGCCTGCCGTTCGACCCTGACTTCTCGATCGAGCCGGACTCGGTCGTGCGCGCCATCTTCTACGGCCTGGGTGCCGATGGCACCGTCGGCGCGAACAAGAACTCGATCAAGATCATCGGTGAAAACACGCCCAACTACGCGCAGGGCTATTTCGTCTACGACTCGAAAAAATCGGGTTCAACGACCGTGTCACACCTGCGCTTCGGGCCGGACGAGATTCGCGCACCCTATCTGATCAGCAGTGCCAATTTCGTCGCCTGCCATCAGCCGATCTTCTTGGAGCGCTACGACATGCTGGCCGAGCTTGTCCCTGGCGGCGTGCTGCTGCTCAATATGCCCTACCCGCCTGAGCAGGTTTGGGATCATCTGCCGCGCACGATGCAGGAGACGATCATCCGTAAACAGCTCAAGGTCTACACGATCGACGCCTACCGGGTCGCGCGCGAGGCCGGCATGGGCGGGCGCATCAACACCGTCATGCAGGTGTGCTTCTTCGCCGTCTCCGGCGTGCTGCCGCGCGACGAAGCGATCGCGGAGATCAAGAAGTCGATCGAAAAGACCTACGGCAAGAAGGGCGAAGAGATCGTCGAGATGAATCTGCGGGCGGTCGATCAGACGCTCAGCCATCTGCACGAGCTGCCGATACCCGACCGAGTGACTTCGACCAAAGAGCTGATCAGCCCGGTGCCTGCCGATGCGCCTGTGTTCGTGCGCGATGTGCTCGGCGAGATCATCGCCCGGCGCGGCGACCTGCTGCCCGTCAGCGCGCTGCCGATCGATGGCACCTATCCGAGCGGCACAACGCAGTACGAGAAGCGCAACTTGGCGCTGGAAATCCCGGTCTGGGACCCGGAGATCTGCATCCAGTGCGGCAAATGCGCGATGGTCTGCCCGCACGCCGTCATCCGCATCAAGGCTTACGAGCCGGATATCTTGAGCGAAGCGCCGGAAACCTTCAA
>CAYTME010000202.1:3013-7364 GCA_964438415.1 uncultured Pleurocapsa sp. | reverse complement strand
GCCCCGCTGAACGAGGTAGGCGGCCGCGCCGGGCGGCGGCAGCGGCGGCACCGGCGTCGGCTGGCCGGGCGGTACCGGGGTGGGCGTCGCCGGGGGCACGGGCGGCACGCCGCCGGTGGGGATGATGAGCTGCTGGCCGACAAAGATCAGGTTCGGGTTGGCGATGCCGTTGGCCTGAACGATGGCCGAGACCGAGACGTTGTAGCGCAGCGCGATGCGAAACAGATTCTCGCCGCGGCTGACGACATGAATGATTTGCCCAGACTGCGCGGCAGCCGATGGGATGATCAACGCAAGCAGCAGCAGTGCCGAAATCAGCACTAAGATACGACGCATACGGCGTTCTCCTTGAGGTAAGTCGTTGTGAGCGCGATCGATGTGCGCGCAAGCAGCTCGATGGTGAGGTGGATGACTTCGGAGCGTCCCTGATGATGTGCTCGCACAGGGACGCGCTTCGTATCATCCGTACCGCATGTTTGGGGCATCGCCGAAACGCCAGCGCGCTCAGCGAATGCGCAGCACCTGCCCCGCGTAGATGCGGTTGAGATTGTAGATACCGTTCAGCTCAGCGATCGACCAGGGCGAAACGCCGAAGCGCGCCGCGATACGCAGCAGCGTGTCGCCATAGCGAACATGATAGAACGTCCCAACCTGCGGCGGATGAGTAGGCGGCACTGGCTGCGGGAGCTGCACAGGCACAGTCGGCACGACCAGAACCTGACCGACAAACACGCGGTTGATATTGGCGATGCCGTTCAGGGCGACGAGATTCTGCACGGTGGTGCGGAAACGCACGGCGATCGACGACAGCGTATCGCCAGGCTGCACACGGTAGGTGCCCAGCGCGCCGGGCTGAGGCGCGGCGACCGGGATGACGAGCTGCTGGCCGACGATTAAGCGCGTCGTGACTGTCAGGTTATTGGCCGCTGCCAGTTGTTCAAGCGTGATGCCGTAGCGTTGGGCGAGCGCGGTCAACGAGTCGCCGGGGCGCACGGTGTACGTGGTGGCGCCAGGCTGCGCTGCGGCCGGCGCGACAGCCAGCACGAGCAGGGCGAGAACAACGGAGATGAGGATCAGGCGTCGCATAGGCGTAGCTCCCTTGTGCTTGATAAAGCCTGCGACACGAGACGCCGCAGGTCCGGACACCCCAGTCGAATCTGCGCTACCAGTACATCAAGGTCAGCATGAACTTGAAATTACTTGTGAACCGTAAAGACATTCTAACACAAAAGCCGCAGCGCAAACGACGTTCTCCATCAAGACTCGCCGGACGCGTCGCCCTCACAGTCTCAAGTTTCGACCGCTTGCGCTGGCCTTAACGATTGCTCTATACTGAGTGCACAGGCTCGCAAAAGGAGAAGCATACGTGGCATCCCGCAAAGAACTACTTGAAAGTCGCCTGCGCGATCTCCAATCCAGCTCGGGCGATGTCGAAGCGACCGCCATCGTCAGCGTCGATGGCCTCAGCATCGCTTCACTGATGCCGGCGGGCACGGAAGAGGATCGGGTGAGCGCCATGTCGGCGGCCATGCAGTCTCTGGGCGAGCGGATCTCCACCGAGTTGGGGCGCGGTCTGCTCCAGCAGCTCTACGTCAAAGGCGAAAATGGCTACGTCATCCTGACTTCGATCGGCGATGAGGCCGTCTTGACCGTGCTGGCGCGCAAAGAAGCCCGCCTCGGCTTGATCTTCCTCGAAATCACCCGTGCGAAGGCCGATCTCGAACCGTTGATTTGAGCACGGCGGTGCCCATGTCGAAGTCTTCATCGCGGATCGGGGCGTCTTGAACGCAGGCTCGACGACACGCTGTTATCCCAGTCGCTTCGCCCGCCGCCTGATCTTGGCGATGCAGGCTGAGCTGGGCGAATTCAGCACCGTTCTGCTGCTGGAGCAGGCTGGGCTGACCGACACACTGCCCGATGACTCGCTGGAACGCACCTATCCTTTTGATCATCTGGCGGCGCTCAACCACGCGCTCTTCAAAACCTACGGTGACCAAGGGGCGCGCGGACTCGCGCTGACGATCGGGCGCGCCTGGTTCAATCCGCGCATGGCGGATATCGGCGCGTTCGCCGCTTTCACCGACCCCGCATTTCAGCACCTGCCGGTCGATACGCGCACATCGGTCGCTTTGCAAGTGCTGGCGGGCGTCTTCACACGGCTGAGCGATCAAGTCGTTCATGTCGAAACAGCATCCGCCATCCCGCACATGACGGTCGAGAACAGCCCGTTCGTCTACGAGGGCGCGCAGATGCCCGTGTGCCATCTTTTCACCGGCCTGATCCAAGGCTGTCTGACGGCTGCGACCGGACAAGCCATGCCGATCGTGAGCGAAGTCGAATGTCGAGCCGCAGGCGCGTCTCACTGCCGTTTCGTCGTCGGCAAGGTAGCGCGCGGCAAAAACAAAACTCAGCCGGCGTGAGCTTCACGTTTTGTAATACACTAGTCTAGACATCCGTACCCACGCGGATGGAAGCGCCCGAACACATGTAGAGAGGAGTACCCAATGCCACGATTCAGGTTCCCGCTGCTGGCTGTCGTCCTGCTCGCGCTGCTGGCAGCAGCCCTACCTGTATCGGCTCAAGGCGTGCGCTTCGACTGTCCGCAAGGTGCGGACATCACCAACGGCATCGAAGTCGTCGTCAACGTCCGCCCCGGCACCTACCGGGCAACTGCGCTCGGCATCGATGGTTTCGACCCGATCATGGGGGTCGCGTTCGACACCGGCGAGAGCCTGTGTGTAGACGACTCGACGACCGCCGAACGCTACTCCGCCAACCTGCCCTCGACCGGTCGCATCGCGGCATCCAACCTGAATCCACAAATTGAATTCACCAATCGCGCCAGCGGTTTTGCCGATGTCCGCATCGTCGTCGGCGGCTATCAGGGAGCCGATGGCGAATTTCTGCTCCTGATCGAAGATTTCCGCGTGACGACGAACGACGGCGCAGGCGATCCGTTCAACGTCACGCTCAGCCGCAACATGGGGATCGGCTTTTTCGCATACATGATCGGCATCAGCCCGAGTCTCGATCCGTACCTACATGTGATCGACGACAATTTCGAAACCGTCGTGCTGAACGGTAATGAAGTGGTCGCCTGTGACGACGCAGGCACAACGAGCTGCTGGGGCGTCAACGAGAACCTCAACGGGTCGTTCATCGCCAGCACGAGCGGGCGTATCAATGCGGATCAATTCGACGCGATGATGGGCGTCCCGATCCGGGGGGGCGACCTGAGCAGCGATGACACGTTCGTCACCTTCGCCATGAGCAGCTTCCGGCTGCGCACCACCGGCGATTACATCGCGGCCTTTCATTTCATCATTGGCGGTGAAGGCTCTGCCACCAGCGACACCGGCAGCGGCGGCAAGCCGACACCGAGCGGCGGCGGCGGTTTGAACCCAGTCTCGACGCCGGAGCCGGCAGCAGCCGCCCTCGAACTGACCTGCACCAGCACCGCGCGCGATATCACCGGCGCGGCGGGCACGACCCTGCTGGTGAGCTGCCCGCGGAACTGCACCTCCGGTTCGCTGTGGGGCACAGGCATCTACACCGACGACTCGACGGTCTGCCTGGCGGCGCAGCACGCCGGGGTGATCACCAGCAGC
Organism: uncultured Pleurocapsa sp.; assembly: GCA_964438415.1. Classification (GTDB taxonomy): domain Bacteria; phylum Chloroflexota; class Anaerolineae; order Aggregatilineales; family Phototrophicaceae; genus Flexifilum. The sequence goes on along the minus strand of CAYTME010000202.1, from coordinate 3,756 downwards.
GGTGGCACCTTCCTGCTGACGATCGAAGCCGGCCAGAGCGGCTACCGCGGCAGCCGTCAGAACGGGATCACCAGCTCCAATTGGGGTCAGTGGGGACGCAGCTTCTCCGTCGCGCCGGAGCGGTGAGCGTCGTCGGGATGGGGATGCGCGCCGTGCATCCTCATCCCCCTTTTTCGTCGGATCACCTGTCATCCCCGACGATGCGCAGCGCGCGCGGGAAAGTCGTCAAACTCTCGACGCCGTCCGCGGTGACGACGACATCATCCTCGATGCGTACGCCGATCACGCCGGGCTGGTACAAACCCGGCTCGATCGTGAAGACCATGCCCGGTTCGAGCATCTGCCAATTGCCGCGCATGATGTACGGGTCTTCGTGGACGTCCAGCCCCAAGCCGTGCCCGGTCTTGTGGACGATGTAATCGCGGAAGCCGTGCGCCTCCAGGACTCCGAGCGTCGTCCGATCGACCTGGTCGGCGCTGATGCCCGGGCGTGCCGCATCATGGGCAGCCGAGTTGGCAGCGCGCACCGCTTCATAGATGGCGCGGGCGTGATCCGTCGGCTCTCCGACGAAGACCGTGCGCGTGATGTCGGCATGGTAGCCGTCGCAGCTCGCACCAAAATCCAACAGCAGCGGGTCGCCGGGCTGAATCGGATAGTCGTCGCGCGGGTGGCCGTGCGGCAGCGCGCTGTTTCCCGCCGCCAGCACGGAAGGATTGAAAGCCAGCCCGTGCGCGCCCTGTTCC
>CAYTME010000202.1:0-2983 GCA_964438415.1 uncultured Pleurocapsa sp. | reverse complement strand
GTTCCAGCAGATGACGCATGAGCAGCCCAGCGATCTGCATCTCGGTCATGCCCGCGCGCACGGCGCGCAGAGTCCGTTCAAGCGCCTCCTCCGAGATGGCGATGGCCCGGCGCAGCGCGGCGATCTCGTCTGCATCCTTATGCAGCCGCATCTGCGCCAGCGCCGCCTGCGCGTCGATTAACCGCAGCGACGGCGCGTGACGGCGCAGCGCCTCGGCCTCGAAAAAGCGCATCCGCTTGCCCTCAACGCCAATGCGCTGATCGCCCAGTCCCAGATGCCGCAGCGCCGCGCCGAGCGCATCGTCGAAGCCGTCGGAATCGACCCAGGAGAACTGCGCCGCGTCGAAGCCGTGACTGGCGAACAGATCGGACTCGAGGTTGGGGATGACGACGGCGGGCTGCCTGTCCAGCGGCACGATCAGCAGCATCAGCCGTTCCATCAGGTGATGATCGGCACCGGTCAGATAGCGAAACGACGCGCCCGGCACGAGCGCGACGGCATCGAGCTGATGCGCCGCCATCAAGCGGCGGAGTTTGTCCAGACGGGCGGGGATCGCGTGCATTGGGTGGGTCTTCCTTTGGCGGCATCCATTCGCGCTGGAGTATAGCAGAGGACAGCATCCGCATGGCCCAGGATTGATGCAGAGGCGCACGTCTGCTAAAATGTACTATATGACCATTCGACCTGCGCGCCTGTGATCCGGCGCGCACGGTGACATCACCTATCCGAACGCGAGGACACAGCATGGGACTCACCAAGAACGAAAAGAACACGATCATCGAGCGCTTCAAACGCCATGACGGCGACACCGGCTCGCCGGAGGTGCAGATCGCCTTGATGACCACGCGCATTCATCAGCTCACCGAGCATTTGAAGAACCACCCGCAGGATCAGGCCTCGAAAGTTGGCCTGCTCAAGCTGGTCGGGGCGCGCCGCCGCCACCTGCGCTATCTGGCGCGCACGAATGGCGAGAGCTACCAGCAGATCTTGCAAGAACTCGGTCTGCGTCGCTAAGCGTGAGGATGTGATCCGAAAGGGTGTCCGTGCGACACCCCTTCGTTCGTTATGTGGAATGACCCGGCAGCGCAGAGATTGGCAAGCCTCGCCAAGCGTGGGTTTGGCGGTGATTGCCAGTCGCTGGTTGCCGGGTCTGTGTTTTAAACGCAGTCAAGGAGCATGAAATGGCAACTGCGACAAGCATGGGCACGGTACATCGATATGTCACCCAGCTCGGCGGCCAAGATTTGATCATCGAGACCGGCAGGCTGGCCGAACAGGCCGGCGGCGCGGTGACGGTTCAGGTTGGGCAGACGGTCGTCTTCGCGACGGCGACGATGAGCAAGCACGCCCGCGAGGGCATCGATTTCTTCCCGCTCAGCGTCGATTACGAGGAGAAGCTGTACGCCGCTGGGCGCATCCCCGGCAGCTACTTTCGGCGCGAGGGGAGACCTTCCGAAAGCGCGATCTTGATCTCGCGCGTGGTCGATCGCCCGCTGCGCCCGCTGTTTGCGGAAGACATGCGCAACGAGGTGCAGGTCATCTTCTCCAGCCTCAGCCACGACCAGGAAAACCAGGTCGATATGATCGGCATCATCGCCGCCAGCACTGCGCTCATGATCAGCGACATCCCCTGGGATGGGCCGGTCGCGGGCGTGCGCATCGGCCTGATCGATGGCGAATTCGTCGTCAATCCGACCATCCCGCAGATGGAGGACAGCATCCTGGACCTGCGCGTCGCGGGAACCGCCGACGCGATCAACATGGTCGAATGCGCGGCGGCGGAGATCGACGAGGAGACGATGATCAAGGCGCTGATGCTGGCGCATGAGAGCATCCAGCCCGTGCTCGCGCTCCAAAAGCAGATCGCCGCCGAGATCGGCAAACCGAAGGCCGAAGTCATCCGTTTCTCGGTCAGCGATGAGCTGCAGGCCGCTGTCGCCGAAAAGACGCGCGCGGCCGTCCGCCAGGCGCTGGTCGAGACGACCGAACGCGAAGATCGCAACGCGCGCATCGACGCGATCCGCGATGCCCTCGTCGCCGAATATGAAGCCGCCAACAAGGCGCTGGCCGAAGGCGAAACGCCGACCGACCTGAAACAGGTGCGGCTGGCGCTCGAAAATATCATCTACGAAGAGGTGCGCCGCCGCATCGTCAGCGACGGCGTGCGCCCGGACGGGCGCGACTACACGACCATCCGCCCGCTGTCCGCCGAAGTCGGCATCATCCCGCGCGTGCACGGCAGCGGTTTGTTCAAGCGCGGCCAGACCCAGGTGCTGACGATCGCCACGCTCGGCACGCCGCGCGATGCGCAGTCGATCGAGACGGTCAGCCCGGAAGAGGCGCGCCGCTACATGCATCATTACAACTTCCCGCCGTTCAGCACCGGCGAGACGTCGCCGCTGCGCGGACCCAAGCGCCGCGAGATCGGGCATGGCGCGCTGGCCGAAGCCGCCCTGCGCGCCATGATCCCATCGGAGGACAAGTTCCCCTACACGATCCGCCTCGTCAGCGAAGTGCTTAGCTCGAACGGCAGCACGTCGATGGCGAGCGTCTGCGGCAGCACGCTGGCGCTGATGGATGCGGGCGTGCCGATCATCCGGCCGGTGGCGGGCATCGCGATGGGTCTGGTCAAGGAAGGCGATCAGATGGCTGTCCTGACCGACATCCAGGGTCTCGAAGATCACTTGGGCGATATGGACTTCAAGGTCGCGGGCACGAGCCAGGGCATCACAGCACTCCAGATGGACATCAAGATCAAGGGCGTCAGCGAGGATGTGCTGCGCCGCGCCCTGGCGCAGGCCAAAGATGCGCGGATGCAGATCCTCGATGTGATCTTGCAGACGATCCCCGCCCCGCGTGCGGAGATCAGCGAGTACGCTCCGCGCATGACCAGCATCAAGATCAACCCGGAAAAGATCGGTGCGATCATCGGCCCGGGCGGCAAAGTCGTGCGCGGCATTCAGGACCGCACCGGCGTCAAGAT
>CAYTME010000201.1:6856-7365 GCA_964438415.1 uncultured Pleurocapsa sp. | reverse complement strand
CGCAGGTGGACGGCGCGCCGCCCATCGATTGGCAGTCCGGCGGCGCAGAGCGCGAAATGCGCCATCTGACTCTGCCGTTTCCCCTGCGCAGCGGTGTCTACCGGCTGATGCTGGTGATTTACGATTGGCGCAGCGGACAGCGCATCGCAGCGCCGCGAACCGATGCGGATGACATGCTGTTTCTGCGCGAAATAACGGTAAAATCATGGTCATATAACTGGTCATTGGACAACTTCGACACTTCGGACGAACGATGAAAAACTACGTTTTGGCGCACGATTTAGGCACAACAGGCAACAAAGCGACCCTTTATGACCGCGATGGCGCGCTGATCGCCAGCAGCTTCTTCGCCTACGGAACGCGCTACGATCAGGTCGGCTGGGCGGAGCAGAATCCCCAGGACTGGTGGCAGGCGGTCTGCGACTCGACGCGGGCGCTGCTGAAAAGCGTCCCCGGTCTGCGGGCGGACGAGATCGGCTGCATCGTCTTCAGCGGGCAGATGATGGGTT
>CAYTME010000201.1:0-6824 GCA_964438415.1 uncultured Pleurocapsa sp. | reverse complement strand
AAGCACGCCCGTCCGCTGCGCAACGCGATCATCTGGGCGGATCAGCGCGCCGTCGAGCAGGAGCGCTGGCTGGCTGAGCGCATCGCGCCGGAAGAAGTCTACCGCATCACCGGTCACCGGCTGAGCGCGTCGTACTCGCTGACGAAAATGCTCTGGCTGCGCGATCATCAGCCGGAGGTGTTCCGCAGCGCTCATAAGTTTGTCCTCGCCAAAGACTCGATCATCGCGCGCCTGACCGGTGCGTTCGTGACCGATCCATCGGACGCATCGGGCATGAACCTCTACGATCTGGCGCAGGGCACCTGGTCGGCGCAGATCCTCGACGCTGCGCAGCTCGATATCGCACAGCTTCCCACGATCCAGCCGTCGATCGCCATTGCGGGCGAGGTGCTGCCCTCGGTCGCCGATGAAGTCGGCATCGCGGCGGGGACGCCCGTCGTCATCGGCGGGGGCGATGGCGCGTGTGCGGCGGCGGGCGCGGGCGTGGTGAGCGCCGGCGCCGCCTACAACTACATCGGGTCGTCGTCGTGGATCGCGCTGGCGACCGAGCGTCCGGTCTACGATCCCGATCAGAAGACCTTCACCTTCGCCCACATCGTGCCCGGCATGTTCATGCCGACGGGGACGATGCAGGCGGCGGGCGCGTCGTACCAGTGGGCGCGCGATCAGTTGTGCATGCTCGAGGTCGAGGCGGCGGGTCGGTTGCGCATCAGCGCTTACGAGCTGATGAACCTGCAGGCCGATGCCTCGCAGCCGGGCGCGGGCGGTCTGCTGTTCCTGCCGTACCTTCTGGGGGAGCGCAGCCCCCGTTGGAACCCGAAGGCGCGCGGCGCGTTCATCGGCCTGACCATCCGCCATACCCGTGCCGATATGATCCGCGCTGTGCTGGAAGGCGTGACGCTCAACTTGAGGGTCATCTTGGATGCGTTCCGGGCGCAGGGGGTCGATATTCAGGCCATGCGCTTGATCGGCGGCGGGGCCAGCGGCCGCTTCTGGAATGCGATCATGGCGAGCATCTACGGCATTCCCGTGCAGCGGCTCTCGATTTTGGAGGAGGCGACCTCGATGGGGGCGGCGCTGGCGGGCGGCATCGGCGTCGGGTTGTATCCCGATTTCAGCATGAGCGAGCAGATGAACGCCGTCTCCGCCGTGTTCGCGCCCGACCCGGCGGCGCAGGCCGTCTATGACCGGCTGTATCCTGCTTTCAATGCCGCCTACGACGCGCTCAAGCCCGTGTTCGATCTGCTGGCGGAAAGCAGCCTCTGAGCATCGATTCTGATCAGGAGCGCATCCTCTATGGCACGTTTCGACCGCTTGACGGTTTACAACGCAATGATCGGGGGCGGCATCGTCCCGCTCTTCAACCATGCCGATGTCGATGTGTCGCTGCGCATCGCATCGGCGCTGAGCGCGGGCGGCAGCCGTGTGCTCGAATTCACCAATCGCGGCGATTTTGCCGTCGACGTCTTCGCCGAGCTGGTCAAGCGCTGCCGCGCGCAGCAGCCCGATCTGATCATCGGCGTCGGCACGGTCGATGACGCCGCGACGGCCGCGCTCTACATCGCCCAGGGCGCGAATTTCGTCGTCGGGCCGACTTTCGTGCCCGATGTCGCCCGACTGTGCAACCGGCGCAAGATCGCCTATCTACCCGGCTGTGCCACCGTCAACGAGATCGCGGCGGCGGAGGAGTGGGGCGTCGAGATCATCAAGCTCTTTCCGGGCCAGGCGGCGGGCGGGCCGGATTTCGTCAAGGCGCTGCTCGGGCCGCGTCCGTGGACGAGCATCATGCCGTCGGGCGGCGTCGGTTTGGACGAGGCCAGCCTGCGCGCGTGGTTCGATGCGGGCGTCGTCTGTGTCGGGCTGGGCAGCAATCTGATCCGCGCCGATCGGATCGCGGCGGGCGATTACGACGCGATCGCGCAGGAGACGCGCGCGGTGCTCGATCGGATCGCCGCGCTGCGCGGGCACGCGCGCTGAGTGGACGGACTGCCGGAAGGGGGCGTCTCATGCGCCTGGTCGATCTGAGTCTGACGTTCGCGCCCGGCATGCAGGGCGTGCAGTTTGAGCCGCGCTCGCGCTTCAGCGAAAAGCGCTACAACACGACCATGCTGCACCTGTACAGCCATGCTGGGACGCATTTGGATGCGCCGCTGCATTTCATCGACGACGGCGCAGGCGTCGACAATGTCGAGCTGCGCAGGTGCATCGGCCCGGCGCTTCTGATCGATCTTTCGCACAAAATGCCTTCAAGCTTCATCACGCCTGAAGACCTCCAGCCCTATGCCGACCGGATCGGTGTCGGAGCGCGGCTGCTGCTGCGCACCGATTGGGATGCCCATGCTGACCGTGACGATTACCGGACGGCATTTCCGCGCATCTCGCTGGCGCTGGCGGAGTGGCTGGCGGCGCGCGCGATCTGGCTGTTGGGCGTCGAGACGCCTTCGGTCGCGTCCCTGCTGCCGGAAAACCGAGAGGAATTGATCGCAGTGCATCGCGCGCTGCTCGGGGCGGGGATCGTGATTGTCGAGAGCCTGGCACACCTGCGCGAGCTGCGCGCCTCGCAGGTCGAGTTCATCGCGCTGCCGCTCAAGCTGCGCGGCATCGATGGCTCACCAGTGCGCGCCGTCGCGCTCGATCCGAGCGCCGACTGAAGCGGAAACCTCACCGTTTGTGCGGCTGATGCGCCGTTACAATCGAAACGATAGGCGATCTTTTGAGGAGATGTGCGCGTCATGATCACGATCAAACGCATCGAGATTGGCTCCGCCTTTCGCATCGGCATGTTGGTGACCGGGCTGTTTTCGCTGATCGTGTTTGCGCTCGTCGGCATCTTTCAAGCCGCGATCTTTTCGAGCCTGTTCAGCATGAGCAGCGATTTCAGCGGCGGCGCACCCCTGCCAGAGTCGTCGTTTTTCGGCCTGGCGGGGTTGGCCGGCTTCTGCACGCTGCTCGTGTGCGGCACAATCATCTACGCCATCATCGGCGGCATCAGCGCCGCGCTGTTCGCGTTCTTCTACAATTTGGTCGCAAGGCAGTGGGGCGGTCTCGAAGTCGAACTCGCGGGTCTGGAGGCGTACGCTGCGGCGGACATGCGCGAGAAAGCGAAGAACCGCTTCTTCGACGAAGATTTCGAGAGCTGAGCCTCTGTATCGGCGGATCGACCTCTGCTACAATGCGCATGGGTGAAGAGGAGCAGGTGTAAGACGCTTTGAGGATCAAACCGCCGCTCGATCTGGAGCAGCAGCGCGCGCCGCTGACTCGGCTGCTGCAGGCCATCATCGCGCAGCCCCAGGCCGATCAAGATGCGATCCAGCGGCTGGTGCGCGCCGAGGCCAAACGCGCGGGGCGCCAGTTCAGCCGCGATGAGCTGATCCAGGCCTACCGCGCCTTCGCTGGCCAGGATGGCCTGCCGCCGTTCGATGAGGTGGTCATCGAGCGACTGCGGTTGAAGCCTGTGCGCACCAGTTCCGGCGTGACCCCGGTCACGGTGCTGACCAAACCGTTCCCATGCCCAGGCGAATGCATCTTCTGCCCGAACGATGTGCGAATGCCGAAAAGCTACCTCTCGGACGAACCCGGTGCGCAGCGCGCTGAGCAAAACAGCTTCGATCCGTACCTGCAGACCTACTCACGGCTGACGACTTATTACGCAACGGGCCATCCGACCGACAAGATCGAGGTCATCATCCTGGGCGGCACTTGGTCGTTCTACCCGGAAAGCTACCAGATCTGGTTCGTGCGGCGTATTTTCGACGCGCTGCACGATTTTGGTGCAGGCGTCGACCGCACCGCGGAAGTCGAGGCGGCGCTGCGCGAGGCGTCGCAGCTCCACCCGGAGCGCAACAAGACCGACGCCCGCATCGACGGCGCGCGCTTCGAGCGGACGTACAATCAAGTCGTGCAGTCGGTTTACAAAGACGAGATGCGCCGTTCGCGCGAACTGGCCGACGAGGTCGCCGCTGGCCTGCGCCCGCGGTCGCCGATCGACGAGTACGCGACCTGGGATGAGCTGGAGGCGGCGCAGCGCGACAATGAAAGCGCCGCCTGCCGCTGCGTCGGTTTGGTCATCGAAACGCGGCCAGATCACATCAGCCCGGAGGAAGTCCTGCGCATTCGCCGGCTCGGCTGCACGAAAGTGCAGATCGGCTTTCAGAGCTTGAACGATGAGGTGCTGCGCAAGAACCGCCGCGGTCACACGGTGGCGGCCACGCGGCGCGCCGTCAGTCTGCTGCGGCGCATGGGCTTCAAGATCCACGCCCACTGGATGCCGAATCTCTACGGCTCGACGCCGGAGCTGGACATCGAGGATTACAGGCGCATGTTTCGCGACCCGGACTTCTGCCCAGACGAACTCAAGGTCTACCCCTGCTCGCTGATCGAGAGCGCCGAATTGATGCGCTGCCATCAGGCGGGCGAGTGGCGGCCCTACACACACGATGAGCTGCTGCACGTGCTGGTCGAGTGTTTCAAAGCGACGCCTGAGTACTGCCGGCTGACGCGTGTGATCCGCGACATTCCCTCGACCGACATCGTGACCGGCAACAAGCTGACCAATTTCCGCCAGATCGTCGATGATGAACTGCGTCGGCGCGGCGAGCGCTGTATGGATATCCGCGCGCGCGAGGTGCGTCTCGCGGCGGTCGATCCGACGGCGCTGCGCCTCGACGAGCTGAGCTATCGGACATCGGTCGGCGAGGAGCGTTTTCTCCAGTTCATCACCGCTGAGCGCCAGATCGCGGGCTTTTTACGCCTGCTGCTGCCGGTCACGCCGCCGCTGACCGACGAGCTGGAGGGTGCCGCCATCATCCGCGAGGTGCATGTTTACGGCCAGGCGCTCGATTTGGGCGAAAGCGGCGGCGGGCGGGCGCAGCACATCGGTCTGGGGACACGCCTGATCGAACGGGCGGCTGCGATCGCGCAGGCGCAGGGCTGCCGGCGTCTGGCCGTCATCTCCGCCGTCGGCACACGCGGGTATTATCGCAAGCGCGGCTTCGCCGACGGGGCGCTCTATCAGGTGCGCGCACTGTGAGCGCAGCCGAGGATGACATGGCAGTTCGCGCGAACGGTGCTATGATCGTGCCCATGAGCGCGCATCGAGGACACTAGGTGCATGGATCAAGTGCTTGCAATCGAACGTCGGCGGCGCACCCTGCGGATCGTGCTGTTCGCCATCATCCTGGCGACGCTGCCGTGCTACTGCGCGGGCTTCCTGCTCTGGGCGACCGCGCCCCAACGCGGCGCTGCCGGCATACCGCCGGCTAGAGGGACGCCGACCGCGACCTTCACACCCCAGGCGGCCAACGCGACGCGCACACCGCCGCAGGTCATCACGCCGCTGCCGCTGACGGGGACGCCGTTCAGCCCGATTCAGCCAACGCCGGGGCAGTTTTTCCCTCCGGCGGTGACGCGCATCCTCTCGCCGACGCCGTTCATCTTTCCTACGCTCACGCTCGCGCCGACGCTGACGCCGTTCCCGACCCGCGCCCCGCCGACCGAGACACCGTTCGTGTTCCCATCGCCCACCCCGGCGTTGCCGACGGAAACGCCGCTCCCAGCGCTGCCATCGGCGACACCGCTGCCCCCGATCGACATCCCCACCGAGGAGCCGACCAAGGAGGCATGATGATCCGTCTCGACCGTGCGCACATGTGAAGAAGGTGGATCGCGTGTTCGACCTGAAAACACACCTGAAAACGCTGACCGAAGCGACCGGCCCGTCAGGACATGAGGGGCCGGTGCGCGAACTGATCCGGGCGGCCTGGGAACCGCTGGTCGACGGCTTCGAGCAGGATCGACTCGGCAGCTTGATCGGCATCAAACGGGCGACGCGCGACAGCGCGACAGCGCGCCGGATCATGCTGGCGGCGCACATGGACGAGATCGCGCTCATGGTGCGCGATGTGGTGGATGGCTTCGTCTATGTGCAGCGTGTGGCGGGCATCGATAACCGTGTCATGCCGGCGCAGCCGGTCATCGTGCACGGCCGCCGCCCGGTACCCGGCTTGGTGGCGACTGTGCCGCCTCATCTGCTCAAGCCTGGGAACAACAACAATCGTTACGTCGATTACGACTCGCTGATCGTGGATGTCGGGCTGCCCGCTGCCGAGGCCGAGGCGCTGATCCAGATCGGCGACGTGATCACGCTCGATGCGCCGCTGATCGATTTGGGTGCCAATCGTGTCGCGGGCAAAGCGCTCGACGACCGCATCTGCGTTGCCGCGGTGACCGCCTGTTTGCATCACCTGCAGCGGCTGCATCACCGCTGGGATGTCTACGCCGCGGCGACTGTTCAGGAGGAGAGCGGGCTGCTCGGTGCCAAGACGGCGGCGCATGTCATTCGGCCGGAGATCGCCATCGCGCTCGACGTGACCTTCGCCAAGCAGCCCGGTGCGCCCGATGAGAAGACGTCGGAACTGGGCGGCGGCCCGGCGATCGGTATCGGGCCGAACTTTCACCCGAAGCTGAACGAGCAGATCAAGGCGACCGCCCGCCGGTTGGAGATCAAGCTGCAAGATGACTTGATCCCCGGCGCGAGCGGCACCGATGCGTGGGCGATCCAGGTGGCGCTGACCGGCGTTCCGACCGCGCTTTTAGAGATTCCGCTGCGCAATATGCACTCGCCGGTCGAGACGGCGGACATGCGCGATCTGGAGCGGTTGGGGCGTCTGCTGGCGGAGTTCATCGCCGATTTGGATGCCGATTTTCTGACCGCGCTGATGTGGGACGAGCGGAAGCCTGAGGAGAGTCCGGCCTGATGACCGACGTGGATCTTCTTCAAAAACTGTCGGAGGCGCGCGGCATCGCCGGCCAAGAAGACGCCGTGC
>CAYTME010000200.1:7182-7398 GCA_964438415.1 uncultured Pleurocapsa sp. | reverse complement strand
TGGAAAGGTGAGAGCGACCGGGTGATCTGGCCCCGCCTCCAAATGCTTGACGATCTGCGCCTGCCGTCGGGCATCGGCCAGCGCACCGAAAACGATCTTTTGGAACAGGTCGGCGCTGATCGCCCCTGAGCAAGAAAAGGTCATCAAGTAGCCGCCTGGACGGATGATCCTGAAGGCGTGTAGATTGAGGTCTTTGTACCCGCGTGCGGCCCTATC
>CAYTME010000200.1:6864-7140 GCA_964438415.1 uncultured Pleurocapsa sp. | reverse complement strand
GGATCGAGCACCACCACGTCAAATACTTCACCCGTCTGTGCATACTCACGCAGCAGTTGAAAGGCGTCCCCCATCATATAGTCACTGCGTTTTTTCCATGCCGGATCATTCGCGGCGGCCATTTGCTCGGCTGTTTGCAGAGCCTCTCGATAGGAGTCGACGTTAAGCACATAGCCGGCGCCGGCTGCGAGTGCGTGCAAACCGAAGCTGCCGGTATAGCTGAACAAATTGATGAAACGAAAGTTGTTGGCCGGCTCGAGGGCGAGCGGCATCAGC
>CAYTME010000200.1:6441-6710 GCA_964438415.1 uncultured Pleurocapsa sp. | reverse complement strand
CCGGCTCCAAGCCCTCTTTTTGACGTACATCGACATCGCTGCGCTCGTAGACTCCCGCCGGCTGCACCAGGCGGGCGAGCTGCTCTACCAAAGCCATCTTGCGCTTGTCGATGCCAAGTGTGAGCGCTTGGATCACCAGAAAATCGGCATAGCGGTCAACGATCAGGCCGGGAAGGAAATCGCTTTCTGCGTTGACGAGCCGGATGGCGTTGGGTACCGGATGATGCGCACGGGCAGCGACTGCCCTCTGCAAACGAAGCAGCCACCAC
>CAYTME010000200.1:0-6431 GCA_964438415.1 uncultured Pleurocapsa sp. | reverse complement strand
GTCGTCGATCGGTTCATCGTTCCACGTCAGGATGCGCACTTGGATCTGCGAATGCGGGTTCCAATAGCCGCGCGCCAGGAATGCGCCATCGCTGGTAGTAACCGTGACGATATCGCCGGGGGAGGGGTTGCCGTGTACAGTAGCGATCGCTCCAGAGTAGACCCAAGGATGCTGCTGTAGAATCGGCTTTTCGCGCCCTTGTCTGAGGGTGACGACTGCGTGTTCCGGCATCGATTTTCTCACTTTCAACAGGCTGGTACATGCGAGCCAGTGTTCACTAGCTCACCATCTTGCGCAGCTCATTTTCGCCGATGATCGGAATGCCGAGCTGTCGGGCTTTGTCGGCCTTGCTCCCCGGCGAGTCACCCATGACGACGTAGCTCGTCTTTTTGCTGACGCTGCTCGTGACTTTGCCGCCGTGCGCTTCGATCAAAGCTTCTGCTGCCTCGCGGCTGAGTGTGGGCAGCGTACCCGTGAGGACGAAAGTCAGCCCTTTGAGCTGGTCGCCCGCCATCTCGCGCGGCGCAGCCGTCATATTCACCCCGGCCCGGCGGAGTTTTTCGAGCACTTCGCGGTGATAGGGGTCATTGAACCAATTATGAATGTTCAGTGCCAGCACATCACCGATGCCCTCGATCTCGTCAATGGCCTCGACGCTGGCAGCCGTGATCGCGTCAATACTGCCGAAGTGATCGGCCAGCGCTGCTCCGATCGTGCTGCCTACGCCGTCGATGCCGAGTGCAGTGAGCACCTGTGCTAGCGGTCGAGTTTTCGCCGCTTCGATGCCCGCCAGGAAGTTATCCGCCTTCTTGTCCGCAAAACCTTCAAGCTCCAAGAGCTGCTCGCGCGTGACCGAAAACAGATCGGCCTCGTCGCGGATCAAACCCTTGTCGATCAGGCGTTTGATCGTCTGGCTGCCGACGCCCTCTATATCCAGCCCACCTCGCGAAACGAAGAACTCTGCCTGCCGATAAATCCGCTCCGGACAGTAGACATTCGGGCAATAGTAATCAACAGCACCGTCCGGCTGCACGATCGGCGTGCCGCAGAATGGGCAGGTCTGCGGCGGCAGGATCGGCTGCTCTGCACCGGTGCGCAGATCGACGATCGGCCCGGCGACATATGGGATGACATCACCTGAACGCTGAACGACAACGGTATCACCGACTCGAATGTCGAGGCTGCGGACGAAGTCGAAGTTGTGCAATGTAGCATTACTGACGGTCACGCCGCCGATGAAGACCGGCTCTAGCTGTGCATTAGGGACGACCCGTCCAGTGCGCCCGACACTGAAGCTGACGCCAAGGAGCTTGGTCGTGCCTTCCTGAGCCGCGAATTTGTACGCGATCGCGCCGCGTGGGTCTTTGCCGACGACACCCAATTCACGCGCCAGCCGCAGGTCGTCGATCTTGATGACAACGCCGTCGATATCGTACTCGAGCTGATGTCTGCGGGATTCCCATGTGGGTAAATGTTGGATTATGTGGGATAACGTGGGATAATGAGCCGCCTCCGGCGCAATTTGGAAGCCCATATCCCGCAAGAATTCCAACGTTTCCCACTGTGAATTCAGCGTTATCCCATTCGCGTCGACGATGCCATAGATGAATGCGGTCAGCGGGCGCGCCGCCGTAATGCGCGAGTCTTTTTGTTTGAGCGCACCCGATGCTGCGTTTCGGGCATTGATGAATGGCGGTAGTCCCTGCTCTGCCTGCCTGCGGTTGAGCTGTTCGAAATCCCGTTTGCGATACATGATCTCGCCGCGCACGGTCAGTCGATCTGGGGCAGCGGGCTGGGATGTATCGACGGGTATCCGCAGCGGAATGCTCTTGATGGTGCGCACGTTCGGCGTCACGTCATCACCGATGATCCCATTGCCGCGCGTCGCCGCTTGAACGAGCACCCCCGATTGATAGGTGAGCACGATGGTGAGACCGTCGAGTTTGGGTTCGAGGGTGTAGGTGAGCTGTGTGCCAGCAGGCAGCAGCTTCAGGTTGCGTTCTTCCCACGCGCGCAGGTCGTCCTCGGTGTAAGCGTTGGACAAGCTCAGGATCGGCGCCGGGTGGGTGACCTTCGCGAACTCGTCCGAAAGATCGCTGCCAGCCCGCTGGGTCGGCGAGTCGGGTGTGACCAGCTCCGGATGTTCAGCTTCGATCTGCACCAATTCACGATAGAGCGCGTCGTATTCCGCATCCGTAATGATCGGGCGTCCCAAGACATGGTAGCGGTAAATGTGCGTTTGCAGTTCCTCTCGCAGTTGAGCGGCACGCTTGGCAGCAGAGTCTGGGGTCACGGTCTTCTACTCCGGAGGTGCGACGATGAGCAGGTTGCCCGCAATCCAGCCAGCGCGCTCTGGGTTGCGCACATCCTGCACCCGCCACCAGACAGGGTTGACGATATTGGCAGGTACATCGACCGGGCCTTCAACGATGGTAAATACATCGGCAGCGTTGGCGACAAAGAGCGGTGTGTTATCTGTGCCGGGTGTGGGGCGTACGTTCACACCGTCGCCTGATGGGCGCACGCGCACGCCGATCGCGAGCGGCAGCGGCGTCGGGCTGAGGACGACGGGCACCAATGTCGGTCCTTCCAGCGGGAATTGTGGCACGCTGGCATTGATGCCTGGCAGTGTCGGAACGGCGGATGTCGGTTCGAACTGCGCGATGGGTGGTGTATTGGTCGGCATCGCCGTGATAATGACCAACACCGGTTCGCCTCCGGGCGTACTGCTGCCGCCCAGCGCGAAAATGAGCGCCACAATCGTGAACGCGATCCCCGTCACCATCAGAAGCGTGAGCAGCACAGATCGGCAGATACAGCCCGCTGCGGCGTCTTGTGCGCGCCTGGCCATTCGACTGCTCGCGCTTACGTTTATCCACAGGCTTCGGCTGCCGCTGGCGCGGTGGCAGCGGCGGTTGGGGCGGCTGAGACGGGATCGGCGCGGGGATGCGCACCGGTTTGCCCGGCTGTGTGCCGTCGAGGTCTCGTGGATCGGGATCGGGAATTTTCAGATCAGGCATCGTCACTGCCCTCGCGACCGCACCCAATTGAGGAACTGTTCGACTGGCCAGGTATTGATAACGGAGGCCGGTTCGATCCAACCTCGACGCGCTGTCAGAATGCCGAAGCGCAGCAGATCCATGTCGCTTTCGCTGTGTGCATCGGTATCGATGCAGATGCGGGCACCGAGTTCGGCTGCGCGTTTTGCGTACTGAGCTTCGAGATCGAGCCTGGCCGGATTGCTGTTGATCTCGAGCGCGGTGCCGTGTTCAACCGCTGCCATGAATATCGCCTCCATATCCAGGTCCGCACCCTCGCGATCTGGGATCAACTGCCCGCGTGGATGCGCGATCAGATCGACGTGTGGACTGCGGATGGCATTGAGGAGCCGCGCCGTGATCTGTTCACGAGGCTGGCGCAAGCTCACATGCAGCGAGGCGATGACGAAATCGAGCTGCGCGAGGACTTCATCGGGATAGTCGAGTGTGCCATCCGCTTTGATCTCGACCTCCGAGCCGTGAAAGACGCGGAAGCCATGCTTTGTACGCATCTCGTCATCGACGCGGCGCACTTCCTCCTGCTGAGCCATTAGGCGCTCGATCGAAAGCCCATTGGCGATCGCGGCGCTGCGCGAGTGGTCGGTGATGACGATGTAAGCGCGGCCACGGCGTCGAGCGGCTTCGGCCATTTCACGAATGCTGAGAGCGCCATCGCTCCAGGTCGTATGCATGTGGAGATCGGCTCGGATGTCATCGCTGGTGATCAACGTGGGCAGCTTGCCGGCTTGTGCAGCCTCGATTTCACCCCAGTCTTCGCGCAGTTCGGGCGGAATCCAGGGCAGACCGAGTGTCGAATAGACAGTCTCTTCGTCCGCACACAAGATTTCCGTATCATCGTTCTCACGTGTGAAGGCGAACTCATTCAGACTGAGACCCTGCTTGAGCGCAAGCTCGCGCAGCCGGATGTTGTGCGCTTGGCTGCCCGTGAAGTACTGCAGCGCGGTGCCGAAACGAGCTGGGGGGACGACACGTAAATCGACCTGTAAGCCGCTCGTCAGTTCGACCGAGCTTTTGCTTGTGCCCTGGCCGAGGATGCGCGCGACCTGCGGCATGGTGACGAACGCTTGCATGAGCGGTTCCGCTCGCTCACTCGCGATCAAGAGATCGAGATCCCCGACCGTCGGGCGACCGCGTCTGGCACTGCCTGCGACTGCATGCGGTACTGACTCTGAGCCAACCAACAAGTGCATCAGGATCGTCTCGCCGAGCGGCAGGGCTGTGCCAAGCGGTATGCGCGGGTTGGCGAGCCGCCGCCGGTACGACTCGATACCTTCAAGGATGCGCGCTTCGCTTTTTGCGCCCATGCCCGGCAGTTCGCGCAGTTTGCCCGCGCGTGCTGCCGCTTCGAGGGCATCAACGCTGGTGATTTCAGCATCCTGCCAGAACATGCGTGCCTTTTTAGGGCCGACGCCGTTCACCCGAAGCATCTCGACGACACCTGCGGGTATTTCGCTCTTCAGCCGCTCGTAAAACTCCAAAGAGCCGGTGTCCACTAACTCTTGAAGCTTTTCTGCCAACACCTTGCCGACGCCGGGGATGCTTGTCAGCTCGCCTTCAGCCGCGACGACATGCATTTCGCGCGGATAGTCCGCAACGGTCTCTGCCGTGCGGCGGTAGGACAGCACACGGTGGATGCTTTCCCCCTGGATTTCGAGCATGTCGGCGATGGCGTCGAAGATGCTGGCGATCTGCTGATTGGTGAGCATCAGAGCGGCATTTCCTATAGAACAAAGTTTCCGCTTAAGTATAGCGAACGGCGTCTCATCTGATAAGCCTCAAGCTTAGCTAGCAGGTGCTTGCGCAGGTTCTTAATCAACGTCTGTGGGCTTGTTTCACGACCATCCGGTCGTGATCCTGCTGTTCAATCATGGAGACAAAATCCTTGACATGACCGGGCAAGATGGCTATCCTCGACAAAACGGTACAACTATACATTGCAATGACGTCGAACTGAACGAGTAGGCATGTTCGCCAAGTTCAGAGAGCCGCCGGGAGCTGTGAAGGCGGTACTTGTGCTCATGTCGAATGGCTCAGGGAGTTGTGTGGGTGAACACGGGGAAGCCGTCCAGTAGCCTACGCCGGAGTCGCACCGTTATCACAGCGAAGCGTGCGGGCGTTCCTGCCCGCGCGCAGTGAGCGTGCTTGTGCTTCAACACAGGCACAGCAAGGTGGCACCACGGGAACCCCCTCTCGTCCTTGATTGGCGAGGGGGGGTTTGTTTTGTGACGAGTGTCGACAGATGAATGGGGGATGTGGTGATGATATTTGCGACCCCAAGTAGGGTGAGGGATACCACGGCCAAACCAGATCGCGACGAAGTGAAGCGCCTCTTCGCTGGGGGCGATCTGGTGCCGGTTTATCGGACGATGCTGGCCGACCTCGAGACGCCGATGAGCGTCTATCTCAAACTTGCGCAGACCGGCAGCTATTCATTCTTGCTCGAAAGCGTGGAAGGTGGCGAACAGGTCGGACGCTACTCGTTTCTGGGTGTCAATCCACGCAGCGTACTCCTGATCGGCGATAATGAGGTCAAGCGGCTCAGCGGGGGACAAGTTGAGAGGCGTCCAATCGGACCGGGTGAGGATCCGCTGCGGGTGGTCAAGGCCGAATTCGCGCGCTACCGACCGGTCGTCTTGGAAGGACTGCCGCGCTTTGTCGGCGGCATGGTTGGGTGTCTCGCGTATGACGCAGTGCGCTACTTCGAACGCCTGCCGCAGACTGCCTCGCGCGATCTCGCTGTGCCGGATGCCGCCTTCATGCTGGTCGATACACTGGTGATTTTCGATCACGCCAAGCATCAGATCACGATCCTGGCCAATGCGCACAAAGCCGACGACGTGGATGCCGCCTACGATGATGCGATCGCGCGCATCGATGCGATTGCAGCCGCGCTGCGCGAACCACTGCCTGTGATGCTCCATTCGGCACTGCCGACTGATGACCACATCTTATCGACCCACACACAGGCTGAGTACGAGGCCAATGTGCGCAAGGCGAAGGAATACATCGCCGCCGGGGATGCATTTCAGATCGTCGTTTCGCAGCGCTTCAGCCGGCACACCAGCGCGCCGCCGCTGGCCATCTACCGGGCGCTGCGGGCTTCCAATCCCTCGCCGTACATGTTCTTCCTGCGCTTCGGTGACGAGTTCACGCTCGTAGGCGCGTCACCGGAAGTCATGGTTCGTCTGGAGGATGGTGTAGCGATGATGCGCCCGATCGCGGGTTCTCGTCCGCGCGGTGCAAGCGAGGCTGAGGATCGCCGGCTTGAGGCTGAACTGCTCGATGATCCCAAAGAGCGGGCGGAGCATGTCATGCTCGTCGGCTTGGGCCGCACCGACGGGGGGCGCGGGTCCCGCCCTCGTTCGGTCACGC
>CAYTME010000199.1:7251-7468 GCA_964438415.1 uncultured Pleurocapsa sp. | reverse complement strand
GTGCTGATTGGGCACGACCATCACATGACCGGTGGCATAGGGATAGCGGTTGAGGATGACATACGCGCGCTCGCCGCGGAACGCCCCACCTGGCATATCGTCGACTCCGGCACCGCCGGTGAGTCGCTCGGCGTGTCCGCTCCCTTTGCGGACGGTGTCGTCTGGGTCGAATTCTCGGCAGCCAGCGCTGCCGCTCAAATGCGTTCTGTCTTCGAGG
>CAYTME010000199.1:0-7203 GCA_964438415.1 uncultured Pleurocapsa sp. | reverse complement strand
AGGCGGCCCCCGATGCCGCCTATCATCTGCTGCTGGTCGAGCAGCGCCCGGTCGCGGCCTTCGGGCTGCCCGCACGCGGCACGGATGCGGCGCGTCTCGACGGCGGCATCGACCAAGCCCTCGCGTCCGCGCTCGGACAGTTTGAAGCACGGCCCAACGAATTCATGATCGCGATGCCCGACCCGCTGCAGATCGTGCCGGGCGAGCATGCGGTCGTCGTGCGCCAACCGCTCGCGGCGGATGGCTGGCGGCTGCTCAGCGTGTTCGCACCCGCGGCGATCCAAAATCTGCAGAACCAAAACGCCCTCTTCATCCTGCTGCTAGCGGCAGCCGGGCTGCTGCTGCTCGGTATGCTCGTGCGTCGGTCGATCCAGCAGCTCGTGGCGCAGCCGCTGACCGAGATCGCCGCGGCGGCTCAGGAGATCGGCAGCGGCGATATGCGCTACCAGATCGCCCACACCGAGCGCGGGGACGAAGTGGGCGCGCTGGCGCGGGCGCTCGACTCGATGCAGCGCGAGCTGGCCGATACCTACGGCCGGCTCGCGCTGTACGGCCGCACGCTCGAACAGCGCGTCAAGGATCGCACGCAGGAATTGGAACATGCCCGTGAGGTAGCGCAGGACTCCGCTGCGGAGATGCGCGCGCTCTACGATGCATCGGTCGAACTGCTGAGTGAATATCAGCTCGATGTGATGCTGCAGAAACTGGTTGGCCACGTTTGCAGCCTGCTCCAGGCGAGCTACTGCACGGTTTGGCTGTTGAGCGAAGATGGGCGGCGGCTGCGGCTGGTGGCGACCACGCTCGATTATCGCCATCTGGTCGGCGTCGTCATCCCGTCGGGCGACGGCATCGCCGGGTATGTCATGCGCACGCGCAGGGGTTTCCTGGTCGAAGACTGCGCCAACTGGAAAGGCTACATCGGCTGGATCATGCCGCCGATGCGGCGCGCGGTCGGCGTGCCGCTGCTCTCGTCCGGCAGCGCCATTGGCGCGGTCGAGGCCGGGCGCGGCGCGCAGGATCGCCCGTTTGACGATGCCGACCAGCGACTGCTGAACCTGCTGGCCAATCTCGTCGCGCCGATCATCCGCAATGTGCAGCTCTACAACCAATTGGTCGAGACGACCAAGAAGATTGAGGCGGCGAGCGAGGTCAAGACGCGGTTCCTGGCCGGCATCACCCATGAGCTGCGCACGCCGCTCAACCTCGTCATCAACAATATGGATTTCATGCGTATCGGCATCTTCGGCGAAGTCAACGACGAACAGCGCGAGCGGCTCGACCAGACGATCCGCAGCGCTGAGCACCTGCTCTACTTGATCAATGATCTGCTCGATGTCAGCAAGATCGAGGCGGGCGAAATGCAGCTTTTCATCCAGATGACCGACTTGAACCCGCTGATCGTGGACGCGCTCGATGGCGCGATCGCGCTCATCCCAGATAACAGTCCGGTCGCGCTGATGGCCGACATCCCCGAACAGCTCCCCTCGATCCCGATCGATGCGCGCCGCATCCGCCAAGTACTGCTCAATCTGCTCAGCAATGCGATCAAATTCACACGCCAGGGTGAAATCTGGCTGCGCGTGCGCACACATCACGATCAGGTCGAATTCATCGTGTCCGATACGGGCATGGGCATTCCGAAAGAAGACCTGGACAAGATCTTCCAACCATTCGAGCGCGCTGACCGCGCCAAGCAGATGGGCATCGAAGGTACCGGCTTGGGACTGCCGATCTCGCGCTACCTGGTCGAAGCGCATGGCGGCAAGATGCAGGTCGAGACCGAGATCGGCAAGGGCAGCACCTTCCGCTTCACCCTGCCGGTCGAACCGCCCGACAAGCGGCGCACGGACACACTCGAAATGCCGCTCGCCCACAGCGCCGCGATCTGAAGCGCGCCGCGCGCCCGACGATACCGAGTCACGAGGAGCTTCACGCAATGCTGTCTCCAAGAACATTCAATTTCAATAACGTCAGCGCGCTGGCTGTCGAAGACGACTCCGGCGGCATGGCGATCATCGGGGTGATGCTGCGCTACCTGGGCATCAAGGCGTACATCAACACCAGCGGGCAGGGAGTCATCGAAATGGCGCATGCGATGAAGCCGCGCCCGAACCTGATCCTGCTCGACATCAATCTGCCAGCCACCAACGGCTACGAGGTACTCAAACTCATCCGCGCCGATGAGCAGCTCAAGGATGTGATCGTGATCGCGATGACCGCTCAGGATGCCGACAGCGAAATCCCGAAGTGCAAAGCGGCTGGTTTCGACGGCTTCATCGGCAAGCCGATCAGCCGTTCACGTTTCCCGCGCCAGCTCCAGCGCATCTTGAGCGGCGAAGCGGTGTGGGAGACGTACTGAGCGCATCGCTCACGGCGCTCACTCCGGCAGCGCGCGGCAGGGGTTCGTCAGCTCGCCGATGCCGCTGATGCGCACCGAGACGATATCCCCATCCTGCAGAAAGATCGGCGGCGTGCGCCCCAAACCGACGCCGGACGGCGTGCCCGTCAGGATGACATCGCCCGGTTCCAGCGTGAACATGCGCGAGATGTAAGCGACCAGCGCCGCCACCCCGTAGACCATGTCCGCCGTCTGGCCATTCTGCATAAGGACGCCGTTGACGGTCGTTTGCACGGTCAGCGCCTGAGGATCGGCGATCTCGTCGCGCGTGACGACGCACGGCCCCAACGGGCAGAACGTATCCAACCCTTTGGCGCGCGTCCACTGGCCGTCGATGCGGTTCTGCAGGTCGCGCGCGCTCACGTCGTTGGCGGCAGTGAAGCCGAACACCCAGTCGAGCGCATCGCCCTCGGCGATATCTTTGCCGCGCCGCCCGATGACGACCGCCAGTTCGCCTTCCCAATCGACCTCGGTCGTGATCGAGGTGCGCCATGTGATCGCATCTCCCTGGCCGATGACGGCGCTCGGCAGCTTGGCGAACAGCAGCGGGGCGCTCGGCACGCTGGAGCCGGTTTCCTTGGCATGAGCGGCGTAGTTCTTGCCGACCGCGACGATCTTGCCAGGGCGGAGCGGCGCTTCGATCTTGACCGCCGCCGCGGCGATGGGTTCGCCGGAGCGTCCCGGCTGCGCCCCTGCCGCGATCAAGTCGATCAAACGCCCCTCCCAGGCGAGTGGGTAGACGGCATCCCCCGCCAATTCGCCAACTGCCGTGCGGCCTTCATAGGTATACGTGATGCAGCGCACAATCTCACCCCTCGTTTTGCAGATCTTGCAGAGCAACCATGAGCGTAAACCAGCGGGATAAGCGCGAGCGATCCCGCCGCGAGTCTTATAGGCGCCGCTCCAGATGCGCAGCCGCGAGCTGTCCCCAGATGCTCGCCGGATGATCGCGCCAGAGCGCGTAATACCCGCTGCGGGCGGCAGCTCGGTCGCCCAGCAGTTCTTGGCACAGGGCGCGCAGAAACACATGACCCAATGTGGGCATCGTCCCCGGTGCAGCGCGAGCGGCATTATCGAGTGCCAGCAGCGTTCCTGCCAGATCGCCGGCTGCGAACGCATCCAGAGCCTGCGCCGGGATCGAGTCAGCCGGCAGGTCGGACGCGGGAGGCGTCTCGAAGCCGGGGGGTGCCGAGATGCGCTCGGCGCGGTAGGCATCTGGATCGAGCGGGGCGAATGCCCACCACTGCACCCCCGCCAGATCGAAGCGCACCGCCGGCCGGTCGAGTCGTCCTAACTGCTGAATTGTCACCTGGTCTAACACCTCTATGCCGCGCTCAGCGAGCTGCTGGCTGATCGGCGCATCGCGCCGCAGCGGCATCTCGGTCAGCAGCCGCGTCAGCAGGGCATCGATATCGCACAGCGCACTCTCGCGCGTCTCCGCTGCGCTGACGACCGCGGCGCACACTTGCGCCGGCGGCGCGCTGCTGGCGACAGCGGCGGTCAGCGCGTCGATCTGCGGACGCAGCGCGGCACTGTTGATGCCGCTGACGGCGCTGCGGGCTGCTTCCGCCTGCCCCGCCAGACCGTAGAGCACGCCCAACCCGACGCGGACGCGCTCGACGGCTGGATCGTCGGGCGCGGCAGCGATCAGACTCTCAAGATAGCTGATCGCATCCGGCAGCGGACGACCGAAGATCGGCTCCGCCTGCACCAGCGTGCAGGCCATCGTCGGCTGGTTGACGAAGCCGGAAGAGGCATCTTGTGGGCGGAAATAGTTGAGCGAAAGCGTCCAAGCGACCGTCTGCTCACTGCGACAGCCCCAGCGCGGCGACTCGACACGGTAGACCTCGGCGGTGAAGCGGCTGGCAGCCGGCGTCCACTCGACGATCTGGCCGACGAGCGCCTGCGTTCCTGGCGCGATCAGGTCGCTCACGCCGTCGCCGCGCCAGCCGAAGATGTGCAGCCGTTGGTTGAGCGCGCCGCTCTCGACCAGCAGCGCCAGGTCATCGCTGCCATCGCCGGTCACATCGCCCACACTGTAGAGCGTCATGCCCGTCTGCGCACCCAGCGGCGCAGCGGGATACGGCACTTCAGGACGGAACACGCGGTACGCGCCGGGACTCGGACTGCCGACGAAGACATAATCCTCATAACGCAGGCCGCCGCCGAACCCTGCCGGCTGCGCGGGGTAGCGGCTGTGGATGACCGCGTCAATCGGCGGGCGGTTATCGACGTTGACCGGGATCAGCTCGAAGCGCCAGCCGTCCAGCTCGAACACGCCGGCCGCGTTCAGCGGCACCCCGGCCGCGCTCAGGGTATCTTCCAAGAAACGATAGTAGAGCGAGCGCATATCGACCTGGCCGGGCGGCGCAGCCAGCATGGTCGCCAGCAGCGCAGCCCGTTCACGGGGCGTGCTAGGCGCGTTGGGGAAGCGGCGCGCCAGTTCGGTTTGGGTGATCTGAACGACGAGCGCAGCTTCATCCTCTCCGCCGAGCTGGCGCACCTGCCGCGCCAGCAGCTCGACCATGCCCGGCTCACTCCACAGGCGCAGCGCGTAATTCTCCTGCGGTGCGCTGGGCGTCTCGGGGATGATGGCCGGCGGCGGCGGTGTGTTGGTGGCGAACAGGCTCGGGGTGTTGGTCGCCAGCGGAAAGTCCTGCGCTCGCGCCGGCACGATCGACCGAAGCGCGGTCAGCAGAAGAACAGCGGTAAGAAACAGCAGGATCGGTGTGCCGTGCCTGCGCATCGCGCTACCCTCACGTCATGCAGATCGTTATCAGCCGGGAAATATGACACGAAACGTGCTTGCATGCCAGGTGGTTGCGATGGATGAGTCTCGGATCAAGGGGCGGCTGCGATCACCGTGAGTCGGCGTGCTCGCTCAGGATGCGGCAGTACTCGCCGATGAAACCGCCGCGCTCGCTGGCGACGATCACGCCGCTCAACTTGCTGACGACCAATTCGCCCTGAAGCGTGATCACGCGGTTGACTTGATCGTGCATCGCGTCCATGACCGCTTCCCACGTCACATCGGGCGGCAGCAGCTTCTCACGCGAGGATCGCAGGCTGTTGAGGTAGGTCATCACCGGCTCACTCTCGGTGAAGACGAGCGCGCTGGGCAGATCGTGGCGGACGACGGCGAAAAAATGCTTGGAGAGCCGGCGCACGCCGTTTTCGAGCGTGAAGACCTCGCGCGGTGGCAGCAGATAAGGGCTGTTCGGGCGCACGTGGCTGCTCAGGAGCAGCAGCACACGGCGAAACAGCGCCTGAAACTCCGGCATCGTCTGGACACTGCTGGTCGCGGTGAGCAGGATACCGTCGCGGGTGAGCACACGCTTGAATTCGCGCACTGCTGCATCGAGATCGACCACGCTGAAGAGCGCGTGATTGGCAACCACTGTATCGAACTGCGTATCGGAGAACGGCAGCCTGCCGAAATCGGCGACCACGCTGGCGGCTCGGCCAAGATGCTGCGTCAGCGCCAGGCGCGATTCGTCCAGCGCGTAATATTCGACCTCGGAGTATTTCTGGCGGATCACACGGCCGTAGCTGCCGCTGCTGCTGCCGATATCCAACACCCGCTTATGACCCGACCAATCGCCCCGCGCGAGCACCCAGTCGGCGAAATCGACGCTCGGCAGCGTGAACCGCTCATGTATCTCCTGACGCACACGCACAGATTGTTCGTCGGTCGGTTCGTACCGAAGTGAATCGACATCGCTCACGCTAGGGAAACTTTCTTAGGCGACGATTTGTGTTAAAGGTAGTGCATACACTATACCCATTATCGAGCGAACGCGCATGTAGAGTTTTCAGAAATCGACCCGTCTTTACCGGCCTAGGCTGCCCACGCGGTGCGTACCCTGCGGCTCGCGCGGGGTCGCATCGGTCTGCGTGATGTAAAGCGCGCCGCTGAAGCTGTTCGGCCCATCGTAATTGCCGATCCAAACCCGATAGTCGCCCGCCTCCGGCCCGATCAGATTGAGAGTCGGGTGAACGCTGTTATACGAGTCGTCGCTGCAGTACCAGCGTTCATCCGGTGCGCGCAGGATCAGTGTCGCGTCATCTGCCGGCACATCGCTCAAGTAGAACAGACGCAGGTAAGACCCAGGTTCGGCCAGGCTGAAAACGACATCCGGTGCTGCATTGGCAAACCCCAGACACTGCTGTGCGGAAGAACTGCCCGCGTTGGCACGCTGCACATCGACCGTGCCGCCGGCAGTCACCGGGATGATCAGCGGGTCAGGTTCGAATGCGCCCCGCAGCAGCACATTCGCCTGCCCAGGCGGCAGGTCGGATTCCAACCCGTCGAGGTTCTCGACGAACGTGCTGGCGACCTGGGGCACATACGTCGGGTAGTAGAGCTTTTCGGTGATGTACAAGACGCCGCGCACCAGCTCGTCCGGCGCGGTTTCGCTGCTCACCCAGATCGCGTACCTGCCCTCCGCTGGGTTGATGAACTCGACCATCGGATCGAGAAAGCCGCTGAAAAAGCTACGGCTGCATGTCCAACCCTGCGGCGAATGGACGATCAGGCCGGTATCGGCATTTTCCGGGCGCGCGGGGATGAAGAAGATGCGCAGCCGAGTCGAAACTCCGCGCCAGTCAAGCCACACCTGCGCGCCGCCTGTCACATACCCTGCGCATTCGCTCTGCTGGCTGCCGCTCAGACGGGCGCTGTCGTGCGGCGGCACCGGCACATCGCCGCCGCCGACCACGATCGTCCAGTACGGATCAGGCAGGAAGCCGTGCTCCAGCGCCGCCGTCCCATGCTGAGGCGGTTCATCCGGCGACATGACCGATCC
>CAYTME010000198.1:7233-7524 GCA_964438415.1 uncultured Pleurocapsa sp. | reverse complement strand
ACAGACGCTGGCCGACATGGCGAACCGGCGCATCGGCCTGGTCGTTGCGACACGAGCGGAAGATGCCGTCGCCTACTGGCAGGCGCGCAGCGGCGTATCGGTCGCCGTGCAGCCTTATCTGACGCTCGATCAGGCGATCGCGGCGCTGGCCGGCGGCGAAGTGGACGGCGTGGTCGCCAACCGGATCCGCCTGCTGCGTACGGTGACGCAGCCCGGCATCGCTCGTCTGCTGGATGAGCCGGTCATGCCCGAACCCTACGCGATCGCCGTGCGCCGCCAGGACGCCAACCT
>CAYTME010000198.1:6495-7223 GCA_964438415.1 uncultured Pleurocapsa sp. | reverse complement strand
GATCGACCGGACGCTTCAGTTCTTGGAAGCATCAGGGCGGCTGAACGACATTCACCGCGCCAATTTCAACAACGCCGCTTATCCCGGCGTGCTGCCGGTGTGGGCAAACGTGGGCGATGCGCCCCCCAATCCCGGCCAATACAGCGGCGCGATCGTCTATCCGGCGCAGTACATCATCCCGCGCATGCGCAGCGAAGCGACCGTGCGCGCGGCCGGGATCGCCGACCTGCCAGCCGATGCGCCAGAGAGCGCCCGCCGGCTCGACGCCGTCAACCGCGCACTGGTCGAAGCACTGGCTGCGCGCTGGGGCGTCAGCGTGACCTATGTGGCGGGCGGAGTCGAGCAGGTCGCCAGCGGCGCCGCTGACTTCGCGATCGGTGTGCCCGCCGACTGGAACGCCGCTGCCGAGGTCGATTACACGATGCCGTACTTCATGCGCGGCGAACTACTCATGGTGCCTGCCGCCAGCCAGATCAACGGCTTCGGCGGGCTGCGCGGCCGCATCGTCGCCGTCTTTAACGATGAGCCGGGCGCTGCCGACCGGGTGCGCGAACTGGGGCAGGCAGCCCGCGCCATCCTCGGAAACTCATTCACCATCCTGCGCGAACAGGATGCGGCTTTCGGCCTGCTGGTCGATAACAACTACAACGCTGTTTTCGGCGACAGCCTGCGGCTGCTGCCGCACGTCCAGGCGCAGCCGGATGCGCTGCGCTTCGTCAGCGACCAGA
>CAYTME010000198.1:1188-6400 GCA_964438415.1 uncultured Pleurocapsa sp. | reverse complement strand
GAATACACGCTGCAAGAGCTTGCGCTCGACGGCACGCTGCCGAACATCCTGGCCAACACCGTGCCGGGCGGTGAGCTGCCGCCGAGCGAGGTCTGGCCGGGCACGCCGGAGTACCTCGGCTTCAACCTCGCCTTCAGCGGGTGACCCCTCGCATCCCGAGTCGAGCAGACGAAGATACCGCCCCCTAGGTGACCGTCGACCGGGGCGATCGTCCAGATCGCCCCGGCGCTCGCGCTACGGCGCTGCCAGCGGCGCGGTCAGGTTGAAGAAGTTGTTGCTCTCATTCAGCTCGGCCACCAGATTGTTGACATCGACGGCGCAGTTCGCCGTCGTGTTGGCACCGCCGCCGCTGTTCAACTGCGCGGTGACGGCCACATCGATCTGGCTGTTCCCCGCCAGCGAAGGCAGCGTCGTACTGAAAAGCTGGTTCTGCGGCGTGAAGTTGCAGGCGACGGAGATTTCCGGCAGCGGCTGCGAGCTGGCATTGAAGACCGTGACGATGAACTGGAACGGCTGCCCCTGCACGAGCGAACGGTCGAAGCGCACGTTGGTGATGGTGGCATCCGGCAGCGGCGCGAGCGTCGCTGTCGGCGGGATCGGCGTGAAGGGCGGCGGCGGTGGGAAGATGCGCGGCAGCCCGGTGGTACTGCCGCTGATATCGACCGTGCTCGGCGCAATCCAGCCCTGGCGTCCATCTGGCAGCCGGATAACCCACCAGTCGGAGCCGGTCGCGCTGACGCCGATCACGGGCACGGACTGCCCCGGCTGGAGCGCGGTCAGCACGGGATAACCGGTGCTGTCCCCGCTGCGCACGTTGGCATTGACGCGCGCGGTCGCCCGCACGTCACCGCTGATGGGCGGGGCGGGTTCCTGGGTTTCGACCACACCCGGCACGCCGACGGGAGTCTCGATGACGACAAACGGCGGCGGTTCGTTCTCGATGCGCAGCGGGCTGACAGTGGACTGCACCCGCTGGGTGCTGGTCAGCGCGGCCATGCGCAGCTCGTACAGACCGTCCGGCACTCCGGTCGTATCCCAGACGGCCAGCACATCATCGACGACCGTCCGCGCCGCCGGCAGCGTCAGCGGCGTCCACGGTTCTTCTTCACCTTTCGAGGTCAGATCGTCGTTGAGTTCGCGGTATTCCAGGAAATAGCTGACCATGCCGGGCAGATTGGCTGTGCCGCGAATGCTGGTCTCCCCCCGGAGCACGTAAACCGGCGGCGGCCAGGTGATTGCTGCGTCTGGGTTGGGTGCTTCGTCGGCCTGCGCCAAGACCTGGACGGCGGTCGTCACCAGCAGCATGAGCAGCAGCGCGAACAAGAAGCGAAGTCGGTCGGACATCGGGTATCTCCTCAGAACGTAAACGCCCGCCCCTATTGTGCCACAGCTTGATCCGATCAAGGCCTGCGCGGCTGGGGTGCATTCGGTTTTGGGGGCGGCGGGCACCCCTTGGGTCGCCCCCCGTAGAGGACGGGGCTGCCTCGTCGTCCGACGGGCGGTTTGCTCTGCCAGCGCCGGCGAGTTCACTCGCCGGCTGCGAGGCCGCTCGTCCACTGAAGGGACGAGGAAAACCCTCCGCAAAGGCCGAAGCGCCTTCAGCGTGCTTGCGCAGCCCGGTCGAGACGCTTGAGCGCTCGGCGAGGCGGATGCGCTCCGAGTCCGAATGCACTCCGCGGCTGCGCTCGGCCTGACGGTCTCCCTGCGTGAAAGCAGTCTCAAGACTCCTCCGGTTCCCTTTCCCTATCATGGAGACGTGAGGTTGTAGCATGTGGGCGATGCCCTCAATACCTCCATTTGCATTACAATAAAGTTGCGCTATAGTTAAAAAAGCGTGATAAAAACGACTCTCCCGGCGAGGCATACCATGACCGCTGTCCAGGATGGTTCGCAGCACCAAATCCTCATCGTTGAAGACGACCTCGACACGGCAGAAGTTGTGGCCGCGCTGCTCGAAACTGCTGGCTACAGCACCGTCAGCGTCGAGACCGGCTCGACGGCGCTCGAGGAGATCCAGAATTCATCGCCCGATCTGGTGCTGCTCGACCTGCATCTGCCGGATATCGACGGCTTCGATGTGCTGCGCCAAGTGCGCGAGCATTCGTTCCTGCCGCTGATCATCCTGAGCGGCTTCAGCCAGGAGCGCGACAAGGTGACGGCGCTCGAAGCCGGTGCCGACGACTTCATGTCGAAGCCGTTCTCACCGGAGGAGCTGGTCGCCCGCGTTGGGGCGCTGCTGCGCCGCGTCAAATGGACGCCAATCCCGGAGCCGCGGCTGGTCGTGCGCCAGCTCGAACTCGATCTCGCCAGGCGGCAGGCCGTGCTCCGAGGCCGAAAACTGCGCTTGACGCCGATTGAGTACGGCATTTTGGCGACGCTCATGCGCAGCGCCGGACAGATCGTCAGCCATGACGACCTGCTGCGCACCGTCTGGGGCGAGCAGTACGAGGGAGATTTCTCGGTGCTGCGCGTCAACATCTCGCGTTTACGCCAGAAACTGGAAGAGAATCCCCGCCACCCGACGTACATCGTGACCGTGCCCGGCCAAGGCTACACGATGCCCACGCGCAAGCCGTGACCCCCGAAACTGTGTGAGAATCTGATCAATCCGGATCAAATCGTAGAAGTATCGTCGTTCAGGCGCATAATGTCGGTGATGCAGCGACCCAAAGGGATCACGACATGTCGAACCTGATGGATACGGCAAGGGCACCCAGCCTCGACGATCAGACGTGGATCGATCGGCTCAAAGAGGGGGACGAGCTGGCTTGGGAGATTCTGATCGCGCGTTTCGCGCACGAGCTGCGCGAGGCGATCGGCGTGATGCTGCGCAAACGCGACTTGGGGTCAGACCTGCTCGATGATGTCGAGCAGGAGACATGGCGCACGGTCGTGCGCAGGATACGCGGCTTTGTGTGGCAGGGTGATGAAAAGCTGCGCCGCTGGCTGCACAGCATTGCCCGGCACCATGTGCAAACCTACCAGCGCATCACGCGCCAGCAGGCACCATCGATGGACGATCTGGGTTCGCCATCGCTTGAAAATGATTTCGTGCTCGATCTTTTTCTTTTTGCCAACGGGTTAGTGACGCCGAGCGCCGAAGATGAGCTGCTCCTCGTCGAGCGCCTGGGCCATCTGGACGCAGCGCTGCGGGAATTGAAGCCGCGCGACCGCGAAATCCTGCTCGCCACCCTGCTCGATCACGCGGATCGGGCGCACTTAGCGCGGCGGCATCAGGTCGAGGAAGATACGATTTCGATGATCGTCTGGCGCTGCAAGGCCAAGCTGCGCAGTTTACTCCAAGCACGCCAGCTCACCCGTGAATACGACCGCTACTAGGGGAAAGGCCAGAGCATGGATCGGCTGCGCAAACTCGTCCGCGACGACTTCCAACGTCAGTTTGAGCGTGTGCACAAGACGGTGCGAGCAGAGCTGCACGCCGTGCGGGGCACACCGCCGCCGACCGTCAACCGCGCGCGGCTGCTCGGCCTGTTCGTGAGCGCCTGCATCCGCCAGCGCGGGCTGTCGATCGAGGCGTTTGCAGACGCAGCGGCGCTCGATCCCGATTTGGCGCGCATGTTGATCGAGGGCGCGCTCCCGCCAGATGCGATCAGCGATGACTTGCTCCTGCGGGTGGCGGCGGCGGTCGGCTATGAGGTGTCGATGCTGCGCCTGCTGCTCGGTCGTCCTTCCAGCGAGGACGAAGCGACAGCCTGACGCCTGTCCGGAGCTGAGAACTCCACCCCAGCGCCAGGCCGGTGTCGAATGGCGCAAGGATAGCAAACGAACCGGGAATTCCCACATCGGGACGCCCAGAAGACGGAAAAATGACCCCACACTGCATGGGCATGTGGGGTTGCTACGTTTTTGGGGACGTTTCAAACCACACCGCACGGCCATCATTTGACCTGACCCTGCAGTACGGTTTGTGGGGCGAACCGATGTGTTCTTCCTAGCACCTGAATGCTCCCAGCGATTGCAATCGAAACTGAAACAGCAGCATCTTTAAGAAATCGTGATGGTGCCCTCCGCTTTCTGCTATAATCGGTGGCGACCATTCGGGCCTACACGATGCCCGATCTGCGTACCGACTCTAGACAGGACAACACACCGATGACGCTCGACAGACCGATCCGCGTGTTGATCGCCAAGCCTGGCCTGGATGGACACGATCGAGGGGCCAAAGTCATCGCGCGGGCGCTGCGCGATGCCGGCATGGCAGTCATTTACACCGGCCTGCGCCAGACGCCGGAGATGATCGCCGAGGCTGCGCTGCAAGAAGATGTCGATGTCGTCGGGCTGAGCATCCTGAGCGGCGCGCACCTGGCACTGACACCGCGCATCCGCGAAGTGATGGACGCCAGCGGTCTCAGCGACGTCCCCATCATCATCGGCGGCATCATCCCAGATGCAGACAAAACAACACTGGAACAGATGGGCGTGCGCGCGGTCTTCGGGCCAGGATCGAGCACCGAGACGATCGCTGCCTTCATTCGCGATCTGGTGCACGCCAAAGATCAGGATGCGCCGGCATGACGACGCTGACGGAGGCGGTGCTGGCGGGCGATCGCCGCGCGCTGGCGCGGCTGCTGACACAGATCGAGAATGAACGCGAGGGCAGTGCAGACGCCCTCGCTGCTTTGTTCAGCGCCACTGGCCGCGCGCACATCGTCGGCATCACCGGCGCGCCTGGCACCGGCAAAAGCACGCTGGTGGCTGCGCTGGCCAAGGCGCTGCGCGCCCGCGAACGCACGCTCGCCGTGCTCGCCGTCGATCCGACCAGCCCGTTCAGCGGCGGGGCGATCCTGGGCGACCGCATCCGCATGCGCGACCTTGCCGGAGACCGCGGTGTTTTCATCCGCAGCATGGCGACGCGCGGCAGCCTGGGCGGGCTGGCGCGGGCAGCGCGCGATGCTGTGCGCGTGCTCGATGCAGCGGGCTTCGACTACGTGCTAATCGAGACGGTCGGCGCCGGCCAAAGCGAGGTCGATATCGCCCGCATCGCCCACAGCACGATCGTCGTCGAAGCGCCGGGCATGGGGGACGATGTGCAGGCGATCAAAGCCGGCATCCTCGAAATCGCCGATATCTTGGTCGTCAACAAAGCCGACCGCCCCGGCGCGGAAAACACCGTGCGCAGCCTCAAGATGATGCTCGAATTGGGGCATCCGGCGGCTCGCGCCCAGATGATGGCGCATCACGGGCGGCTGCT
>CAYTME010000198.1:930-1178 GCA_964438415.1 uncultured Pleurocapsa sp. | reverse complement strand
CGCCGAAACACCGCCCGACGATGAGCCGGTAGGAGCGCTGTGGCTGCCGCCGATCGTGCAGACGGTCGCGGCCGAGTCGCGCGGCATCGATGCGCTGATCGACGCACTGGACGCGCATCGCGCACATCTCGCCGCCGATGGACGGATGGCAGCGCTCGAAAGCCGGCAGATCGAGATCGAGCTGAGCGAGCGGCTGCGCGATGCCCTGCTCAAGCGGATTCTGAACGGCCTCGCCCCCGCGCAGATCG
>CAYTME010000198.1:0-871 GCA_964438415.1 uncultured Pleurocapsa sp. | reverse complement strand
CGGTCGAGGCACTGCTTGCCGGGCTTGAGATGAATGTCAGGAGGGACTAAGGTGAATCCACGTGCGCGTGCAAAGGTGGGGATAGAGGAACATGGCCTACGCTCGTAACTATCTGGCGACTTACGGATCGATCAAACTGTTCGGTGGGTCGTCCTGCCCAGACTTGACCCGCGAGATCGCGGACTATCTGGGCATCCCGACCGGGCAGTACATCCGCACTGTTTTCCCTAATGAAAACATCTTCGTGCGGCTTCAGGAGAGCGTACGCGGCCAAGACGTGTATATCGTGCAGACGATGTGCCCACCGGTGCACGACAATATCTTCGAACTGCTCATCCTGGTGGATACGATCAAGCGCGACTCGGCGGCGCGCATCAATGTCGTCGTGCCCTATCTGGCTTACTCAAGGTCGGACAAGAAAGATCAGCCGCGCGTCGGCATCGCCGCCCGCCTGCTGGCGAACCTGATTGAGACCGCCGGGGCCGACCGCTACATGACGATCGATCTGCACGCCGGCCAGATCCAAGGCTTCTACAACATCCCCGGCGACGCGCTGACGGCCTTTCACATCTTGGCCAAATACGTCGAGGAGAAACACATCGAGAACCTGGTCGTCTGCTCGACTGATCTCGGCTTCGCCAAGAAGGCGCGCAATTGGGCGGAGCGGCTCGATACGCCGCTGGCGATCATCGAGAAGCGGCGCACGGGCAATACCGGCGCTTCGGAAGCGCTGACGGTGATCGGCGATGTGCGCGACAAGAACGTACTGCTGGTCGATGATGAAGTCCTCACCGGCGGCAGCGTGGTCAACGCCGCGCAGCTCCTCCACGAGGAGGGCGCACACGATGTCTATTTGGCGTTCACCCACGCG
>CAYTME010000197.1:0-7659 GCA_964438415.1 uncultured Pleurocapsa sp. | reverse complement strand
AGCGCCTCATCGTGCTCGAAGGCGTCGGGAAACTCGAGCGCCGTGCCGTTCAGGTAGAGCACGGCGACGCCTGCGCCCGCCCGCGCCAGATAGAGATCGGCGCTGCGCAGCACCGCGCAGATCAGACCGGCCTCGAAGCGGCGCTTCTCATTCTGATTGTGTTCGTACAGGTGCTCGTTGAGGATGTGGAAGACATGGCGCAGCGCGGCGGTCACGCTGCCGGTGCTGCCGAAGTAACGATCGGCGGCCAGCGCCGCCATCTGCTCGTAAAACGCGGCGGGCGCGGTCTCATCGCCGCCCGGCAGGACGATCCGGAACAGCGTATCGGTCTCGCGCCCGCGGGCGGCCTTGCGCGGCGCGACTTCGACCAGCGCGCCGGGCGGCGTCATGTTGATCGCGCGCCCGCCGACGACGTAGAGATGACCGACCAACGCTTCCAATTCGAACGCCATCGCTCTTCCCGCTCGCATGAAATCGGACTGTACAGCCTGGATTCTACCCGGGCTGCCCAAACGCGCAAAGCCTGCCGCGCCGCACGTGCATTCAGAAACCGCGATACGACGCTGCTGGATCTGCGGACATCTCACCCTCAGCGCGGACGGTCGCGCTGCTGCTTTTTCAGCCCGCGCGCTAGGAACTCGGCCAAGTGCAGCACGCGGCGCTGGCTGCCCGCCCGGCTGAGGCCGCCGTTCATCTGCGTCAGGCAGCTTGCATCGCCGGTTAGGATTAAGTCGGCGTCGGCTGCGTCGATACAGCGCACTTTGTCGCGCAGCATGGCGCCGCTGATATCGGGCATCTTGACGCTGAACAAACCGCCGAAGCCGCAGCACTGGTCGGCTTCCTCCAGCTCGGTGACGGTCACGCCCTGGACATGTGCCGCCAGCGTGACGGCCTGCTGGCTGAGGCCGAGCAGCCGGTAGCCGTGACAGGCGTGATGAAAGGCGACTTTGGTCGGCGGCAGCGATGCGCCCAAGTCGGTCACGCCCAGGCCGTCGACCAGGTATTCGCTGAACTCCCACGTGATATCGGCAGCCCACAGCGCGCGCTCGCGCCACTCCGGATCGTCTTTGAAAAGCTCCGGGTAGTAATGGCGCACCATCGATGCGCAGCTCCCCGACGGCGTGACGATGACCTCGGCATCGGCGAAGGCGGTCAAGAACTGGCGCGCAACCCGGCGGGCATCGTCTTGGAAGCCGGCATTGAAGGCGGGCTGACCACAGCAGGTTTGCCCGAGCGGAAAGCGCACCGCGATCCCCAGATGGTCGAGGATCTCGACGACCGAGATGCCTGTCTGCGGATAGATCATGTCGATGATGCAGGTGACGAACAGCGAGACGGGTTTGTAGCGCGGGGATGGCCGCAGATCGTGAGACATGATGCAGGCTGCCTATGTACCGGATGATGGCGAGCGATTATAACCGTTCGCCGCACCGCCGCACATCCGGTATGATTATGATTAAGGAAGCCATTCGGATCTCGGAGCGCGTCTGCTCCGCCGAGCGCTCAAGCGGCTTGGCTGAGCTGCTGCGTGCACGGAAGGCGCGCTGACTGGCGCGAATGGCGTGCTTCGTCCCTTGAGTGGACGAGCTGTCGCCTAGCCGACGAGTGAACTCGTCGGCTAGGCAGACCAAGCCGCCCGTTGGAGGAGGAGGCCTGCATCGTCCCGACGGGGGTTCGTTTCGTCAGAATGCTGTCCGCCGTTTCACCGATGCCATGCCCCCGTTTCCGAATTCACGCCGAGCGGCCGGGATGAGGGCGGCGGAGGTGATGGGGTGGCTCTGGGCCGACAGACGCAGACATGACACCGATCGGAGCTGTGCACGCGATGGATGTGATCGAAAGCCAGATCGATCCACATGAGGCGCGGTTTCTCGCCAACGCCGCCCATCATCGGGCGCTGGCGCGGGAGCTGCGCGAGCGGCTGGCGCTGGCCCGGCAGGGCGGCGGTCCGCAGTACCAGCAGCGTCAGCGCGAACAGGGCAAGCTGTTCGCCCGCGACCGCATCGACCGCCTGCTCGATGCCGGCTCGGCCTTCTTGGAGCTGTCTCCGCTGGCGGCCTGGGGTGTCTACGACGAGGACGTGCCGAGCGCGGGCATCATCACCGGCATCGGGCGCGTCAGCGGGCGCGAATGTCTGATCGTCGCCAACGACGCGACGGTCAAGGGCGGCGCGTATTTCCCGCTCACGGTCAAGAAGCACCTGCGCGCCCAGCAGATCGCGCTGGAGAACCGCCTGCCGTGCATCTATCTGGTGGACAGCGGCGGCGCGTTCCTGCCGATGCAGGATGAGGTGTTCCCGGATGCCGACGACTTCGGGCGCATCTTCTATAACCAGGCGGTCATGAGCGCGGCGGGTATCCCCCAGATCAGCGCCGTCATGGGGAGCTGCACGGCGGGCGGCGCGTATGTGCCGGCGATGAGCGATGAGACTGTCATCGTCAACGGCACGGGGACGATCTTCTTGGGCGGGCCGCCGCTCGTCAAAGCCGCCACCGGCGAGGAGGTGAGTGCCGAGGAACTGGGCGGGGCGTATGTGCATACGCACGTCTCCGGCGTGGCCGATCACTACGCCGAGGATGACGATCACGCGCTGGAGATCGTGCGCGGCATCGTGGCGACGCTCAACCTGCGCAGGGCGATCGAGCTGGAACGCCAGCCGCCGGCTGCGCCGCTGTACGATCCTGATGAGCTGTACGGCATCATCCCAGCCAGTTTCCGCGAAAGTTACGATGTGCGCGAGGTGATCGCTCGGCTGGTCGATGGCAGCCGTTTGCGCGAATTCAAGGCCAATTACGGGCGCACGCTCGTCACCGGGTTCGCCCATGTCGAGGGGTTCCCGGTCGGCATCGTCGCCAATCAAGGCGTGCTCTTCAGCGAGAGCGCGCTCAAAGGCGCGCATTTCGTCGAGCTGTGCGCTATGCGCGGCATTCCGCTGCTGTTCCTGCAGAACATCACCGGCTTCATGGTCGGTAAGACGTACGAACAGGGCGGCATCGCCAAGGACGGCGCCAAGATGGTGCACGCTGTCGCCAATGCCGCCGTCCCCAAGCTGACCGTCATCATCGGCGGCAGCTTTGGTGCGGGCAATTACGGCATGTGTGGGCGCGCCTACGGCCCGCGTTTTCTGTGGATGTGGCCGAACGCGCGCATCAGCGTCATGGGCGGTGAGCAGGCGGCCAACGTGCTGCTGACGATCAAGCGCGATCAACTGGCGCGCAGCGGCAGAGATGATCTGACGCCGGAGGAGCAGGCGGCCTTCAAACAGCCGATCCTCGAAAAGTACGAGCGCGAGGGCAGCCCTTACTACTCGACCGCGCGCTTGTGGGACGACGGCATCCTCGATCCGCCGGAGACCCGGCGCGTGCTGGCGCTCGCTTTGAGTGTGTGCGCCGGCGCTCAGGCCGCAGATACGCGCTTCGGCATCTTCCGCATGTAACGGGGCGAAAGGACAGGACTTTTGTCCTACCCGTGCTGCATGAATTTGACCGTATAGTGAAATTTGTGAAAAACCGTACACATCCCAGCATAAAACCTTGACTTTTCCATCGATTCCTTCACGGTTTTCACGAAAAAGCGGGGGTAGACTGAGACTAAGAGAAGGTCGGGTGAGCACATGATACAGCATACCGCATTAGACGAAAATGTCGCACTGCCGCCCCGCCATGTGATCGAACACTACCGCCGCGCCTACAAATCGCTCCACGGCCGCGAGCCGGCGGTGCGCTATGCCGGCAATTACTGGTATTTCGTCAACAACGAGGCGGTGCATCACGCCATGTTGATCGAAGAGATCGCGCGCCTGCGCGACCTGGCGCAAAAGCAAACCCTCATGAATGCCGACAAGAGCGTCATCCACCGCCTCATCGCCCGCCTGCGCGGCCTTTAAGCCGATGGTCGAAACACGTCTATGATCCACGACCTCAGCGAGCAGCGGTTCAAGCCCAAAATGCGCTGCTCGTTCGCGGATTACTTTCGACCCCTGGCTTAGAATTCCCTAAATCGTGTATACTGACAGCAGCAGCGCACTTCGGTGCGCTGTTTACGAATTTTTCATGACTTCTCCTGCCTAGCATTGGGTGGCGATCGAGAAATCTCGTGATAATGAAGAAGAATCAGCTCACACACGAGAAGCTGCGCCAGATGAGCGTACTCGATCCAACCCTGACGATTACGTCGCGGGACATCATCGAAAGCTATATCGAGTCGTACCGGACGGTTTACCTGCGCCGCCCGTCGATGCGCTATCTCGGCAACGGCTGGTATCTGGTCGATGACGAGATCGTGCATCAGGCGATCATCATTCAGGAGACCGGTCGTCTGCAGCAGATCATGCGCCAGCAGATGATGAAGAAGATCGCGCCCGAAGTCGCTCAGCAGCGCAAGGGCATCGTCAGCCGCCTGATCGATCGGCTGCGCAGCCTCTGATCTGCGCGCTCAACCGCGTCACCAGTCCCTCGAAATCCGTCATCTGCTCTCGCCGGCATTCCAACACGATCTCGCCATCGCGGTTCCACACGCGCAGGATGCCGCTCTCATGGTCGAAACGCCAGCGCGCCAGGGTGTGGAACGGACAGCGCCGCGGCAGATGGATGCGGCGGATGACGGCGCTCGGCGTCACATCGACGCCCTCACGCCAGATGTAAGCGGCCGGGACGAGCAGCACGAGCGCGGGCAGCAGCACGCGCAGATCGAGCAGCAGGCCGGGCTTGCTGGCAGCCGCGATCAGGACGACCAGGCCGGGCAGTGACCAGAGCGCGGCCAGCACGAGCCGGTACGGCTGCGGCAGCCTGTGCTGCGAAACGAGCGGTTCACGGGGGCAGAGGAGCATGGCTCGGCCTCCTCTCTCATGTCTTGCCCGCGACCAGATCGATGATGCGCGAGTGCTGCGCGAAGAGCACCAGCGTATCGCCTGTCTGTACGCGGATGGCACCGTCGGGGTGGACGACGGCCTCGCCGGCGCGGGCATGCAGCACGATATCGAGTTTGTGCCGCTGCTGCAAGCTGCCGATCGTGTCGCCATCCATGAACGAGCCGGGTTCGACCGTCATCCGGATCATGCTGTAATCGACGCCGTGGACTTTGACCGTTTGCGTGACTTCGATGCCGACCGCCGCCCCGGCGAATGCGGGCGCGGCCAAGTCCGAGGCGCTGAGCACAGCCTCGACGCCCATGAAGCGGTTGAGCTGGCGGGCAAAGGTCGCATCCCACATGCGGACGACGATGCGGACTTTGGGGTTGAGGTCGCGCGCGCGCATGGTGATCTCGAGGTTGACATGATCGTCCGACGTGCAGATGACCAGCGAGCGCGCATGCTGGATGCCGGCTTTCTCCATCATCGCCGGCAGGCGCCCATCGCCGATGACGAGCGGCACGTGCAGATGGCTCAGCTCATCATCTTTTTCGGCCGAGAGCGCGCCGTCGATGCAGACGACTTCGAAGCCCATCGCCACGAGCTGGCGCACGATGCGCAGCCCGACATGCCCGATCCCGATGACGATGATGTGATTGCGGTAGGTCGATGCCACGGCTTCCTCCCAGGCATTTCTGCGTCCGCTGCGGTCGAAGAACAGGCGCCCGAAATCGACCGCGCCGCGCCCGATCACATACAGGCCGATGAGCGGCATCCCGTACCAAAAGATGACCAGGTACGGTTCCGGCGGCGGCTTCTCCTCCGGGATGCCTTGCAGCGTCATCAATTGGATCATGTCGTAGGGCAGGTCGAGCATCGAGATGCGTTCGCCGCGCGCGATGAGGTACAGCTCACCGTAGAGCCAGCCGCCGCCGACCGTCGCGATCAGCAGGGCCAAGATCGGTACGCGAAACTCCTTGAGGAGCGCCGAGGTATCGCGCCAGATGGCGCGCAGCGTTCGCATGTAGCGAGTGATCGGTCGCCGACCGCTGGGCAAGAGGAGCTGCGGCTTGGGGGCGATCATGCAGACGGCGCGGCCTCCTAGCGTGTGCTTGTGCCTGATCTGGATTCAAGCACAAGATGGGCGGCGATGCAATTGAAGGTGGGGGAACTCAGGGCGGACGCTTGGAGCGGGGGCGGCCGCGCCGTGCCGCCCCTGCTGTTCCTTGATGCGATCGGGCGTCTACAGCCCGTAGTCGATTTCGACTGAGCGCCGGCTGCGCGCCGACCTGAGGATCGCATCGCAGATGACGGCGTTCTTGTAGCCATCGACGAAATCGGCTCCCCAGGGCGCGACCTCCCACTTACCCAAGATCGCGCCGAAGAAGTGATGGAACTCATGGACGAAGGTGTGCTCCCAGCCGATGATGTGCCCGTGCGGCCACCAGTTTTCCCAATACGGATGATAGGACTCGGTGACAAGCACGTTGTGGAAGCCGCGCGTCTCCTTGGGGTCGTCGTTCGCCCAGTAGACCTCCAGCTCGTTCATGCGCTCCAAATTGAAGCGTACCGAGCCATGTTCGGCGTTGATCTCGATGCAGTTGTAATTTTTGCGCCCATGGCAGAAGCGCGATGCCTCGAGCGTGCCGATCGCGCCGTTGGCGAATTCCATCAGCGAGATGAACGCGTCATCGACATCGACCGTGCCCATGCCGCTGCCGTCGGGCAGCGGGCGCTGCTCGATGAACGTCTTGGTCACGGCGGAGACGCGCACCGGCTCGCCAACCAAGAAGCGCGCCAGATCGATGACATGCGCCCCCAGATCGCCGAGCGCCCCGCTGCCCGCGACGCGCTTATCGAGCCGCCAGATCTTCGGGAAGTTCGGGTCGATGATCCACTCCTGCAGGTAGACGGCGCGGAAGTGGAAGATGCGCCCCAGTTTGCCGCTTTCGATCAGCTTGCGGAGCTGGACGATGGCCGGTACGAAGCGGTAGTTGAAAGCGACCATGTGGCGGACGCCCGCCGCCTGCACCGCGTCGAGCATCTTGCGCGCTTCGGCGGCGGTGCGCGCCAGCGGCTTTTCGCAGAAGACGTGCTTGCCCGCTTTGGCGGCGGCGATGCACGGTTCGGCGTGCGCATCGTTCGGTCCGCCATTGTCGAACACCTGCACATCCGGGTCGTCGATCATCTGCTGCCAGTCGGTGTAGGCTTTGGCATAGCCATAGCGCTGGGCGGCGGCTTGGGTGGCTTCCGCGTTGCGCCCGCAGATGGCAGCTAGCACCGGGCGCGCCACTGGGGGGTACATCATGTAGGGCAGCTTCTTGAAAGCGTTGGTATGCGCCTTGCCCATGAAGGCATAGCCGAGCATCCCGATTCCCAGCGGGGGCGCTTCGCCTTCAGCACGCTTGCCCGCCATAGTCACAAAACCGACTTCATCCGCCATCGTAACAATCTCCTCACTCTCAGAAATAAAAAAGTCACCCTCTCTTACAGGATAACATCGAAAGCCATCGAAAGCCAAAAAGGGGGGAGGAGTGTGGCGTTTTTTCAATTTACATCAGGGGTGTCTGGTACAGCCTCACCCCGTTTCGCTGCGCTCAACCGCCCTTCCATCGAAGAGGGGCAGGAAACCGCCAGGTTCCGGGGTGAGGTTCGGTCATGTGCTGTAGGCTGGCGGCAGACAGACCTGTATGGCGCGGGTCAGTCTGTCACTTTGGGGAAGAGGGGCTGTGCCGGGTAGACCTCCAGTGAGAGGCCGAGCAGCATCGCCAGCGTCGGCGCGACCTGCACCGCATCGCCCACCGCGATCG
>CAYTME010000196.1:1797-7664 GCA_964438415.1 uncultured Pleurocapsa sp. | reverse complement strand
CTGGTATCGAGCGATACGGTCGGCCTCTACCTGCGCGAGATGGGGCGTGTTCCGCTGCTCGACGCGGCCGAGGAGCTTCATCTGGCCCAGGTCATCGAGCGCAGCAAACAGGCCGCGCGCAAACTGCAGCAGGCACCGACTCACGCTCAGGCCGAGCAGTGGCGGCGCTGGCTCGAAGACGGCACCCAGGCGCGCGAGAGCTTGATCCGCGCCAACACGCGGCTGGTCGTCTCGATCGCCAAGCGCTACATGTGCCGTCAGGTGCCGTTCCTCGATTTGATCCAAGAGGGTAATATCGGCCTGATGAAGGCGGTCGAGAAATTCGACCACCGGCGCGGTTTCCGCTTCAGCACCTATGCGACCTGGTGGATCCGCCAGACGATCACCCGCGCCATCGCCGACCAGGGGCGCACGATCCGGATGCCCGTGCACATGAACGACCGCATCCGCCAGCTTCAGAAGTTCGTCCGCGCTTTCGAGCAGGAACACGGACGCAAACCGACCTACGGGGAGATCGGACAGGGCATCGGCGTCTCGGAGCGCAAGGTCCGCTGGATGCTGCGCGTCTCGCTCGAACCGCTCAGCCTGGAGCACCCGGTCGGCGACGATGACGAGAACGAGCTGGGGCATTTCATCGCCAGCGAGAACACGCCGACCCCCGCACAGCACACGGTCGATACACTGCTGCGCGAGAAGATCGA
This sequence comes from uncultured Pleurocapsa sp., assembly GCA_964438415.1. Classification (GTDB taxonomy): domain Bacteria; phylum Chloroflexota; class Anaerolineae; order Aggregatilineales; family Phototrophicaceae; genus Flexifilum. The sequence goes on along the minus strand of CAYTME010000196.1, from coordinate 6,963 downwards.
GGAAGTGCTGAGCACGCTGACGCCGCGCGAGGCGCGCGTGCTGCGGATGCGCTTCGGCCTCGGCGATGGGTCGAGCCACACGCTCGAGGAAGTCGGCGAGCAGTTCGGCCTGACGCGTGAGCGCATCCGCCAGATCGAGGGGCGCGCGCTGCGGCGTCTGCGCCATCCGCTGCGCAGCCGCCACCTGCGCGATTATCTCTACTGACCATCGGCGGCAGGACTCATCGTGTTCTCAAACCGGGGTCATTGACAGATTTTTGTAGATTTCTGTATACTTCCGATGTAAACCTGCAGAAATCTACAAGAATCATCTATGGACTCACAACCGACACCGCATCTGAGCACCGGTCGCAACCTCAAGATCGGCCTGTTCCATCTCGGCTCCGGCATGGCCGACGTGATCACGACCGGCGTTTGGAACCGGATCATGATCAGCGACCTGGGCTTTGCGGCTACGCCGATCGGCCTCTTGATCGCGCTGCGCTATTTCCTCGCGCCGCTCGGCGTGTGGGCGGGGCGCATGTCCGACCGCTTCACCATCGGCGGCTACCGGCGCCTGTTCTGGGTCTGGCTGGGGCGGGGCCTGATGGCGATCAGCATCGCCGCGCTGGGGCTGACCACGGCCCATGTGGCGCGCGGCGCGCCGGCGGACGTGGGGGTATGGCTGGCGCTCACCCTGGCGCTGCTGGCGTTCAGCCTGGGCTACGCGCTTTCCGGCGGCACGTTCCTGGCGCTCATCTACGATCGCAGCGCCGAGCACCAGCGCGGGCGCGCTGTCGGCATCGTCTGGACCCTCCTGCGGCTCGGTTGCACCATCGGCGGCATCCTGTTCGGCCAGCTCATCCCGGATGACGAGGCGCCCGATTCCGTCCGCCACTCCGAGGTGTACGAGGTCGTTCGCAGCGAGGAGATCGCGCAAGAGGCGGAACCGGAGGCGGCGCAGCTCTCCTTTTCCCCCGAGACAGTGCAGAACGTGTTCTTGATCGGCGCGGCGGTCATGGCCAGTCTGTGGTTCTTCTCCGTGCTGGGTGAGGAACGGCGCAGCCCGGCACGCGCGCCCGTACAAGCCACCCCAGAGGAGAAGCTGTCGTCGTTCAAGAGCGACCTCAAATTGGCCTGGGGCAGCCGCCAGACGCGCTTCTTCTTCTGGTATCTGGCGCTGTCGATGGCATTCGCTTTCTCACAAGACCTGATCTTGGAGCCGTTCGCCGCCGATGTCTTCGAGATGCCCGTGCGGGTGACTTCGCGTTTCGCCGCCTACTGGGGCAGCATGGCGATCTTGGGGACGGTCGTCTTCCTGTTTCTCTCGCGCCGCTATCGCAAGCTGACCAACAGCCTGATGTCGTTCATCGGCGCCGCCGTGCTGGTGGTGACCTTCGCGCTGTTCGCTGCGTCGGCCTTGTTCGAGCTGCGCTGGCTGGTCACACCGGGCTTGATCCTGCTCGGCATCGGCCTGGGCGTCTGGAACGTCGGCACGCTCGGCCTGATGACGGACATGAGTCCGGCCGGGCGAGCAGGGACGTTCCTCGGCTTCTGGACGCTGGTCGTCACCTTCGCGCGCGGCCTCGGCGTGAGCGGCGGCGGCGGCCTGCTCGATCTCGGCGTCCAAGCGAGCGGAAACTTCCAGATCGCCTACGGTACGGCGTTCCTCATCGGCATGCTGGGGCTGGTCGCCTCGCTTGTCGCGCTGAGCCGGATCAACGTCGGCGAATTCAAGCGCGAGATGAGCGAACCCGTGCGCCAAGCCGACACAGCGACGATCTTCGCCGGCGCGATGGAGTGACCTCTGTTCGCCCGACCAAGCTGGTCGGCCGCCCTTCGGCGTCCGTTACACGACGGCGGCAGTCCAGCCTGCCCTGTACATCGCGACTCACTGTAGGTCGAGCGCAAGATGCAGATGGCCGCTCTTGACGGCGGATGTCACGCTGATCATGAGCAGAGTCACATGGGAGCGCGCAGCCCAGCAACCATTATGCGCTGCACGACCGCGTAGGATCGCGTCGCAGATACCTCGGGACATCCGCTTCGCCCTCAGACGAGACGCCGGGCCGTGCGGACGAGGAGGACGACCAAGCTCGGCGCAGTCGATGCGCCTCGAAATCCGGATGCCGACCTTTGCTATCGCAGGGGTGCAGATCGCGCTATACTGAGAGCGTTATTCGGAGCTAGTAATCGGGGGGCTGCGCTTTCGGCCAGCCCGTCGGCGACCGGAGGACGCGAGAATGCCGCCACAAGTCGTGACCCGCGCAGCACGCCGCCTGCTGCTGACCACGCTCATCGCTGCTGCCCTCTTCATCCTGCTCGTGACTCCTGCGCTGGCGCAGGTAACTGCCGTCAACGACTTCTATTTCACCCCGCTCGATACCCCGCTCAACGTGCCCGCGCCCGGTGTGCTCGCCAACGATATCGGCGGCGGGACGATCACCGCAAATACCAGCGTTTCAAACGGCGCGCTCGTTTTCAATGCAGATGGCTCGTTCTCTTACACACCAAACGCCGGTTTCACCGGCACGGACACATTTACGTACACGCTCGACGGCACCTCGACGGCCACCGTCTTCATCAACGTCAACCTGGTGCCGACCGCCGACGACGACACCTACACGCAGCCAGCTAATACCGTCGTCGATATCAATGAGGCGCAAGGTCTGCTCAACGGCGATGTCGCCAACGGTGCGGGCGGCTTGACCGTGGTCAACGTCTCGCCGACCACCCCCGCGGGCGGTCTGCTCAGCGTCAATGCGAACGGCTCGTTCACGTACACACCGCTGGCTGGCTTCGTCGGCACTGTCACCTTCACTTATCAGGCGCGCCGAGGCGACGGCGTGCTGTCCAACGTCGCCACCGTCACGCTGACCTTCACCACCGCGCCGACCGCCACGCCGCCGGCCCAGATCGTCGCGCAGAATGATGCCTACACGACCACCACCAACACGGTCTTCAGCGTCGCCGCGCCGGGCGTGCTCGCCAACGACACCTCGACGCTGCCGGGCGTGCTGATCGCGCAGCTCATCACGCCGCCCGCCACCGGGACGCTCATCTTCAACGGCGATGGCTCATTCACGTACACGCCCTTCGTCGGTTTCACGGGCGTCATCACGTTCACCTACCGCGCTGCGCAGGGCGCTGTGCTCTCCAATATCGCGACGGTGACGATCACGGTCAACGCGCCGTTCGGGGCGACGCCGACGCTGCCGCCGGGCGTCGTGCCGACCTCGGCCGCGCCGACCGCGCTGCCGACCTTCATCCCGCTCTTCATCCCCGGCCCGACCCCCGTGCCGCAGCCGGTCGCCAATGCCGGCGCGACGGGCGAGCTGCCCCTCTCCAACGTGCAGGTCGTCGTCAACCGTGACGGCGTCAACGTCCGCCTCGTGCCCGCCATCGGCGCGGAGGTGATCGGCTTCGTCAACGCCGGCTTCAGCGCCTTCGTGCGCGCGCGCTCCGGCGACAGCCAGTGGGTCAAGGTCGATTTCAGCGGTGAAGAGGGCTGGATCGGCCTGGCGGTGCTGACGGTCCTCAGCGGCGATATCGAGTCGCTGCCTGTCGAAGACCCGCGCACGATCCCCTACGGCGGCTTCGGCAGCCCGCGCGCCGGGCTGACCAGCCGCACGAGCGACGTGCAGGGCATCCTGCGCAACAGCGGGGTGCGCGTCCGCTCCGGCCCCAGCCGCGCGTACGTCGTGCTCGCCAACGCGCCGCGCTTCACCCAGTTTTCGATTTTGGGGCGGACGAGCAACAACGCCTGGTTCCAGGTCAACTTCAACGGTGTGCTCGGTTGGGTGATCGCGCGCGAGGTCGAGCTGCAGAGCGCCAGCTTCATTGACCTGCCGATCGACGGCATCGTCGCTGACGCGCTGCCGATCTCGGAAGATACGGCCAGCAACTACGTCGGCACGCTGCGATTGCTGCTCGACCGGCTCAATATCGCCCAAACATCGCTCGATATCGTGCGCCAGCGCTGGACGGACGCCGCGCTTAACGGTCGGCTTGCCTGCGGCGATTACCCGGCGCGACCGACCGATTACGCGCTGGCGAACCCGCTGGCCGCCGCCTTCTTCGACACGCTTGTGCCCATTGTCAACGACTTCAATGCGGCCATGGCTAACGTGCGCACGCCGGTCGATCTGCTGCTCCAGGCCTGCACACAGCTCGATGGCGCGGTCGGCCAGCCGCAGATCCAGATCGCGCTGGAGGCGGTCGCCGCAGCCGACGCGCTCTTCACGGCGGTGCGCCAGCGGCTGACCCAGCTCATCCCGCCCGACCGCGAGATCGGCCCGGAGGACTGCCCATTCACATTCGCACGCCAGACCGATATCCTGCCGCGCTTGCGCCAGGGACAGCTCGCGGTCGTCGAGTTCAGCGCGCGCAATTACGTGGTCGGTTTCTGCGTCGATGCGGCCGCGGGCCAGCAGATCCGGGTCGAGGCGCTGGCTTTCCAGGGCAACGCCCGCCCGGCCATCTCCGTCAGCCCGTTCGACAATCCGTCGAATTTCATCGGCGTCGGCCGCGCGACCGGCGATAACGAGCGAGTCACCGTCGGTCCGATCACGATCGACCGCACGGGCGTCTATCTGCTCACCGTCAGCGATTTCGGCGATGGCGGGCGCGGTGTGCTCGACTCGCGGATCGCCGTGCTCGTGACCGATGTCACGGGGGTGACCGCGTTCGTCGCGCCCGGCCTCAGCATCGACCCAGTGACCGGCCAGCTCGTGGTCAATCCATCGCCGCAGCTCAACCTGCCGACCGCTGAACCGGGCATCTTCGGCACGCCCTCGTTCTTCCTGACGCCGATCGTCATCCCCACCTTCTGATCGCGCGGGCGGGGAAAATACGCTCCCCGCCCATGCCTGCCGACAGCCGATCTACAGGGCGGACTTGCGAGTCCGCCCCCAGCCCCCACTGTCTGAATGGCGACATAGAAGTCGATGAGGATCGCATGAACAGGCGCGCATGTGCGCGTCGATGTGTCGTACACTCGACTCTTGTGAAGAGAGAGCGCGGGAGATAACCCCATGCGAATCACTATCATCACGTCCTGGTTCACCGATGTCAGCGGCGGCAGCGGCACCGGCGTTTTCTTCAACAGCTTCGTCGGCGGCCTGCGCGACCGGGGCTTCGATGTCGATCTGATCGCCCCCGTCCTGCGCGAGAAATCCTACGTCAACA
>CAYTME010000196.1:1005-1775 GCA_964438415.1 uncultured Pleurocapsa sp. | reverse complement strand
AACACACAGCTCCGAAATGACCCGCGCATTCAGCAGGCCGACGTGCTGATCGGCTTCGATTACGACGGCTACGGCATCGACCCGTTCCATCGCCCGCCCATGATCACATCGGCACACGCGCTGTTCGGCGATGTCGTCCAGTGGGAGCGTGAACCCGTGCGCACGATGGTCGAATCGCAGGCCTATTTCGACCGCGTCGCCATGCAGCAGGCCGATCATGTCACGGCTGGCAGTGAGTATGCCCGCCAGCGCATCCACGAACTGTACGGCATCCCGCTGTGGAAGATCAGCGCCATCCCACATGGGATGATGACGCCGCACTGGCTGACGCTCGCCAGGGCGCAGGAGCCGGCACCCAACGACCATCCCGTGCTGCTGGCGGTCAGCAAGATGTACCCGCGCAAACGGCTCGATATCCTGCTGCGCGCCATGCCGATCGTGATCGCACAGCGGCCGGATGTCGAGCTGCGCGTGGTCGGCGACGGCCTCGAATTCGACCACATGCGCGCGCTCAGCCACAGCCTGGGCATCGACGATCACGTCACTTGGCTTGGGCATGTCTCGGACGATCTGGCCTTCGCCCGCGAATGGCGGCAGGCGGATGTCTTCTGCCACCCCAGCCTGCAGGAGACGTTCGGCTACGTGTACTTGGAAGCGATGCAGCTCGGCAAGCCGATCGTCGCCTCGCGCGCGGGGGCTGCGCCGGAGGTCGTCGCCGATGCCGGCCTGCTGGTGGAGCCGGAAGACTCACTCGCCTTCGCCAACGCGGT
>CAYTME010000196.1:0-937 GCA_964438415.1 uncultured Pleurocapsa sp. | reverse complement strand
GCGGCGCATGATCGACGGCTACGTTGAGATCATGGACGAGCTGATCTACTCGCACAACCGCTATACCATGAACGGGCACAGCCGACCGGTCGTCTCGCTGGGCGATTAGACAGCGGATCAGCGGCGCAGGTGCATGATCTCCAGGATCAGCTTATGCAGGCTGCGCTGTGGGTTGTCACGGTCATAGACAATCGACCGCACGGGTGCCAGATCGGTCGGCAGCCCAGCATCGGCCTCGGTCACGAATGCGATCACCGGCTTCGCCAAGCCGCTGAAGTGTCTGTAGGCCATACGCACGTAATTCGAGGGCAGTGACTGCGGTGAAACGACGACCACCATCGCCCAGCACTCGCGGAGCGCCTGTTCGAGCGCCGCACGCCATTCATCATCCTGCTGTACGAGATACTGATCGACCCACGGCTGGATGCCGGCCTGCTGCAGGCTGGTCACCAGATTGGCCACCACGCCATCCCAATCTGGTCGTGCATAGGCGATAAAGACCGACTCGGCGAGCTGCCCGGACGGGGCATGCGAACGCAGCCGCCCGGTCTGGCGCATCAGCACGGACTGTCCGTCCCCGCTGCCAGATGCCGCGAGCGGTCGAAGCGGTGCGGATGACGGCAGCGGATTGGTCAGCGGGGTCGTCTGCTGTGTACCGAAGCCGCTGCGTATCCGCTCGGCTAGCAGGCGGTCGATGCGACCGTTCACGATCAGGGTCTCATCGATCGCACCTCTGACGTCCTCGGTGCGCACGATGTACTGCAAGCGGATCTGCCGCGCCAGGCGGATGACATCATCCGCTTGCAAATCATGCGGCTCCGTCACCTGGTTACCGTTGATGAAAGTGCCGTTGGTCGATCCCATGTCTTCAACGGCGTAGCCATCGGCACCGCGCCGAAGCCGCATGTGAAAGCGGCTGACTTCGGGGTCTTGGATC
>CAYTME010000195.1:4207-7726 GCA_964438415.1 uncultured Pleurocapsa sp. | reverse complement strand
GGGTGCGCCGGCAGCGGGCGCGCTCAGCGAGCCGCGCGACCTTCCTCGGCGGTGTACTGCGTTCGGTCATCATCATCATCGCCTCGGCGGGGCTGACGGCGACGATCTTGACCTGGTTCACGCCGCAGGCGTTGATCCGCGAGGGCGTGCGCCAGGAATTGAGCGCCGCCATCGCCACATCCGAATTTGCCACCGCCGCGCCGACGTACCAGCCGACGCCGAACTGGCTGAAGAAGATCGGCATCGTTTCCGGGCATCGCGGGCCGCAGGAAGATCCGGGCGCGGTCTGCCAAGATGCGGCGGGCCGCGTCATCCCGCCCACGGAGAACGAGATCAATTTCAGCGTGGCCGAACGCGTGGTCAATCTGCTGCGCAGCATGGGCTACACGGTCGATCTGCTCGATGAGTTCGATCCGCGTTTGAACAACTACCAAGCGGCGGCTTTGGTCTCGATTCATGCCAACACCTGCCAGGAATGGCCGGGCGGCGAGATTGTCTCCGGGTTCTTGATCGCGGGGCCGGCGGCGCGCCTGACCGCGCGCGGCAACGACGAACTGTTGGTCGGCTGCATTGCCGATCACTATGGGGCGATGACGGGTCTGCTGCGCCGTCAAGGTGTGACGGCAGACATGAGCCACTACCACAACTTCCGCGAGATCGATCCGCGGACACCCGGCGCGATTTTGGAGCTGGGCTTCATGCGCGCAGATCGCGACCTGCTGGCGCAGCCAGATCTGCTGGCGCAGGCGGTGACGAACGGCATCCTCTGCTTCGTCGATCCGCCGATCGCGCCGACGCGCCCCGCCCCTGCGCCGATGGCGGGTCAGATCGGCGGCTGAATGGTTGGATTGTTTGGAATTGAAGCGTCATCTGGAAGGTGAGGAGTCGACGTGTTCGAGTTGGTGATGTATGCGCGCACGATGTCCTGCCCGTTTGTCACACTAGCAAAGCGCGTGCTCGCGGATTACGGCGTCCCGTATCGCGAAATCTACATCGACCGGGATGAGGCGGCGCGCCAGCGCGTCTTGGAGTGGACGGGTTTCCTTTCGGTGCCGACGTTGGTGATCGTGCCGTTCGGGCAGGATGTGCCGGTGGAAGCGCCCGCGTATCTCGAACGAGGCCGCAGCCCGCGCGGCATCGACCGCGGCATCATGATCACAGAACCGAACGCCGAGGAGCTGAAAGCCTGGCTGGTCAAGCATGGCCTGCTAGCCGAAGTCGCCGGGGATTGAAGAGGTAAAACCACCCTCCAGACTCCACAAGCGCTGCTGCTGCTGTTATAATGGCAGCATCACGGAGAGGTCGCGTAGTGGCCTAGCGCGCTCGTTTGGAAAGCGAGTAAGGGGTAACACCCTTCGTGGGTTCGAATCCCACCCTCTCCGCTTCCGATTCGTCACTCAATCCTAGCTTTTGAATGCGCTTCTCTCTTGCAAACGACCTTCGCGCGCGCCCTGCCGATCATCGTCTCGATCTTGATCATCTTGGCGGTGGCCTATCTGCGCAACCAGTCGCGCGTCCTGGCGGCCATCTTGGCGACGATGCCGATCAACATCCCGCTCGCCCTGTGGGTGATCTCGGAGTCGGACGGTTTTAAACAGTCCGATCTGATCGGCGTGACGCAGAACATCATGTACGGCCTGGTGCCTTCGCTCGTGTTCGTGTTCGTCATCTACCTGGCCGCACGGGCGGGTTGGCCGCTGCCGCTGATGCTGCTGGTGGGCTACATGGCCTGGGGTCTCTTGATCGGGGTCGGGTTTGCGCTCGGCCTGCTGCGCTCGTGAATTGAGAGTTGAGAACGGTCAACGCATGTTTCGTCGTTTACAGAAACTGCCCGTCGGACAGCGCCGCTTCGTCTACCTCATGCTGTTCGGCGGCGGCATCGTCGCGCTGATCGGCCTCACGCTGACGCTGATCGCGCTCACCCTGCGCGTCGAGCGCGCCAATGCGATCGGCCTCGTCCCCGGTGTCGAGGTGCGCGAGTACGTCGCGCTGCCCGATGACGACGCGTACCCGGCTGCTGTCGCGGTCGCGCCCGATGGCACGCTTTTCACGGGCAGCTTCGCGACTGGGGTCGTCTGGCGCATCGCGCCCGATCTCCAGGTGAGCGAAGTGCCGAACACGCGCGAGCGCATCGGTGCAGTCTCGGCGCTGGCGCTGCTGCCCGATGGTGCGCTGCTGGTCGTCGATGCCGTCAATACCGATCCGCGCAGCGCGGGCGGCGCGCTTTGGCGTGTCGTTCTCGATGGTCAGATAACGCCGTTCGGCAGCGAGGCGGACAATGCCGCGCTGATCGCGCCCGACGACGCGACGCTCGATGCCGCCGGCCGCATTTACGTCACCGATCGTGGGCGCAACCTTGTGCTGCGCTTCGCGGCGGACGGCTCGGCGTCGGAGGTTTGGTGGTCTGCCGATCAGCTCCCGCAGGCCGAGCGCCGGCGCGCCTTGACCGGACTGGCCTACGACCCGATCCGCGATGCAGTCCTCGTGACCGAGCCGGAGCTGGGCGAGATCTACCGCATCTCGATCGCCGATCGTTCGTTCGAAATCCTCTACCGCCATGGCGAGCGCCCCAACGCCCCCGGCTTCAACGGCATCGATGTCGCGCCCGATGGGACGATCTACGCTGCTGCACTGGCGCAGAACGGCATCGCGCGCGTGCACGACGGCGCGCTCGATTACATCGCCGGGCTGTTCCGCGGCGCGAGTGACGTCGCTTACGTCGGCGGTCGGCTGTTCGTCCCGAATTTCGACCAGACATCGCTGATCGTGCCGCTCTACCGCCCGGCGCTGCCCTTCGCCATCGACGTGATCGCGCTGCCGGGTTCGGACGCCGGCTGATCATCGCTTTCGCGCTGCGGCATCCCGGCTATACTTGCAGCCAGGATGAGCCGCCAGCGGGATTGAGATCGCCTTGCGCCCGTCGATACGCCATGCCGTTATCTTCATCAGCTATCTGGCCATCGCCATCGCGATGACCTTCCCGCTCATCGCGCAGATGGGCAGCGTCTTCGCAGGCTTCCCGTACAGCGACGCTTACGAGAATGCTCGGCATGTGTGGTGGCTCGGCCGCGCGCTGCGCACCGGCGAACCGCTGTTCTTCCAGCCCCTGCTCGTGTACCCGTCCGGTGTCGAGGGCGTCACGCTTCAGTCGAATCTGCTCCAGTATTTTCCCGCCTGGCTGTTCGCGTGGGTGCTGTCGCTGCCCGCTGCCAACAACCTGCACATTCTGCTGACGCTGGCGCTCAACGGCTGGGCGATGTACGCGCTGGCGCGGCACCTGACCGGCAGTGCTTGGGCGGCGTGGGCAGCGGGCGCGGCTTTCATGGCCTTCCCGACGCTCCAGGGGCATTTGGGCGCAGCGCACACGGGGTTGATCGTGCAGTGGCCGCTGGCGCTCTACACGCTGGCGCTCGTGCGCATCGCGGACGCAGGCGAGCGCGGGCGTGTGCCGCTCGGCGGCGCACCGCTGGCGGCGCTCGCTTTGACGCTGATCGCCTTCACACATCCGGTGCAGCTTTT
>CAYTME010000195.1:3634-4161 GCA_964438415.1 uncultured Pleurocapsa sp. | reverse complement strand
GGCTGCTGCTGCGGCGGCGCTGGCGCGAGTTGGCCGCTGTCGGCGCGGCGTGCGCGCTGGCGTCCGTGTTTCTCGTCCTCTATCTGCTGCCGACGGCGCGGACGGCGCTGGCCACACCCGCCTATGCCGAAGAGGGCGGCAGTGTCCGTTACAGCGCCGATCTGTTGGCCGCCGTCTCCCCGTCGTTCTTCCACCCGCTCTACGGCGCGTTGGAGCATCCCCGCCGCGTGCTGGGCATCAATCTCGATGAGGGTTCAGCCTACGTCGGTCTGGCCGCCGGCGCGCTGGCGCTGATCGGCATATGGCGTTCGCGGGCAGCGCGCGGTTGGTTCTGGTTGGGGCTGGCGGCCTACGGCTTGTCGCTCGGACCGCTGCTCAAGCTATTCGACCAACCTGTCACGCTCACGGTCGAGGATTACATCAGCCATATCGCGCTGCCCTGGGCATTCGTGCAGGATTGGCCGCTGCTCTCGCTGGCGCGCACGCCGGGACGCTTCAACTTCGCGCTCGGTCTGGCGGTGGCGGTC
>CAYTME010000195.1:0-3548 GCA_964438415.1 uncultured Pleurocapsa sp. | reverse complement strand
TCTTCGACTACCAGACCTTCTGGCCGCTGCCGGTGACGACGGCGGATATCCCACCCGGTGTGGCGGCGCTGCGCGAGCGCCAGGATGTGCGTGCCGTCTTCGACATCCCCTGGGATGATCTGCTCGTCGCCAAGCAGGCGCTCTACTTCCAGACGGCGCATGAGCGGCCGCTGATCGCCGGGCAGGTGACGCGGCGCACAACTGTCGATCCGGCGTTCTTGAGCGTGCTGCAGGCGGCGCTCGATCCGGCTCATCTGCGCGCGGCTGGCGCGGATGTCGTGCTGCTGCACAAGCTGGGCGATGCCGCTGGTTCGCGCGCGGCGCGGGCGCGGGCGCGGCTGGGCGATCCGCTGTACGAAGATGAGCGCGTGGCGCTGTTCGTCACGCCGCCGGCTGACGCCGCACCGGCTGCTGTCGTCTTAGGCGCGCCGCTCGGATCGGTCAGCGATCAAGCTCAGATGTATCTCTACACGCAGCAGCCCGGCTGGCTGCTGCTCGAGGCCGATCTCGACGCGGTTGGGCGCGCCGCCGAGCTGCGCCTGGATCAGGTGCCCATCTGGCGCGGCGAGCTGAGCGGCGAGCTGACGCTGCGGCTGCCCATCTCGGTCGCTGCGCCCGGCTATCACACGCTGACGCTGGCGGTCATCCCGCCGTGCCCGGCGCACATTCCGGCGGGGTTGGCCTGCCGCAGTTTGGAGGTGCGCCGCTGGTCGCTCGACGCTGAAGACGGCGTCATCTTCGACCCGCAGATCGAGCCGATCGCCTTCGCTGCCGATGTGACGCTGGCCGACGCCTTCTGGTCGCCGCGGGCGCAGCCCGGTGAGGCAATCGAAGTTTGGCTCTCGTGGCGCTTTGGCCAGGGGCGTGCCGCGGATGATGTGCGCTTTGTGCATCTGCTCGACGAGACGGGCGCGCTGGCTGCGCAGGCCGATGGTTCGCTGGGGGCGTTGGCCGCTGGGGTGCGGCTGGATGAGGCGGTCACTGTCGAGCTGCCGCCGGCTCTGCCGCCCGGGCGTTACACGCTTTATGCCGGCTGGTACGCCTTTCCCGACCTGACGCGCCTGTCCGTTCTGGCCGCGACGCCCGGTGCGCGGGACGGGCTGGCGCTGCTCGGCCAGATCGAGGTGACGGGCAGGTGAGTGGTGCTCATCCCCGGCACGGGCTATACTGGCGAGTCGGGCTGTGTGGCTTGGTCTGCTGAGGAAGTCTCATGCGCTGCTTGTCTTATCTGCTGGCGATCGTCTTGTTGATCTCCGGTGGGGTGCTCTCTGCGCAGGATGCGCTCAATCTGCCCGCTGAATTGTTCGTGCTGCTCAACAGCGGTGTCGTTCAGCGGTATGGACTGGGTGCGCAGGGCGTGACGAGCGTGACGCCCGAAGATGTGTTCGTGGTCGATTTCGGCGTCGCGCCCAATGGCGAGCTGCTCGCTTACCGCACCGAGTCGAGCATCGAACTGATCGCGCTGTCCGCGCCCGGCGAGCCGCGTGTGATCGAGCGCCAGGCCGATGTGCCGCCGTTTCGTGGGCGCGGCGAGACGATCGCCTTCGCGCCCGATCTGACCGCCATCGCCTACACGACGACCTACGGCGCGCGCGTCTTTCACGATCTCGGCAGCGTGGCGGCCTACAGCGATCTGCGCGAGGGGCTGTTCGTCGACCTGATCTGGTCGCCCGACTCGCGCTTTCTGGCCGCGCGCACCGATGTCGATGTCTGGTGGATTTACCGCCGCGAGCAGAGCGATATGCTGCTGGCGAGCGTCATCCCCAGCTCAGCGGGCATCGCTTGGGTATCCGGCGGCCAGCTCATCTTCACGCCGCCGGAGGGCGGGCTGCTGCTGATGGATCTCGACCGCGCCAACGCGCAGACGGTCATCCTCGATGCGCAGTGGACGTATGCGCTGCCCGCGCTGAATGCCGCCGATGATCTGGTCTTTTTCGGCCGCGACAAAGCCGATACGGCGACGCCGGAAGGCTACGGCCGTCTCCAATCGATCGAGCGCGGCTCCGCCGAGATCAAGACGCTGAGCGATACCGCTGTCTCGACCAGCGGGCTGCGCTGGACGCCCGGCGCGGTGCTGCTGACGGCCTTCGATGGCGGCGTGCTGGCGCTGTTCGACCCGGTCAGTGGGCAGGGCTTTTCGCTGCCGACGAGCAGCGTGGTCGCTTACAGTTGGGGGCGCTTCGATCCGCAGGCGGCGCTGGCGCTGACGCCGATGCCGTTCGTCGCGGAACCTCAGGTCGAGCAGCCGGCGGCAGAACCGGCGCAGCTCAGCATCGATATCGTGTCGGGCGTGGCGATGCGCTACGACGCGTTTTTTTTAGCATCTGATGAGAATAACCGCGCGCAGGTCTGGCGTCTGCCCGCCAATGGCCTGCCGCCCGCGCAGGTCACGACCAGCCCGATCGGCGTCGACTCGTTCGTCATCGCGCCTGATGGCAGCGCCATCGTCTACGTCGCCGACCGCGCGCTGCGCTGGCTGCGGCTGGCTGGCGGGCGGCTGCAAACGCTGGCCTCGCTCGAAGGCATTGGCTTCCCCGCGCCAGACTTCAGCCCGGACGGACAGCGGATCGCCTATGCCGATAACGGCATCCGCTTGGTCGGCCTCGATGGACAGCCGCCGCTGTTCGTGCTGCGCGATGCACCCGATCAAGGCGTCTTTTACGGAGAGCCGCAGTTTTCGCCCGACGGCACGCGCCTATTGGTGAGCGAGCTGCGCCCGAATACCAACGGCGTGCACGGCATCGTGACGGTGGCCGATGGACGCTACCAGCCGCTGGAGACCGACTACGGGGCGCGCGCGCTCTGGCTGAGCGATGGCAGCGTCATCACCTACGGCTATTCGACGCAAGGTGTACAGCCGGCTGAGCAGCTCGTCATCCGCTTCGCCGCGCCGGGCGAGCAGCCGGGTCAAACGATCTACAGCCTGCCCGCTGAGGCGCGCATCGAGACTGTGATCGAAAGCGTCGCCGGGGAGATCCGCCTGATCGCGCGCGCCGACGAAACCGCCCCGCCGCAGATGATCGATGTCGCCTACGCCAACGGCGACCAGGTGACAATCACCGCGCTGCCCCCCATCATCGCCCCGCGTCTGTCTTACGACGGCGGTTTCATCGGCGGCTACCTGAGCTTGAGCGAGATCAACGGGGTGCGCCAGGGACCGCTGACGATCTTCAACGCCGGGACAGGCGTCCAGGTTTTGATCGCCAATCCGCCCACGGTCTGGTCATTCCGCTGGGTGCGCTAACTTGCCTCTTATTTATCTTTCCTATAATGATCTCAATTTCTTAACGCGGCGTAAGGGGATAGCCCTATGGCTGGTGAACGTGTTTTGCTGATCGAAGATGAGGCGCGCATCGCACAATTCATCGAGCGCGGCCTGATATACGAAGGCTACCGCGTCAGTGTGGCGCGTGATGGACAGACCGGTTTGAGCATCGCGCGCGATAACCCGCCCGATCTGGTCATCCTCGACTGGATGCTGCCGGGGCTGGATGGTTTGGAAGTGTGTAAGCGCCTGCACGCCGCCAGCGATGTGCCGATCTTGATGC
>CAYTME010000194.1:3054-7808 GCA_964438415.1 uncultured Pleurocapsa sp. | reverse complement strand
ACGATGTAGACGGCATACGCGGCGCCATTGCCGATCGAGAGCAGGCTGCCCACGGCATCATCCACGCGCAGCGCGGCGCCCAGATCGCGCACGGTCAGCAGGACGCCGGTCAGCGTCAGCGCCAGCGCCCACCAGCCGCGCCGAGAGAGCGATTCGCCGCTGGCGAGCAGCAGCAGCGCGACCATGGCCGGGTAGGTGTAGAGCAGCACGGTATAGGTGCTGGCGGGGACACGTTCAAGCGCGAAGACCGAGGAGACGGCAGACGTGGCGAAAAGCGCCCCCAGGCCGAGCAGAGATGCACGCGGCAGTCGTTCCCCGCTCGACGGTTGGCGCAGGCCGACGAGCGTCACCAGCAGCCAGACGGTCGGCACGGCGATGACAAAGCGCCAGCTCGCGAAATCGAGCGCGGCCAGCCCTGCAGCATAAGCATATTTCGTGAAGATGGGCAGGAAGGCGTAGCCGACCGCCGCAGTCGCGAGCAGCAGGAAACCGGTGCGCTGGGCTGTGAGCATGATGAACCGCGGGTAGGATACGGCCGGTGAATACCGTCAAGTGTAATGCAGCGGCGCGCGGAGTCAACGTCGGCTGTGGAGACCAGCGTATTGGAGAAACGGCGTTCAATTCTCCACCTTCCGCGCCCAGACGAGATCGTAATCGACCTGCCAGCTTTCCCAGGCGATCGCGCCTAGGCCGCATTCCGCCAGCAAAGCGCGCAGGCGATCTTCCGTGTAGGTTTTGCCCGGCATCCAGCGTCCTGTGCGCCGGTTGGTGATCAAGAGCCAGCCGCCGGGACGCAGCACACGGCACAGTTCGCGCACGGCGGCATCGGGCCGGGTCATGAATTCGATCGCCTCCAAGCAGGTGACGACATCGAACTCGCCGACGCGAAACGGCAGCCGCAGCGCATCGCCCTGCAGCAGCAGGACACCAGCCTGACCTTCGAGCTTGCGCGCCGCCGCAGCGAGCATGGCGCGGCTGGCATCCAGCGCGATGATCGGTCCCTCGAAATGGGCATGGCGCAGCAGTGCCAGCGGCAGCCGACCTGTCCCCGTCGCCACATCGAGCACATAGGGGGCGCGCAGCGGCGCGGCGCGCGCCATCAGCGGCTGCGCCAGGAACATGTGATCGTGCTGCGGATGGAATCGTTTGACCGCGTCGTAGCGCGGCGCGAACAGATCATAGAGCCAGACGACGACGCGCCGCCCCAGATAGACGCCTTCGGTCGCGATCAGCGCCCACCAACCAAACGCGACGATCAGCGCAGCGAGCACCAGCGCCACCAGCCAGTCGATCATGCAAGCAGGCCTTCAGCGCGCAGCCAGTCGGCACAGCGCGCGACGCCTGTCTCCAGATCGACCTGAGGTTCCCAGCCGAGCCGCTCGCGCGCTTTGCTCATGCTGAACTGCGCCCGTCCGAGCATGAAGCGGACGAAATCGGGCATCATCCGCGCGCGCGATACCGGCGGCGAAAGCAGCATCGTAATGCCGGCGATGGCGTAGAGCGGCCAGCGCGGCAGCTCCAGCCACTCATCGTGCTGCGCATGAGCCAGCCGGGCGTACTCGCCCAAGAAGGCGCGCCACGTCGGCGCGGGCGACATGACGCAGTTGAAGGCCTCACCCGATGCCTGCGGATGCTCCGCCGCGCGCAGCAGCAGGTCGAGCACGTCATCAACGTGAATGCAGTGTGCCAAGCCGCTGCCGTCGCCGAACCAAGGCGTCGGGTTGAGACGCGCCAGACGGAAGAGCGTCCCTGTCCACAAGGACGCACGCGCACCGTAGATCATACCAGGGCGGAGGATGGCATAATCCAGGCCGAGGGCAGCCGCCGTGCTGCGCAGCACCCGCTCTGCTTCAGCTTTGGTGATGCCGTACGGATCGCTGCCCGGCGCGAAAGCCGCAGACTCGTCGATGATGCCGCTGTACATCACGCCGTAGACCGACAGCGTGCTGACGTGGATCAGCCGCTTGATGCCGGCCTGCGCCGCCGTCTCCGCGAGCAGCCGCGTGCCATCGACGTTGATCCGCCGCTGCATAGCCAGGTCGCCGCCGAGCGCCGCCGCGCAGTGAAAGACGTACGCGCAGCCTTCCGCCGCTGAGCGCAGCGCCGCTGGGTCGAGCAGGTCGCCCTGGACGATCTCGACCGATGCTGGCAGGAAAGCCGCTTTTTCGGGCCGCCGCACGAGCGCGCGCACGCGCACGCCCTCGGATGCCAGCCGCAGCGCCAGCGCGCCGCCCAAGAAACCGCTCGCGCCTGTGACCAAGACACGGGTATGGTCGAACATCTCGGCTGTGGTCTCCTTGTGATCTTGCCGCCGCCTATTCTTCGTCGTCGGCGCTCGTGCTGGCAAGGGTGGGTTTGGCGGAGCTGCGGTATAGTAGGGATTGGCTGCCGGGAGATGAGCGGCTGAGGGGCTTGACGGATCAAGCCCGACTGGTCAGACACGCGCCATGGGATGAGGTGGGTATCGGAAGGGCGGTGATGGCAATCCACGCGCGCAGCAATCTGTATCCAGGTGTCAACGCCCACCTGAACAGCTTCTTGCAGCTTGACGGTGGGGATTGGGAAACGTTTCATACCAAGCACGTCAATGTGATGCAGGAGCATCTCGACTCGGTGCTGCCGAGCCGCTACTACACGTTGATCGAGAAGTCGCTGCAGCTCACCGCAGTTTCACCCGGCTTCGCTCCCGTTCAGCGCACCCGACCCGATATCGCGATCATGGAGCGCTCAAGCGGGCAGGCTGCCCAGCCTGCGCATGGAGATGCTCCGGTGGCAACACTGCCGCTTCAACAGTTGTTGAATGATGACGAATTTGACTATCTGGCGGTCGTCATCTACGCGGCGGACGGCGGGCATATGCCTGGACGCCCTGTCACCCGTATCGAGGTGCTCTCACCCTCGAATAAACCACCGCGCGGCGATTATCAACAATATCACGTGCGCCGCCTGCGGACGCTGCGCAGCGGTATTGCGCTGGTCGAGATCGATTATCTACATCAAACCCCACCAGCCAATCCGCTGGTCGCCAGCTACCCGGATGGCGATGAGGGCGCGCTGCCCTATTACATCGCGATCAGCCTGCCGCATCCGACGCCCACACAGGGAGTCGTCCACATCTATGGTGCGGGTGTCGATACCCGACTGCCGCGCATTCCGATACCATTGGCCGAGGCAGAGGCTGTGCTGGTGGACATGAGCACGGTCTATAACATGACGTTCACGCGGATGCGCGCTTTCGAACTCGTCGTCGATTACGCGCAGGATCCACCCAATTTTGACCGCTACCGCCCGGCAGACCGCGACAAGATCGCCGCGCTGCTGGCCGAAATCCGCCGCGCCCCGCCCGCCGATGTCCGCTGATCCGCCGCGCCCCTTTCGTCTGGTTGGGCTAGCGCTGATAGTCGCGCTCATCAGTTTCGGCACAGCCTATACCGCCATCACCCGCCCGGCTGCGCTGAGCGCCGAGATGACACTGCCACCAGCGCTCGATTTCGTGGGCGGTGCGCTGTGGGCGGCCATTTTCGTCTTCGTCGCGCTGCGCCTTTGGCGGCGTGCCGGGCGTGCTCGGCGCAGTTTCGCCTGGGCATCGATCGGTTGGATCGGGTATAGTCTGGCGCGCCTGAGCATCTTCGCGCGGGCAGATTACGATCGTGAAAGACTGCCGTTTTTGCTCTTGATCGGGGGCATCGGCTGCGCGCTGATAGTGTTCTTTCTCTTGCGCCCTCGACGAATCAGGGCCGTTATTACGAGGAGCAGCGACGATGAGCAGCAGTAAGATTGAGCATTTACGGGCGCTGCGCGAACAAAGCCAGAAAGGCGGCGGTGAGGAACGCATCCGCCGCCAGCATGAGAGCGGGCGCAACACAGCGCGCGAGCGTCTCGATATCTTGTGCGATCCGGGCAGCTTTCACGAGATCGATGCCTTCGTCACCCACCGCGCACGCGACTTCGGCATGGATGGCCAGCGTGCGCTCGGCGACAGCGTGGTCACCGGCTGGGGGACGATCAACGGTCGGCTCGTATACGTCTATTCGCAGGATTTCACCGTCATCGGCGGCACGCTGAGCGAAGTCCACGCGCAGAAGATCTGCAAGATCATGGAAATGGCGATGAAGACCGGCGCGCCAGTCATCGGTCTCAACGACAGCGGCGGCGCGCGCATCCAGGAGGGCGTCTGGAGCTTGGCCGGCTACGCCGATATCTTCCTGCGCAATACGCTCGCCAGCGGCGTCATCCCGCAGATCAGCGTCATCATGGGGCCGTGCGCAGGCGGCGCGGTCTACAGCCCGGCGCTGACCGATTTCATCTTCATGGTCAAAGACACCAGCTATATGTTCATCACCGGGCCAGAGGTCGTCAAGGCGGTGACGCATGAGGATGTCACCTTCGAGGAGCTGGGCGGCGCATCCGTCCACGCGGTGCGCAGCGGCGTCTGCCATGTCGTCGGCGAAAACGAGGCGCAGACGCTGCTGCTCGTGCGCGAGATGCTCGGCTACCTGCCCCAGAACAACATGGAAGACCCGCCGTTCCTGCCGAGCAAGGATGATCCGCTGCGCGCCGACCCTGAACTCGACTCGATCGTGCCCGACAGCCCGAACAAGCCCTACGATATGAAAGAGATCGTGCGCCGCGTTATCGACGAGGGCATCTTCTACGAGATCCAGCCGGAGTACGCGGCCAATATCGTCGTCGGTTTTGCCCGCTTGGGTGGCCACAGCGTCGGCATTGTCGCCAACCAGCCGATGGTGCTGGCC
>CAYTME010000194.1:0-2958 GCA_964438415.1 uncultured Pleurocapsa sp. | reverse complement strand
CGGTTATCTGCCCGGCACCGATCAGGAGCACAACGGCATCATCATGAGCGGGGCCAAACTGCTCTACGCCTACTGCGAAGCGACCGTGCCCAAGCTGACCGTCACTGTGCGCAAGTCGTACGGGGGCGCGTACTGCGTCATGAGCAGCAAGCATATTCGCGGCGATCTCAATTTGGCCTGGCCGACCGCCGAGATCGCTGTCATGGGGCCGGAGGGGGCGGTCGAGATTATCTACCGCCGCGATCTGAAAGCGGCGGATGATCCGGCGGAACTCAAGGCGCGGCTGGCCGCCGAGTACCGCGAGCGGCTGGCCAACCCGTATATCGCCGCCGAACGCGGCTTCATCGACGACGTGATCGAGCCGCGCGAGACGCGCGCTCGCCTGATCAACGGGCTGGAAGTATTCCAGAACAAACGCGACAGCAACCCACCGAAGAAACACGGTAACATTCCATTGTAGCTGCGCTGGCAAGGGGATGGGCTGGGTGTTTGCAGGGCAATCGCCGATCGGATGAGGCGCGCCCCGTCGATCGAGGGTGTGCCGGTGCACGTCACGGCAGCCGCTGTTCGGGCAAGCCAACCACCCCCACTTCCGCACGCAGCCTCCACCCTGCACCGGTGGGACTTCGGCGCTATACTGGATGGAATGACCAACTAGGCCAGTGAGTAAGGCATGACCGCACTGCACCTTCTGCCATCCCCAGCCCGGCGCGTGAACGTGGAGCCCAAGGCCAACACTTTGGCACTCACCACTCGAAAGCGTGTGCAGCCGATCGTGCTCACGCTGCTGCTGGCGCTGCTGCTCGTCGGGCGTGCCGGCGCACAGCCGCCGGACGAAGACGTGCTGGCGGTGGTCGCGGCGGCCTTCGCCGACTTCGCAGCGCTCGAAAGCTTCCGCTTCGAAGGCGAGCGCATTGTCGACCAGAAGGTCACCGCCAATCTCGACAGTGTGCGCAATGTGACCACGCAGCGCATCGACGGCGCGGCGCGCGGCGTAAATGAGCGCGTCTCGGTCGAGCTGTCGTTTTTCGCCGCTTCCGACGATACCCTCGCTCCGCCACAAGAGGGCGAACTGACTTTCGAGCGCATCCGCACGGGCGGCAGGTCGTATCTGCGCATTGGCTCGCCGAGCGCGAACTCCGCCGCGGTGCTGCCGGAGCAGATGCCGGTCGGCTGGTTCGTCTTCGATCCCGACCTTATCGACGATCTGCCCTTTGGAACCTTCGCCGTCATTCAGTCGTTCGAACAGATGCAGTTCATCCCCAGTTTGCTCGGCTACACATTCGACCGGACGACGGTCGATGCCGTGGAGGAACTGCCTCCGGAGAAGCTCGGTGAGGCGCAGATGCGCGTCATCAATGTGCAGATGAACGCGCCCTCAGTCTACCTGCGCTTAGAGCGCGGTTTTGCGGCTTCGCTGGCGGCGATCGGGTTGGATGCGAACGAAGTGATCGAACTATTCGAGCGAGACGGCCTCCAGGTCGAATTCCGCGCCTGGGTCGGCGTCGAGGACGGACGCCTGCACCAGATCGATCTGTATACCCTGCTGGTCATCGATCCGGCGTGGGGGCAGATCGGCGGTGAGCCGTACGGGACTGAAGAGGCCGCCACCTACCGACTGACGTTCAGCGATTTCAACAGCGACGTGGTGATCGATGCGCCGGAGGTGAGCGATTGAGTGATGGACGACGAGAAGGAGGGTGACGAGGGGATGAACTTGTGAGGGTATCGCCCCGCATCGCCTTTCCTCTCATCCTCTCACCACCTCATCCGGCAGAAAGTGCAGCGACATGATCCAGATCGGCGATATCCGCATCCATCTCATCAACGACTGTGACATCATGGTCGATCCAGGCGGCGCGTTCGGGCTGGTGCCGCGCGCCCTTTGGAGTCCGCTGCTGCCTCCCGACGAAGATCATCTGGTGCCGATGGTGCAGACCTGCGTGCTGATCCAGACCAGCGGCATGAACATCCTGTGCGATGTCGGCTATGGGCACAAGCTGACCGAGAAGCAGAAGCAGTTCATGAAGCTCCAGCGCCCGCGTGGAGATGTGCTGGCCGGCCTCGACCGGCTGGGGCTGCGCGCCGACGACATCCAGCTCGTCATCAACACGCATCTGCACGGCGATCACTGCGGCGGCAACACCTACTACGATGCCGAGGGGCGCGTGCAGCCCACCTTCCCGCGCGCCCAGCATGTGGTGCAGCGGCGCGAATACGAGGATGCGACCCATCCCAACGAGCGCACACGCGCCACCTTCATTCAGGACAACCACGTCCCGCTGTACGAGAGCGGCCAGCTCCGTTTGCTCGATGGCGATACCGATCTCGCGCCTGGCGTGCGCGGCATCGTCACGCCGGGGCGCACGCCGGGACACATGAGCGTGTTGATCGAGAGCCGGGGCGAATACGCGCTGTTCGTCTGCGATCTCGCCAGCTATGCCATCCATTTCGAGCGGCTCGGCTGGATGACTGGCTACGATGTCGAGCCGCTGGTCACGCTGGAGACCAAGCGCATCTGGCAGCGGTGGGCGCTAGAGACCAACGCCGTGCTGATCTTCCCCCACGACTCGCAGCGGCACGCCGGGCGCTATGTGCAGGAGGGAGATCGGGCGCGCGTCGTCAGCCTGGATGAACCGTTCGTATGACGCGGCTGCCGCGCATCCTCGATGCGCTTTTCGTGCTGGCGCTGATGGCCTATGCGCTGCTGGGCGTGCCGAGCGTGCCCTTTCACGGCGATGAAGCCATGCAGATCTACATGAGCAGCGATTACTTCACCGCATTCGTCGACGGCGCACCTGAACGCCTGCTCACATATCCGCCATACGATATCGACACCGACCCGCATCTCCGTATCCTCAATGGCTCGGTCAACCGCACCTTGATCGGCCTCGCCTGGCACGCTGCCGGCTTCGAACGTGCCGATCTGCCGCCGCGCCCTGGCTGGGATTGGGGCCT
>CAYTME010000193.1:4061-7838 GCA_964438415.1 uncultured Pleurocapsa sp. | reverse complement strand
TGCTGACCTCGATCTTGGCCCCGACTTCGGGCTGGGCGCGCATTGCCGGCTACGATGTGACGCGCCAGCCAGAAGCTGTGCGCGCCAGCGTCGGCGTGCTGACCGAGCAGCACGGCCTGTATGAGCGGATGAAGGCGCTGGAGTATCTCGATTTCTTCGGGCGCGTCTACGGCCTGAGCGCCGACGAACGCAAGCGGCGCGCCTTGACCTTGATGGAACGCTTCGGACTGACGGATGCGCTGCACAAGCGCCTGGGCGAGTACAGCAAGG
Organism: uncultured Pleurocapsa sp.; assembly: GCA_964438415.1. Classification (GTDB taxonomy): domain Bacteria; phylum Chloroflexota; class Anaerolineae; order Aggregatilineales; family Phototrophicaceae; genus Flexifilum. Next base: position 7,568 of record CAYTME010000193.1, on the reverse strand, counting down.
GCATGAAGCAGAAGCTGGCGCTGGTGCGCGCCATGCTCCATGACCCCGCTGTGCTGCTGCTCGATGAGCCGACGTCGGCCATGGATCCGCAGTCGGCGCGGGCGGTGCGCGATGCGGTGGTCGAACTGCAGCGCGATGCGCGCACGTTCCTGATCACGACCCACAACCTGACCGAGGCTCAGGAACTCGCCCACCAGATCGCCATCATCCGCCAGGGCCGCATCATCGCCTGCGGCACTTTCGACGAGCTGTCGCGTCAGATCGCGGGCGATCCGGTCATGGAGCTGCGCGTCGTGGGCGAGCTGAACGGCTTAGCGCGCGATCTGGGCGAGCTGGTGCACTTGGAGGCGAGCGGGCCGGATTGGCTGCGCTACCGCGCGCCCGACCCACAAACGATCAATCCGGCCGTGATCCGCCGCGTCATCGGGCTGGGTGTCGAGATCATGACGCTGTCGCCGGTCACCCGGACTCTGGAGGATGTCTACTTGCAGATCATGCGCGAAGATGAGGCGAAGGAGGCCGAACATGGCGACCATCGCTGACCGGCTGACGGTCGACAAGCCCGCCCGTCCGAACTGGGCGCGTACGCTTTCCAACGCGCTGCTGGTGACGCGGCGTGAGGTGCGCGACAGCTTCCGCGATTGGCGCATCCTGGCACCGATCGTCATCCTCACGTTCCTGTTCCCGTTCCTGGCGCAGTTCGTCGCGGCTCGCTTCACCGCCTTCGTCTCCGATTTTGGCGCGACCATCATCAGCGAGCGCACGATCCCATTTCTGCTCATGATCGTCGGCTTTCTCCCGACCTCGATCTCGCTCGTCATCGCGCTGGAGACATTCGTCGGCGAAAAAGAGCGGCGCAGCCTGGAACCGCTGCTCAGCACGCCGCTGACCAACACCGAGCTGTACATCGGCAAGACGCTCGCGGCCATGATCCCGCCGCTCGTCTCCAGCTTCGGCGGCATGCTCGTCTACCTGGGCAGCCTGCTCTTCGGCGAGCTGGCTTGGCGACCGCAGCCGATGCTGATCGTGCAGGTCTTCTTGCTCACGACCGTGCAGGCGCTGGTGATGTGACCGGGGCGGTCGTCGTCAGCAGCCAGACGACCAGCACGCGGGCGGCCAACCTGCTGGCGAGCTTCATCGTCATCCCGATGGCGATGCTGATCCAGGCCGAGAGCGCGATCATGTTCTTCGCGCCCGATGCCGAAGCCGCCGAGGGGATCGGCTCGCTGTGGGCGATCATCTTCGGCATGATGGTCGTCGTCGTGCTGCTGCTGCGCGTCGGCAACAGCCTGTTCAACCGTGAGGAGCTGTTGGGCCGCGTCATCGACCAGGTCAATCTCAAAGCGGCAGCGGTCAACCTGTGGCGAGCGGTGCGTGGGGTGGACGCGACCGGCACACCGGCGCGCACGCTGATTGCGTGGTATCGCGCCGGCGTGATGCTCAGCCTGCGGCGTACGCTGCCGGCAGTCGTGGTCACGATCGTCGTGTTCCTGGTCGCGCTGGCGGGCGGCTTCCTGCTCGGCCAGCGTCCGGAATGGCAGCTCGGCCTTCCCGCCGATCTGCCGCTGGCGAACGTGACGACCGAGATGGGCACAGCCGCCGAGTTTTTCTTCGGCGGTCAGCCGGCTGTCTTCGCCATCGTCGTGCAGAACTGGCGCATCCTGGCGGCGGCGGCTGTGCTCGCCAGCTTCACGTTCGGCGTTGGCGCGCTGATTCTGACGCCCGCGGTCTATGTCGTCCTCGGCTATTTGTTCAGCCAGATCTTCACTGCGGGCTACGACCCACTGCCGTTCCTGCTGGCGGTGCTGGTGCACGGCGTGATCGAGATCCCCGTGATCGTGCTGGCGACCGCCAGCGCGCTCAGGCTGGGCGCGGTCGTGACGCGGGTGCCCGCTGGGATGACGGTCGGTCAAGCGTGGACGCAGGCGCTCGGCGATACGATCCGCTTGTGGTTGAGCCTGATCCTGCCCGGTCTGATCGCGGCAGCGCTGATCGAAGCTTACATCACGCCGCTAGTCGTGCGGGCGGCCTTCGGCGGCTAACCTCCGTTCGCAGCCGGCGATATCTAACGGAATGTATATATGGCTTCGCCGCGATTCTCATGGTGTTCTGGTAGCTTATAGTCTTGATTGCTTGTCGATGCTGCCGAGTGCTATGATTCTCCGCACACAAGATGTCTCAAGAGGCTCGCTTGGCGGGGGATATGAGCGATGCAAGAAAATGACAGCAGTGCGACACCCGAAATCTCGTCCAGTGCACGTTCCTGGCGCGTGGAAAGCTATGTCGTCTGGCGTGGCAGCCGTCTCAGCCCACCGACGGATGTGATCGAGCTGCCCGAAAAACTCTTGATCGTGATCGAGATCGCCGGGATGCGCGCCGCCGATTTCAGCTTGGTACTGCTGCAGCAGCGGCTCATCATTACGGGACGGCGTGAACGCCCAGCTTTGCAAAACGCCGCCTATCATCAGGTCGAGATCGGGTATGGCGAGTTCAGGGTCGAGATCGCGCTGCCCTGGCAGGTCGAGCGCGAGCACGTCAGCGCGACCTATCGAGATGGATTTTTGCAGATCGAACTGCCGCGCCGGTCGCAAGTGCAGATCCATGTGATCGACGGCGGCTTGGACGACACCCAACAACAGGAAAAGCAGCCATGAGCGATACGCAGGATAAGCCCATCGCAGTGCCCGAGTCCGAGGTCGAAGAGGATGAGCTGGTGCTGCCGGATGTGGTCGTCAAGAACGAAGACGCCGATCAGGACGGCGATCAGCCGAAGATTCCGCCCGAACTGCCGCTGCTGCCGCTGCGCGGTTTGGTTGTCTACCCGCAGACGGCTGTGCCGCTCACGGTTGGGCAGCCGCGCAGCATCAAGCTGGTGGATGAGGTTGTCAGCGGTGACCGTCTGATCGCCCTGGTGACGGCGAAAGACCCCGACCTCGAGACGCCCGGTCCCGATGATATCTATCGAACAGGCACGATCGCGACCATCCATCGGCTGTTCCGCGCGCCTGACGGCACGATCCGGATGCTGGTGCAGGGTCTGGCGCGCATCGCGGTCGATGATTTCACGGCGCTGGAGCCTTTCCTGCGCGCGCAGGTGCACGGCGCGCCGGAAGAAGTCGAAAAGTCGCTCGAAGTCGAGGCGCTGACGCGCAATGTCGTCGATCTCTTCACGCGGCTGGCCGAGCTGGTGCCCAGCATCCCTGGCGAGCTGATCTCCAACGCGCTCAATGTCGATGATCCACTCCAGCTCGTCTATACGATCGCGACGTACACGCGCATCGACCTGGAAGATGCGCAGGCGCTGCTCGAACTGGACAGCACCGAAGCCAAGCTGCGCCGCTTGATGTCGATCTTGACCAAAGAGCTGGAAGTGCTCGAACTCGGTCGCAAGATTCAGACCGAGGCGCAGAGCGAGATGGAGAAGGTCCAGCGCGAGTATTTTCTGCGCGAGCAGCTCAAGGCGATCCAGCGTGAATTGGGCGAGGGCGACGAGCAGGTCGTCGAGGT
>CAYTME010000193.1:1351-4034 GCA_964438415.1 uncultured Pleurocapsa sp. | reverse complement strand
ATGACCGAGGAGGCGCAGAAGGAAGCCACGCGCGAGCTGGAGCGGCTGGCCAAGCTGCCGACGGCGGCAGCCGAATACGGCGTCATCCGCACGTATCTCGATTGGATCGTCAGCGTGCCGTGGAACAAGCGCACGGACGACAACCTCGATATCGCCCACGCTCGCAAAGTGCTCGACGAGGATCACTACGGCCTGACGGACATCAAAGAGCGCATCCTCGAATATCTCGCCGTGCGCAAGCTGCGCGCCGAGCGCCGCGAAGAATTACAGAGTGCCGAGGTGACCGATAACATCCGGCGCAGCCGCGAGGGCGCGATCTTGTGCTTTGTCGGGCCGCCGGGCGTGGGCAAGACCTCGCTGGGCGCGTCGATCGCGCGGGCGATGGGGCGCAAATTCATCCGCATGAGTCTTGGCGGTGTGCGCGACGAGGCGGAGATTCGCGGGTTCCGCCGCACGTACATCGGCGCGATGCCGGGGCGCATCATCCAGACGCTGCGCCGCGGCGAGTCGCGCAATCCGATCATCATGCTCGATGAGATCGACAAGCTGGGGCGCGACTTCCGCGGCGATCCGGCCAGCGCGCTGCTGGAGGTGCTCGATCCGGAGCAGAACAACGAGTTCCGCGACCATTATCTCGATGTCGCCTTCGACTTGAGCGAGGTTATCTTCATCACGACGGCCAACGAACTCGATCCGATCCCTGGCCCGCTGCGCGACCGCATGGAGATCATCCAGTTGAGCGGTTATACCGAGCAGGAAAAAGTTGCCATCGCCGAGCAGTATCTCGTGCCGCGCCAGATTCGCGAGAACGGCCTGCGCCCAGACGAGATCAGCTTCACCCGCGAGGCGCTGCAGGTGATCATCCGCGACTACACGCGCGAGGCGGGCGTGCGCACGCTCGAACGTGAGATCGGGCGCGCCGCGCGCAAAATCGTCACCCGCATCGCCGAAGGCACGGTGGACAAAGTCGTGATCGACCCCGCGATGGTGCGCGAATTGATGGGCAAGCCGCGTTTCGGCTATGACGAAGTGATCCAGCGGGTCGATCGGCCTGGCGTCGCGACCGGCCTGGCCTGGACGCCTGTCGGCGGTGACGTGCTGTTCATCGAAGCGACGGCGATGCCCGGCAGCAAGGGCTTCCAGTACACGGGCCACCTCGGTGAAGTCATGCAGGAGAGCGCCCGCATCGCCTTCAGCGCCGTGCGGTCAAAAGCGGATGAGCTGGGCATCACCGACGAGTTTTTTAGCAATCACGATATCCATCTCCACGTGCCGTCGGGCGCTGTGCCGAAAGACGGTCCCTCGGCGGGTGTGACGATGGCGGTCGCGCTGGCATCGCTGCTGACGGGGCGGCCAGTGCTGCACAACGTGGCGATGACGGGCGAGATCACCCTGCGTGGTCAGGTGCTGCCGGTGGGCGGTATCAAGGACAAGGTGCTGGCCGCCAGCCGCTTCGGCGTCGACACGGTCATCCTGCCCAAGCGCAACGAGAACGATCTCGACGAACTGCCGGAAGAAGTTCGTGCTAAACTGAAGTTCGTACTGGTCGAGCGCCTGGAAGATGCGCTCGAGACGGCGCTGGCGCGGAACGTCCCGCAAGGCATGAATGGTGGACAGCCGCAGCAGAACTGAGTACACTCAGTGCAGCGCGATCCACCAGCGCAGAGACGCGCTGGCGCGATCAAGGGGTTGAGGGAGATTGAACTGCGTGGCCAAAGTGATGATCGTGGATGATGACCGCACGACGGTGAAGCTGCTGCAAACGCTGCTGGAGCTGGATGGGTTCGATGTCGTGGCTGTGCCGCGCGGCGCGGATGTGCTGCCCCAGATCGAGGCATCGAGACCCGATATCGTGCTGATGGATTATCACCTGACCGATATCCAGGGCATCGAGGTGCTGCGCGACCTGCGCAAGCGCGCGGCCTATGCCCACATGCCCATCATCATGACATCGGGCATGGATGTCGAGGATGAGGCGCTCAAAGCCGGTGCCACCACGTTCTTGCTCAAGCCGTTCGAGCCGGATGATCTGCCCGCGCTCTTCAACCGCCTGATCGCCAACTAAGCGCGTCTGTGCTCTGCAGCGGGAGAGGCGGGCGCCAGCGCCTCTCGCTGTACACATGGTTGCATCTGTCTCGGAATGTGAGACAATTGTTACATGCCAATTTGCATAACCTGCGTTCATGCGCCCCTATCGGCGAGTCTTCTCGCACCTGGAGCATCCCGTGACACCTCGTAATAAAGATCGGGCGCAGTGGTACCGTGTCGATCTTCATATCCACACACCGGCCTCTGCCGATTATCACCAACCCCATATCTCCTATCTCGACATCTTGCAGCGCGCAGAACTGCGCGGGATCGACATTCTCGCGTTCACCGACCACAACACGGTGGCCGGCTACGCCGCGATGATGCGAGAGATCGAACAGCTCGAGTTCCTCGCCTCTCGTGGGCGCGCCGCGCCGGATGAACAGCGCCTGCTGGCGGAATACCGCCGCCTGCTGAACAACATCCTTGTGCTGCCCGGCTTCGAGATCACCGCGACTTTCGGCTTCCATATCCTCGGCATCTTCCCAGCGCAAACGTCGATCCGCCGGCTGGAGCATCTGCTGCTCGATCTGCGCGTGCCCTACGAGGCGGTCGAGCGCGGCCTGACTGAAGTCGGGGCCTCGTCTGACGTGCT
>CAYTME010000193.1:0-1324 GCA_964438415.1 uncultured Pleurocapsa sp. | reverse complement strand
ATCTGCATCGCCGCGCATGTCAACGCTGCGCACGGCGTCGCCATGTGGAACCTCGATTTTGGCGGGCAGACGCGCATCGCCTACACGCAGGATCGCAATCTGCATGCGCTCGAAGTCACCGATTTGGGCAAGCGCGGACGCCACGCCACTCAGTCGTTCTTCGACGGCAGCAAGCCGGAGTATCCGCGCCGGATGCGCTGCATCCAGGGATCGGACGCGCACCGGCTCGACTCGCAGTCCGATAAACGCGGCCGCATCATCAACTTCGGCGTTGGCGAGCGCGCGACCGAGATGCGCCTGCGTGAGCGCACGTTCGATGGGCTGCTGGAGCTGTTCGAGAGCGCCGATTTCACCAGCTCGCGCCCATATACCCCCGGAGCCAAGCCGGAAGATGCGGTGCTGGCGGCCAGAGCTGAGGGCGCAAACCTCGTCCAGTCTTTCCATGAGACGGCGACCCAGGGCGGCGTTCTGCGCTATAACATCCTGGCCGATATCTGCGCCTTCGCCAATACCCACGGCGGTACGCTCTATCTGGGTATCGGTGCGGAGCCGATGCGTCTGCCGGTCGGCATTGAACATCCACAAGCCTTGATCGAGCAGGTGACGCGCGCGTCTGATCTGATGCTGGTGCCGCCGCTCGAACTCGTCATCGATACCCCGGAGACGCAGGGACGCACGATTGTGCGCATTCAAGTGCCGCGCGGCCCGGAGCGCCCCTATGCGCTCGAAAACAGCAAGATCTTCGTGCGCTCCGGTGCCGAAACGGTCATGGCAACGCGCGATCAGATCATTGCGCTGATCATGGAAAACCAGGAGGAGCGCGAAAAACCGGTGCCTGCGCCGGCTGTTGTCGAGAGTCGGCCGCCGCTGGCTGCGCCCAGACCTGCCGCCGCTGAGACTGCGCCGATGCCGAGAGAGCGCAGGCCGGAACCCAGGCGCGAACGCAGGCCGGAACAAGAGCGCCCGCCCATCCGTGAGGTGCGCCCGCCTCGGGCTGAGCCTGCCGCGCCGCGTCCCACGCCCCCTGCTGCGCCGCTCCCCGATGAACTGCCGCGCATCGGTGTCGAAATCGTCAGTGTCGAGCCGCGTGGTGCGCTCAATGTCTATGCTCTGCGCGATTTGCAGACCGGCAGCGTGATCAAGAACGTCACGCGCATGTCGGCCAGCAAGCTGTGGCGCTACGTGATCAAGCAGCACGAGAGCAATCCAGTGCAGTTGGATCAGGTGCGCTGGAACGGAAACTACGGCTTGTGGCGTAAATACCGCCGGCTGGTGGAGGTGCGCTACGATCTGGTGCTGAGGACGCCAGACGGCGTGCGCTACT
>CAYTME010000192.1:6315-7840 GCA_964438415.1 uncultured Pleurocapsa sp. | reverse complement strand
TCTGCTGCGCGCAATCGCCGGCGATGCCTTCATCGAGCGCGTGACGCGCCCGCGCCAAGTGCTGCACCGCGCCCAGCCGCGTGAAGATGGCGCAGGCCTGGCCGAGATGCTGCACGCGCAGAGTCTCCCCGGCGGGCAGCCAACAGCCGAGCTGATAATGGGCGAACGCCTGCTCGAACGGCATCTGAAGCTGCGCCGCCCGCCGCAGCGCGGCTTGCGTTTTGCGCAGCGCGGCCGCGTCATCGCCGTCGATCTGCGCCAGCCAGCCGCTGCAGAGCAGAGCGCGCGGCTGCGCGATCGGCGTTGTCCTGCCCAGCGCCAGCAGATGGCGCACGCTGGCCGACGCCTGCTTGCGCAGCACGGCCCGGTCGCCGTGCAGGCTGTGCGCGAGCGTCGTCAGGTAGACCTCGGCGGCCCCGGCGTAGCCCTCGAGCAGCGCGAAGCCCGTCGCGTCGGAGGTTTCCACGCGGTCGAACGCCATCTTGGCCGAGATGCCCGCCGCCTCCCCACGCCCGCGGTAAAGTTCGGTCACCGCCAGCAGCCCATACGCCTGGATCAGCGTCACAACGTCGCTGACGCGCTCGTCTTCCAGCAGTTCGATCGCGTCTTGCAGCAGACGGGCGGCATCATCCAAACTGCCCAGGCGCAGCGCATTCTGCCCCTGACCGAGCAGTCCCCAGCTCTGGTGCAGCAGGCTGTTGGTGCGCACGGCGGATTGGTGGACGGCGCGGAACAGGCTGAGGCTGCGGTCGTATTCGCCCCGGTAGTAGAGCAGCGAGGCCAAAAAGTCGAGGCTTTCTTCGCGCGACTGCAAATCGCCGATCGACTCGGCGAGCTGCAGCGCTTGTTCGAGCGCCGTCTCCGCCTCCTGCCAGCGCCCCAGGCCGACATCGTACAGGCTGGTGCGGCGCAGCACGAAATCTTCAACCGCCGGATCGGCGAGCTGGCGGGCAGCGCGGCGCGCCTGGCGCTTGTAGATGCGCGCGGGCAGATGCAGGCCGATGTTGCCGATGGCGTAGCACATGTTGGCGCTGGCTTTCGCCAGCTCCGGGGAAATCCCGGCGGACTCGGCCTGATTGAGCGCGCCGACGCCATGGATCAGCATCGGCACCGTCTCGTTGGAGAGGAACGCGATCTCCGCTTCGAGCAGCGAGATGCGGTGCGTTTCCAACAGCCACTCGCGCGCGGCGGATCGGCGGCGCGGCACGAGGATGACGCGGTGGCTCACTTGGCGGCCCAACTGGCGCACGAGCGTGCGCACCTGTGCGCTGCGTTTGGTCGGCATCGGCCAACCGAGGATGGCGGCGGCTTCGCTCAGGCTGCGGCGAGCATTGGGCAGATTGCCTTGACGATACCACGCATCGGCCTGCAGGCGCAGCAGGCGGGCGCTTTGCAGGGCGGTCAGCCCCAGCGCATTGCGCAGGGTGTAGGCGCGGCCTAAAAGCGTGACGGCCTCGCTCCATGCGCCGTTCTCGTAAGCGCGCTCGCCGGCGATGGCGGCGTAGCAGCCCTCCTGCGCCGGGTC
>CAYTME010000192.1:2708-6305 GCA_964438415.1 uncultured Pleurocapsa sp. | reverse complement strand
GACGACCGCCGGGTCGCCGGCCATCGCCCAGTGTTAAGTCAGCGCGAGCGCCTCCTGAGCCGGGTCACGCGTGGCGACGATGGCCTCGGCGATGGCTCGGTGGATCTGCCGCCGCTCATCGAAGTCGATCTCGTGCAGCAGCAGTTCGCGCAGCTTGAAGTGCGAAAACAGCCAGCGGTCATCCTGTACGGTCAGCACGCTGTCGGCGCATTGATTGAGCCAAGCCTGAAGATCGGCCTCCGGCGCGATCTGTTCGAGCAGACGGGTATCGATCTGCTGGCCGATCACGGCGGCGATGCGCAGCAGACGGCGCGCCTCCTGCGGCACGCGCGCCAGCCGCTGCTGGAGCAGACGGCGCACGCCGCCCGTCAGCACCTGGCGGTGCAGGTTGATCTCGGTGATGCGCGCGAAATCGCCGGCCTCCTCGGCCAGCGCGCGCACCACCTCGACGATGAAGAAGGCGTTGCCCTCCGTCTCGCGCTCCAGCAGTTCGACCAGCCGCGCATCGCGCCCGACCTCACCGAGCATCGCCTCGCTCAGCGCCCGAATCTGGTCGACGCTCAGCCGCTGCACACGCAGCAGCCCGGCATTCGGCAGCTCTTTGGGCAGCGACGGACGCTCGTCATCGCGGAAGCTGCCGACCACCAGCACGGACATCTGCGGCGCGACACGGGCGATCCAGTCGAGCAGCGCCAAGCTCTCGCTGCCCGCGTAATGGAGATCTTCGAGCAAGATGACCAGCGGACGATCGAGGCGGTCGAGCATCGCCTCGATGACGGTGAACAGGCGAGTCTGCGCGGCCTCGGGGTCGAGCGGCGGCGCAGGCGCGATCGGCGTCTCACTGCCGATCAGCGCTTCGATGTCCGGGATGATCGCCTTGAGCACGCTCGCCTCGCGCCGGTCGAGCGGTGAAGTCGTCAGCGCCAGCCAGCGCAGCAGATCGCGCCAGAGGCTGTACGGCGTGGCCGCCTCGCTGACCGTCTCGCCGCGCACGACCAGCGCCCCGCGCACGAGCGCCAGGGTGCGCAGCTCGTCGAGCAGGCGCGTCTTGCCGACGCCGCTTTCACCGCCTAACAGCCACACCTCGCCGCGGCCGCCGAGCGTGCGCACGAGCGCCTGCGTGAGCTGCCCCAGCTCTGCCTCGCGCCCGATCAAGCGCGCCGCCTTCAAGAAGCTCTCCCGTGTCGCCGGGCTGTCTGGCGGCAGCGTCAGGTTGAGCGCCGTGTGGAGCGCGGCGATGACATCGGCGGCGCGGCGGTAGCGGTTCTCCGGGTCCTTCATGAGCAGGCGCCCAATGATCGACGCCAGTCGAGGATCGAAACCGCTCAGGTCGGGCGTCTTGTTGATGATGTTGTTGATCAACTGGGCGCGATTTTCGCTCTCGAACGGGTGCGAGCCGCCGAGTACCTCATGCATGATCAGGCCGAGCGCATAGAGATCGGCTCGTTCGTCCGGATGCTTGCCGTAGAGCAGTTCTGGCGGCAGGTAGGGCAGCGTGCCTAGCGCAGAGTCGGGCGCGTTATCGGAGAGCGCCAGCCCGAAATCGACCACTTTGACGCCCCGATCGACGACGAGCACGTTGCTCGGTTTGAGGTCGCGATGCAGCACACCGCGCCGGTGCAGATAGGCCAGCGCGTGCAGCGTTTGCAGCAGCAGATGCACCTGATCCTCGAGCGGTAGGTCGCGCGTCGCCTGGTAGATATCGCGCGCGCCGCCGAGCAGCTCCATCGTGAAATAGGGCTGGCGGTCGACATCGAAGCCGTAGTCGAGCACGCTGACGATGTGCGGGTGACGCAGCGAGGCCAGCACGCGGAATTCCTGAGCCAGGGCCAGTCGCAGATCGTTATCTTGGGTCGGGGCGGTCGTGCTGATCCCGTCGGCGGTGCGCGCCACCTGCTTGAGCGCGATATCGGTGCCGGTCAGCAGATCGTAGGCGCGGTAGACTTTGCCCATGCCGCCCTGACCGAGCAGATCGCGCAAGACGTATCGTTTCCCGACCCGCGGCGGCGCTTCGAGTGCAGCCATCAGACGCAGTTTCCCAGTGTAGGCGGAGCAGTTGTGCGCGGTCAGCGACTTCGATTATAACGAAAAAGCTCGCAAATGAGGCGGCGAAGGATGCGTTCTGAGCGCGCGGCAGCATCCGCCGCGTTCACACCGACATCGGCACATCGAGGCGCAGCCACGTCCGCCCGATGCGGAAAAGCGAGCCGGGACGCAGCGTCACCCGTCCCCGGATCGGATGTTTGTCGCGCTCGACAAAGGTGCCGTTGCGGCTCCCATCATCTTGCAGCCAGAACGTGAGCACGTATGGCTCGGTCACAGACTCGCTGGCGGTGACCGGCAGACTGGTGACGCCCAAACGCGCGTGCAGCCGCGAGACCTGGTTGTCGAACGGCAGATAGATATCGCAGCCTTCGCGCCGGCCGATGGTCAGCACGACATCATCGCCTGCGCTCGGCTGGTCGAACTTGATCGTGTGCCCATCGAGCGGGCCGCTCATGAATGTGACCGACAGTGCCTTGTCCATCGCGTCCGATCGCCTTCTCCTCTGATCCCTGACCGTTTCTATTGTACCTAGAGCCGGCAAAAGGGGACACGACCGCACGCAGGGCTGTCGCATCGAAACCGCCCTCGCGCTGAGTACTGCTGCGTTCAAGGGGGCATTCGGGTTTGGCGGCAGCGCTCCCCCTCGTAGGCGGCAGGCTTCGTCCGCCGGCGGGCGGTTTGGTCTGCCGGCAGCGGCGAGTGAATTCGCCGGCTGTGATTCCGCTCGCCCACTGAAGGGACGAGGAGAGGCCTCCGCAAAGGCCGGAGCGCGCCTTATGCACGCTTGCGCAGACCAGCCGAGCCGCTTGAGCGCTTGGCAGGGCAGACGCGCCCCGAGATCTGAATGTAGCCACGTTCACCGATTTGTTGTGTTCGAAACGTCACAATGTTAGACTTCGTAGAATCAGAACACACCGAACGATGATGACCAGTGTTATCGTTTGCAGAATGTCCGTTAACGTAACGTTTTGATCAAGGGGGCAGTCGCGTGGCCGATCTGTTCGACAAAGTCAGCAGCTATACCATCGCCAAAGATGCGATGAAGATGGGGATTTATCCCTACTTCCGCGCGCTCAGCGATACCGAGGGCGCGGTGGCCTGGTTCGAGGGACGTGAAGTGGTCATGATCGGCTCGAACAACTACCTGGGCTTGACGACCGACCCCCGTGTGCGTGAAGCCGCCATCGAAGCTGTGCGCCGCTACGGAACGAGCGTGACCGGCTCGCGCTTCCTCAACGGCACGCTCGAGCTTCACCTCGAACTCGACCGGCGGCTGGCGCGTTTTGTCGGCAAAGAGGCGGCGCTCGTCTTTTCGACCGGCTACCAGACCAACGTCGGCACGATCTCGGCTATCGTCGGCAAGGGCGACTACGTCATCATCGACAAGGACGATCATGCCAGCATCGTCGATGGCTGCACGATGTGCCGCGGCGAGATGAAGCGCTTCAAACACAACGACATCAGCAGCTTGGAGACGGTGCTCGCCCAGCTCCCAGCGGACGCGGGCAAGCTCGTCATCGTCGACGGCGTCTACAGCATGGGCGGCGACAT
>CAYTME010000192.1:0-2685 GCA_964438415.1 uncultured Pleurocapsa sp. | reverse complement strand
GATCTGCAAGCGGCACGGCGCCCGCATCATGGTCGATGATGCGCACGGCATCGGCGTCACCGGCGGCGGGCGCGGCACCGCGCATCACTTCGGGCTGACCGACAGCGTCGATCTGATCATGGGCACGTTCAGCAAGAGCTTCGCCTCGATCGGCGGTTTCATCGCCGGCGATGCCGATGTCGTCCACTATATTCAGCACAACGCGCGTTCGCTGATCTTCAGCGCGGCACTGCCCGCGCCCCAGGCAGCGGCGGCGCTGGCGGCGCTCGATATCATGGAGACCGAGCCGCAGCACGTCGAAAACATGTGGGCGAACGCCGATTACATGCGCGCCGGTCTGCGCAGGCTTGGCTACGACACTGGCCGCAGCAATACGCCGATCATCCCCGTCATCCTGCGTGACGACCTGCGCACGGCCATCGCCTGGCACGCGCTGATCGAAGAAGGCGTCTACACCAACCCGGTCGTGCCGCCCGGCGTGCCGCCCGGCCAGAGCCTGCTGCGCACGAGCTACATGGCGACACACAAGCGCGAGCACCTCGATCGTGCGCTGCGCGCTTTCAAAGTCGTTGGCGAGCGGCTCGAATTCATCCAGCCGCAGGCCGAGTCGATCCCGGCAGTCGGGGACTGAGCGCTCACCCCGCCTCGACGATGACGGACTACGCGCGCTGGCACGCCTGCCCGATCCAGATTCGTTGGGGCGATCTCGACGCGATGGGACACGTCAACAACGCGACGTATCTCACGTACTGCGAGCAGGCGCGTCTGGAGTTCATCGGCACGATCGGACTGTGGGACGGCAAGTTGGACTCACTGGGCCTGATCATGGCGCGGGCGGAGATCGACTACAAGCTGCCGCTCACCGACCGCGATGCGATCATCGTCTACACGCGCGTCGGGCACATCGGCACCAAGAGCTTCCAGATGGAACAGCACATCGTGAGGCAGAGCGATCCGCCGGCGCTGGCAGCCGCTGCTATCATCACTGGCGTCGCCTTCGATTACAAGCGCGGCCAGTCGGCACCGATCCCGCAGGTCTGGCGCGACAAGCTGGCGCCCTACAGCGTCGGCGGCGCGTAGGCCAAGCGGCTCTTGCCGGCGGTCTTGCCATCGCCTAGCATTGGCTGCGGATCATCCCCCACATCTACCGCTTCCCTCGCTGACGACGTGGGCGATTCGATTCGTCTCACGCAGTGAACGCTTCGAGAAAGGTCAATCTCATGCGCAAATGGATCCCGATCGTGTTCGCGCTGCTGCTCATGAGCGCGCTGCCCACCTTCGCCCAGCTGGACGCCAGCACCGTCGCTTTCAACGAGGTGGCCATCACCTTCCCGTCAGCGCTGGCAACCAACGTCAATATCGTCCGCTACCCCGGCGATGATCCGGCGCTCGGGGGGCCGGGTGGACCGCAGCCGCCGTTCGTCGATTTCCTCTTCTACTCTCAGCCCCCCGCGCCGGAGGGCATCTTCGATCTGGGCGGCGTGCGCGTCTACCGCGTGGCCGAGATGGCAGCCTACCCCGACTCGCTGCGCGAGGTCGAGCGCCTGCAGACGCTGCTCGCCGAGCGCCCCGATCTGGCGGCCTCGATGGTGGCCTCGACCGGTGCCGACGATGTGACGCTGCCGTTGCTGCCGGTTCTGCCCGCGGCTCAGATCATCCGCGCGCAGGCCGTCTATCTGGAGACGACCGCGCTGCAGGGAGTCGCCTACATCACGGTCTACCGCCAGGATGCGTCACCGCTCGTCAGCGACGATTTCCTGTTCACCTACCAGGCGATCAGCCGCGATGGGCGCTTCTACGTATCGGTCATCTTCTCAGTGGCGGTGGGCTTTTTCCCGGAGACGGTGCCCGCCGATGTGGATATCGATGCGTTCGTCGCCAATCTGGAGGCCAATTACAACGCCGATATCGCGACGCTCAACAGCGCGACCAGCGCCGACTTCGCGCCGGCGCTCGACCTGCTGGCGCTGCTGATCCAAGGCATCGAGATCGCGCCGCTTGGGGGCGATGCGCAGGCCGTGCCGCCGACCCAGACCCCGGTGCCAACCCCGGTGGTGGATGCATCGCTCGGCGGGCTGGCTGGTGACTGGCTCTTGATCAACTTCGGCGACCCCGCTGCGCCTCAGGTGCCGGTTGAGGGCGCGCCGATCAACGCGACGTTCAGTGCTCAGGGCGTCGGCGGGCGTGCTGGCTGCAACACCTACAGCGCCAATTTCCAGTACAACAACTTCGCGCTGACGATCAGCCCGATCATCACGACGCTGATGGCCTGCGAAGAGAGCATCATGCAGGTAGAGGCTGCCTATCTGAACGCGCTGCAGGCGGCGACGCGCTATGAGGTGAGCGATGAGCGGCTGGTGATCTTCTACGAGGGCGGCGCACTGGTCTTCAGCGCAGTGCGCTGATGCGCGGCGGGGGATCGACAGGCTTGACCCGTCGATCCCCGGCAAACCGCGAAGCTATCCGCCACCAGCATCGAGAAGCCGCGATCGAAATTGCGGCCGGTGACGATTTCATCAGCAAGCGTGCTGTTCCTCTGGCTGCCCCATGTCATCTCATGTTTCCAGTATGCACCGGCTCAACGCGCCAAGCGAATGGCGGGCGCGGAGGGGTGCATACGGATGATTGATGATGATTTCGACTCGTGCTATGATCTGCGTGTCGGGTATATGTGAGCGTTCACAT
>CAYTME010000191.1:5819-7903 GCA_964438415.1 uncultured Pleurocapsa sp. | reverse complement strand
GTCAGCGCCGAAACCGAGTCCGATCGTGTACACAGGCACGCCGAGCGTCTGCGCCCGCGCGATGCCATCGTCAGGGCCGACACGGCTGTGCCCACCGAACTCCGCGCCATCACTGAGCAGGATGACGGCACGGCGCGGGACGCTCGACCGTGCCGCCAGCTCGACCGCGTCGTAGGCGGCCTGGTAGAGCGCCGTTTGGCCGACGAGACTCACACCTTCGATCAGCCTGCGCAGCAGATCGCGGCCGGTCGTGAAGTCCGTCAGCACCGTGACGTTGGTGCCGAACGTCACCAACGCGACCGGGTCGTCTGGTCGCAGACTCTCGACGAAGGCGAGCGCAGCGGCGCGCGCCCGTTCGATCGGTGTGCCGTCCATGCTCAAGCTGACATCGATGACGAGCACGGTCGCGAATGGCAGGTTGTCGTCGGTGATGTTTTCGACGCTGAGGATGCGCGTCGCCGCGCTCAGATCGCCCTCCAGCGCGAAATTGGCGCGCGTCAGTCCGAGCACGGGCTGGCCGACATCGTCGTAGACGTTGGCGGTCAATTGCAACTGCGGGAACTCCGCGCTGACGAGGCTGCTGATCTCCAGGCGGATCGGATCGGCGGACTGCCCGGCGATCCAGGCGGTGGGCAGCGCAAACAGACACAGGACGGCGATGATGATCTTGCGCACGGCAGCTTTCCTCAGCGGGCGGTAGCGGCGACTCGGTGCGTCCCAAACATCCCCCAATGGTAGCCGGAATCGGCGGACGCGCAAGCAAGGGGGTGTTGAGCTTCGGCTCAGTCTGCGCCTTCGGGCGTCAGCCAGACGACCTGATAAGGTGCCAGCGTGAGCGCGATCTGTCCGCCTTCTGCGCGAAAGACCTGCCCGCCGATGAGATCGCGCCAGCGTTCCGCGCCCTGCGCCGGGACGGTCAGGGCCAGCAGCGCGCCGCCGACATGATGCAGCGCCAAGATGTGATCGGCGTCATCGGGCGCGCGCCGTTCGAGCGCAAAGACGGCTGGATGCAGCGCGTGGATCGTCTGCCCGCCGAGCGGGTGAAAAGCGGGCTTGGCGATCCGCTGCGCGATCAGGTGTTTGAAACCGCGGTGCACGCGCGCGCTCAGGTTGGCCTCATCGGCAAGCTGTGTCAGCAGCGCATCCGCCTCGAACTTCTGGCGGTTGATCGTGCGGTAGCGCCCGGTCTGCTCGACGCCGGCTGGCCAGCTCCGCTGGCCGAACAGGTTCTGAAAATAGATGCCCGGCACGCCCATCAGCGCCAGCATGATCGCCTGCGAGCAAAGGAAGCGCCGCAGGGCGGTGTCCGGGTCGCGGGCAGTCACCTCCGGGTGGGTGATGGCGTCGAAATAGGTGATATTGAGTTCGTACGGGCTGCGGCTGCCATCCGGGTTGTTTTTGTAGGACACATGCCCGCCGTGATCGGTGGCGAGCTGCACGAGCGCATCGACCTCGCTGTCGGCCAGGATGCCGCGCGCGGGTGTGACGCCGATGCCATCGTGCGATGCCGTGAAGTTGAAAAAGGTCGTCTGATCGCTCGTGCGCGCCAGTGTCGCCGCCCATCGGGTGAGCGCCTCGGCGCTGCCGGTGCGGAAGGTGTGCAGCACCAGCGGCGGCAGCGAGAAATTGTAGACCATCTGCGCTTCGTTGGTTCCATCGCCGAAATACGAGATGTTTTCGACATGCGGCACGTTGGTCTCGGTGATCAGGATCGCCTCTGGCTTGACGAGATCGAGCACATCGCGCATGAGCTGCACGATCAAGTGAGTCTGTGGGCGGTGGATGCAGTCGGTGCCGATCTCTTTCCAGAGATACGCGATCGCGTCCAGCCGGATCAAATCAGCGCCCTGCTCGACGTAGAACAGCAGCGCGCGGATCAATTCGATCAAGACCTGCGGGTTGGCGGCGTTGAGGTCAATCTGGTCGTCGCTGAAAGTCGTCCAGACGTGGCGCTCGCCCAGCGCGGTCTCGAAGCGTGTCAGCAGCGGCAGAGCACGCGGGCGGCGTACCTGCGAGAGATCGACCGCCGGATCGACCGCGGTGAAATAGTCGGTGTACGGCGCTTCGCCGCGCAGATAGGCCTG
>CAYTME010000191.1:5191-5787 GCA_964438415.1 uncultured Pleurocapsa sp. | reverse complement strand
ACGGCATCGAACATCAGGCGGAAATCGCGGCCGAGCGCGTGGACGTCGTCCCAGTCGCCGAGTGCGGGGTCGATCTGGTAATAGTCGATGACCGAGAAGCCGTCGTCGGACGAATACGGGTAGAACGGCAGGATGTGGATTGTGCTGATCACCCCGGCGACGGTCTGACGCAGGAACTCACCGAGCGTCTTCAGCGGGGTGCTGCCCGCTCGCCGCACATGGTCGCCGTAGCAGATCAGGATGGCATCGCGCTCGCTAAGGGTGAAGCGGCGCGGCGTCGGCTGGCGATCTGCGCCGATCAGCGCGACGATCTGGGCATAGGCATCGGCGGCACGCTCCGCCCCGTAGAGGCTGTCGAGCTTCGCCCGAATCCGCGTGTAAAGCTCATGCATGAACGGTTTCCCTCATGGTCTAGACTGCGAACAGGTCGCGCACGGGCGCGGCAAAGCCGGGGATGATCGCGCCACCGTCGAGCGTGTCATCGGCCAGCAGGCGCAGTGACTGCCGGCTGCCGGCGCTGTGCACGGTCACGCTCTGGACGCGCGGGTTCAGCACCCACACCGCCTGCACCCCGTCATCCAAGTAGCGCAGCAACT
>CAYTME010000191.1:0-5176 GCA_964438415.1 uncultured Pleurocapsa sp. | reverse complement strand
ACTTCGCTTCCACTTCGCTGTACTGGTCGTTGGGCGAGATGACCTCGATGCACAGGTCGGGCACCAGGACATACGGCTTGCTGCCCCAGTCGGGATCGGCGGCCTTGTAGGCGGCCATCCGCTCCGCCCGATACACCATCAGATCGGGCAAACGAGACCCTTTCACCCAATCCGGCCTATCGACCAGCACGAAGGCCGACTCGGTGTAGCGCACCACAGCGCCCGCGCGCTCGAACGCTGCTAGCAGATCGTTGAGCAGCTTGATGATCTCCGCGTGCCCGGCAGTGGTCGGCATCTTGACGATCCTCTCGCCGTCGATCAGCTCGAACGGGCCTTCCTGGTCGTAAAGGCGGATGTAGTCTCCCATCGACATGCCGACCCGTGCGATCGGTTCGTGAACAGCCATCAGCGCGCTCCTCGTCTGGCTCAGCGGCGGTCGTATCTTCCATCCCACGACAGGCGTCAGGAATCGGGGTAGCTGTCGCCATCGACATCGAGGATGCCGCCGAACACCTCATCGTCGGAGTAATCCTGCCGGCGGCGGCGCGGTACTTCGTCGCGTCCGAGCCGCTGCGCACGTTGAAGATGCGGCGGCAGCGTGCTCGTGTCGCCCTGGGCGGGTGTGCTGCCGGTGCCGAATTCCTGCTGCTCGACCACGTTCTTGGCGACAGCGGCCTCGAAATCGACCGTGTTGGCGATTTGGCGCAGATCCGGGCGTGCGGGGGGGATGTACGCGGGGGCATCCTCTTCGCGGTCGCTGTCGGCACCGCGGATCAAGAGCGACAGGAACGAAATCGCACTGCGCCCCGTCACGCGCAGCACGATCAGCAGCGCGATGAAGAGCGTCCCGGCGCAGACCACCGCGAAACCCGCGACTGCGATCAAGAGAGCGCTGTTATCTTGCATCGGAGGTTCCCCCGCTGGCACGCCGAACACCAGTTCTTATTGTACACCATCTTGGCGGCGATGCGGGGGAGCGGAGTGATGCGGACAGGGCGCATCACCCCCAGTGAATGGACGGTGCTACATCCAGCGTTCGATCAGGATCTTCTTGTCGGTGTAGAACTCGATCGAGTCGAGACCTTGGCCGTGCAGATCGCCGAAGAACGACTCTTTCTGCCCGCCGAACGGGAACGAGGCGGTCGCCGCTGCCACGCCGACATTGATGCCGATATTGCCCGCGCGCACGCGGTATTTGAACTCGCGCGCGTGCTTGCCGCTCTTGGTGAACAAGCTGGCGGCGTTGCCGTAGCGGCTCTTGTTGATGATCTCGACAGCGCTGTCGAAATCGGGCGCGTGCATGATCGACAGCACCGGGCCGAAGATCTCGTCGCGTGCGACCGTCATCTCTGGCTGGACGCCGTCGAGGATGGTCGGGCCAACGAACGATCCGGCTTCGAAACCATCGACCGACGCGCCGCGCCCATCGAGCGCGACCTGGGCGCCTTCCTGTTCGCCCTGCGTGATCATGCTTTCGATGCGCTGCTTGGCCGCGCTGGAGATGACCGTCCCCATCTGAGTCGTCTCCTCCAGCCCATAGCCGACGCGCAGGCCGCTGGCGCGCTTGATCAGCTCGGCCTTGAGCGGCTCGTATGCATCACCGATGGCGACGACGACCGATCCGGCCAGGCAGCGCTGCCCGGCACAGCCGAAGGCCGACCCCATGATGTTGGCGACGCTGGCCTGCATGTCGGCATCCGGCATGACGGCGATGTAATTCTTGGCCCCGCCCTGCGCCTGCACCCGTTTACCGTGCTTGGCGCACGTCTCGTAGACGATCTTGGCGACCGGCGTGCTGCCGACGAACGAGACGCCGACGACATCGGGATGCTCCATGATCGCCATCGATGCCTCGGTGCCACCGTGCACGAGGTTGACCACGCCTTCCGGCAGATCGAGTTCATCCAGGACCTCGTACAGCAGATCCATGCTGATCGGCGTCTGCGGCGACGGCTTGACGATGAAGGTGTTGCCGCAGGTGATGGCGACGGGCAGGAACCAGAGCGGTACCATGAACGGGAAATTGAACGGTGTGATGGCGGCGAAGACGCCGAGCGGCTGCCGCTCCGCGGTTTCATCGATGCCGCTGCTGATATCCTCGACCTTGTAGCCGCGCATCAAGGATGGGACGGAGGTGGCGAAATCGACGCTTTCGATGCCGCGCCGCACTTCACCGCGCGCTTCATCGCGCGTCTTACCGTTCTCCTCGACGACGATGCGCGACAGCTCCTCAAACCGCTCCTCCAAGAGCGCCTTCAGGCGGTACATGTACTGCGCACGGCTGAGCACCGGCGTGCTGCGCCATTCGTCGAAGGCTGCGTTGGCTGCCTGCACCGCGCGATCGACATCGGCGCGGCTTGAGTCGGGACATTCCGCCAGCACCTCGCAAGTCGCCGGGTTGTGCACCGGGATGTAGCTGCTGGTGCTCGCATCTACGAATGCACCGCCGATATAGTTCTTGAGCCGCTTGACCATGAGCCGCTTTCTCCATGGAATACTGGATAACTCTTGTGCACGATGTTAGCGTCTTACCCCGGCTCGGTGCAATAGCGCGGCTGGCAGCATGCCTGCGGTCAAGACGTCTCGCGCTGGCCGGTGCCGCAAAGGGTGAAGCCGTAGACGCTGAAGCCGCCCGTGCGCACGCGCAGTGTCAGCTCGTGCGTCTCGCGCGCGCCGCCGCGGATCAGATGGTAGATGCGCGGTCGATCGACCAGCACGCGCCCGTCCGCCGTCAGGTCATCGCCGCGCTGCGCCTCGTCCAGCGGCCGACCATCGAGCCAGACCTCTAATGCCGTCGGTTCCGGATGCAGCAGGCGGTCGATCAACTGGTGATACGGGCTGAGCACGGCGTAGACTTCGACCGCCCTGTACGGGATGTAGATCGTCCCCTCGGTCGTGCCCTCGTAGGTGATGTGTTGTTCAGCGGCGCGCCACGCTCCCTCGATGTAGAAATGGCCGATAGACCGCTGCCGCGGCAGCCGGTAGAGTATCGGCGCGTGGACAGCGTAGCCTTCGACATTGCCGAGCGCGCCCACGCTCGCCCCGACCGGCAGCTCCTGAAGATCGAGCGCGCGCTCTGGCGCGGGCGGCAGGGCGTCGGCGCGCGACGACTCGATCAGGAGCCGCGCCAGCGTGCGTTCTAAGGCACCGAGCGGCGCGGCACCTTGATCGACGATCTGGCCGCGCGCGTCGATCAGGTAGACCCAGGGCAGCACAGGCAGGTTGAACGCGCGCGCCGCCTCCGCCTCGTGATCGAGCAGTGTGGGGTGCATCAGGCCGAGATCGGCGAGCGCCTGAGCGATCTGCGCCGTTTCGCGCTCGAACGCGAAATGCGGCAGATGCACGCCGACAAACCTCAGCGCTGTGCCGGCATAGCGACGCTCCCACCGATGCAGCTCGGCCAGCAGATGGAGCGCAGGCAGCGATGCGTAGTGCCAGAAGTAGAGCACGACGACGCGCTCGCGCAGTGTGGTCAGATCAACTGCTGGGCCGTTCAGCCACTCACCGGCTGGAAGCTGTGGGGCGATCCACGGCTGGGCGGGTCGATCAGAAGTGAGCATATCCATGCTTCCTCAAAACCTTAATCGATCCTGAGAATACAGATTTTTTGGTGAGGCGGCAATATGATCGGGAGCGTGTCTGCCGTCAGCAGTGAAAGGCCTCTGCCGTGCCCCCTCAGCTCAAGCCGATCCCGACCGACCGCCGCAACGCCTTCGCACATGAGACGATGTCGCTGCGTGTGCCAGGGATCATCCGCGAGACGCAGCAGCTCAACGCCGACTACAGCCCGCACATTCAGAGCGCACTCGATCGGCTCTACGACGAGGTGAGCGGCGACCGGCCGATGTGCATGATCGCCGCACCCGCCATCGATTACGCGGGCTGGGTGGCGGCGTGGGCGGCGCGTCAGGGACAGACATGGCTGCACACCGATTGGTTCTTCGCTGAAATCTTCTTCTACCGCCGCATGATGGAGTGCGTCCGCTATTTCGAAACCGGACGCGACCCGTTCGCGCCGAAAAAGGCGGCGGAATACGCAGGCGACGCGCTCTGGCACACGCTAGAGGAAGCCCTGAGCGCCCAGGCGCTGCCGGATACCGAGCAGCTGCGCGCGCTGCTGACGTTCGCCGTCTGGGGCAACCGAATCGACCTCAGCCACGCGCTGGCGGCGGCGCAGGGCGCGCGCGCCAACAACGACGAGGATCTGCTGGTCGATGACTCGCCGGCGATCGTCGAACTGCTGCTGCGCCAGCCAGGCGAGATCCATATCATCTGCGACAATGCAGGCACCGAGCTGGCGATGGACAGCGCCTTGATCGATGCGCTGCTCGCGCTCGGCCACCGGATCAGCCTGCACGTCAAAGTGCATCCGTTCTTTGTCAGCGATACGATCCCCGCCGATCTGCATCACTTCTGGCGGCTGCTCGAAGCGCGCGGCGGCGACTTCCAGGCGCTGAGCCGGCGCTTGGTGGGTGCCTTCGAGCGCGGCGCGCTCTGCATCCGCCCCGATTTCTTCTGGAACAGCGCCCAGTTTCTCTGGGAGATGCCGCCCTACATCGTCCAGGCGCTCGCCGAAGCCGCCCTGATCGTGATCAAGGGCGATCTCAACTACCGGCGCGCGGTCGGCGATACAATCTGGGAGCCGACGCTGCCGTTCGCCAGCATCGTCGATTACCTGCCCGCGCCCGCTGTCACGCTGCGCACCATGAAAAGCGACCCCGTGATCGGGCTGCCGGCTGGCATGGCGGAGCAGCTCGATGCTGCCGATCCGCTGTGGCGCATCAACGGCAAACGCGGCGTGATCCAAGCCCGGCTGTGAGCGCGGCTACTTGGCGCGGACGACGAGCGTCTGCGCGATCTTATCGTGCCAGCCCTGACGATCTCGATCGAACAGTATCCAGATGAAGCCCAGCGTGAAGATGAGACCGCTGAGGAAGTAGCCGATCACATTGCGCAGAACGGCATCGCCGGTGGTGATCGGGCTGCCGTCTTTTTTGACCACGCGGATGCGCATCGCGCTCTTGTCGACCGGCGAGAACGAGTGCCGCTCGGCCAGGCGCCGCTGCAGATCTTCGATGATCGCGTTGGTCTCGTCGACCGAGGCGGTGCCGACGGTAAAGCCGATGTTGTCGACGCGGTTGTGGCCACCGAACGTGAGTTGTCCGGTCGAGATGGG
>CAYTME010000190.1:0-7912 GCA_964438415.1 uncultured Pleurocapsa sp. | reverse complement strand
GGAGGCAGCGAAGTCGCCGCTTTCGACCAATTCCGATGGCGCGATCGCCGCGTTGATCGATGCCATCGCGGCCAAGAGCGGCACATCGGAGACCGACAGGTTGAAGACGACCGTGTAATCGTCCGGCGTATCCATCGAGCTGATGCTCAGATAGTTGGCGCGCGCGGCTGCACCGGTCTCTTCATTCAGGATGCGGTTGAATGATGCGACCACGTCGGCCGCTGTGAAGTCACTGCCATCGTGGAAGGTGACGCCGCGGCGCAGGTTCATCGTCAAGGTCTGCGCGTCGTCGGAGAACGCCCACGACTCGGCCAGCGCTGGGACGATATTTAGCTCGGCATCGAGCGTGACCAGCGGCTCGTAAATCAGTTCCAGCAGGCGGAGCGAGGCGAAGGCCGTCTGTGTGTGCGGGTCGAGGCCGGTTGTATCGGCCGCCCGCGCCATGATCAACGTGTTGCTGCTGTCCTGCGCCAGCGCGGACCCCAGCCCCAATAAGAGGATGGCGGCGGCGAGCAGCAGACTCATCCATTTAGACATAGATAAAACTCCTTGCTGCGAACAAATATCTCAAACCGTCCGGTCAAAGCGCGGCCCGGCGCTTCCAGTAGAGCAGTTCCGTCACGCCGGAGACGACATAATCCGCCAGCGCACCGGCGCGGGTGTAGCCGCACCGCTCATAGAAGCGCTGCGCCCCCAGGTTGAAATCTGAGACCAGTAAGAATAGCGCATCTGCATATGACCACGCCAGCGACTCGACCGTCTTGAGCAAGCGCGTCCCGATGCCCTGCGCGTTTCGCTCCGGATGAACGCCGATCAGACGCAGATAAGGGCTGCGGCCAAAAGCGCCGCTCGGCATCATCCAGGCGAAGCCGACCGGGAAACTGCGGTCATCGACCGCGGTGATGAGCGTATCGCCTCGACCATGCGCTGTCTGAAATTGACGCAGGGCTGCTTCGGCGGTTAAACCGTACCGCTGCAGGAGCGGCAGATCGGCCATCCAAGCAGCGACCGGCTCCAGGTCGGCTTCATGCGCGGTGCGCACATCGATCATGCGCGAGCTGTCCTTGTCGATGCACGGTCAAGTCTTGCCTTGAGCGAACAGGGTATCTGCCAGTAGCGATATGTAGTTGCTGCCTGGCGTAATGTCGCCCAAGATGCTGGCATGATCGGCGCCGGTGAGCGCGGTCAGAACGCCGGGACGCTGGAACCAGCTCTCGTGAGCCAGGACGGCGAAGACCAGCGCTTCTTTGTTATCGCTGTCCATGCCGATCGCCTCGTGCGGCTTGACCTCCGCGCCGGGCAGGAAGCTGCGCAGATACGCCATCAGCACGGGGTTGCGCCCACCGCCGCCGCCGATGATGACCTCGGCGGGCATGACCGGCGCGGTCGCCCGGTACGCCTCGGCGATGCTGGCGGCGGTCAGGGCGGTGATCGTCGCTAGGATGTCCGGCGGCGTCAGCCCGCGCGCGCGTCCCTCGTTGATCAGCGCGCGCGCCATCGGTGGGCCGAACAATTCACGTCCTGTCGATTTCGGGCCGCGCCGTCGGTAAAACGGATGCTCCATCAAGTCCGCGAGCCACGCCTCGTCGATGCGTCCTTGGCGCGCCATCTTGCCATCCTCGTCGAAGGCGGCCGCGCCGTCGGTCAAGATGCGGACGGCTTCGTCGAGCAGGGCATTGCCCGGCCCGGTGTCAAAGGCGATCGGCGGTGTGTGCGGCTCGGTCAGCGGCGGCAGCAGGGTGACATTCGAGATGCCGCCGATGTTCTGCACGGCGCGCCAATGGGCCGGGTGCCGCAGCAGCAGCCAATCGACGTACGCCGTCAGCGGCGCGCCCTGTCCACCGGCGGCGATATCGCGCGCGCGGAAATTGCTGATCGTGGTGATGCCCGTGCGCTCGGCGACGACCGCCGCCTCACCGATCTGGAGCGAACCGAGCACGCGGCCCTGCGCATCGACCTCGTGCCAGACTGTCTGTCCATGCAAGCCGATCAGATCGACCTGTGCGCGCTGCCATCCCGCCTGCGCGATCAGGGCGAGCGCCGCTTGGGCGAAGCGCTCGCCCAGTTCGTAGTGCAGCCGGGTCAGCGCATCGACCCGGCTGCTTTCGGCCTCCGCCTGCGCGTGGATGAGGCGTTGGAATTCGGAGCTGTAGGGGGTCGACCGCGCAGCGATCATCTCGACCCTCAGGCTTCCCGGCTCGCCCTCGACAGCGCACAAGGCCGCGTCGATGCCGTCGGCGGAGGTGCCGGACATGAGACCGATGATTCGGAGCGGACGTGTCATCGACGCTCGTTTCTACATACGTGTGAAGCTGACGGAGCGGATCAGCCCCGCGCTGACCCGCTCCGCTGCGCGCCAGCTTCTACTTACCCAGCCGCTTCTTCAGCTCAGCGGTCAAGGCGGGCACGATCTGGTACAGATCGCCGACCAGGCCGTAGCGCGCCATCTTGAAAATCGGCGCTTCCTTGTCTCGGTTGATGGCGACGATGACTTTGCTCGTGCGCATGCCGGCCTGATGCTGGATCGCACCGCTGATGCCGCAGGCGATATACAGATCCGGGCTGACGACTTTGCCCGTCTGGCCGACCTGGTGTGCATACGGGATGTAACCGGCATCGACCGCCGCGCGGCTCGCGCCGAGCGCCGCGCCCAACACGTCGGCGAGCGGCTGCAGCACGTTGGCAAAACCATCCTGCGCTTTCCAGACGGCTTCATCACCCGCATCCGCCGGCGCGGCTTTCGGGTTGTTCGCCATGCCGCGCCCGCCTGAGACGATGATCGCGGCGTCGGTCAGATTGACTTTGCCGACCTCCGCCTCGAAGCTCTCGACCTTGGTTGCGATCTGATCTTCGCTTAAGACCGGCGCGGCGCTGGTGACTTGGATGCTGCCGCCAGCGCCGGCAGCGGCGGCGGGGAAGGCGCGCCCGCGCAGGGTGACGAACTGCGTGAACCCGGCGGGGATGACGGCTTCGCTGAGCACCTTGCCCGCGTAGGCCGCCCGCACCGCGCTCAATGAGCCGTCAGCCTGCACTTCGAAGCTGACGACATCGCCCAGCAGGCCGCCCGCGGTATCGGCGGCGGCGGCGGCCAGCAGCTCGCGTCCGGTGCTGGACGCGATCGCCAGCACCGCCCGCGGTTGGTGTTCGCTGACCAGTTTGCTCAACAGCGCCGCATACGGCTCCAGACGGTAATGCTTGAGCGTCGCATCCTCACAGATGATCGCCTGCGTCGCGCCGCGCTGGCCGGCCTGCTCGGCAGCCGCCTGCGCGTTTTCGCCGAAGACGATCGCGGTCAGCGCAGCGCCCGTTTTCTCGGCGAGCTGCCTGCCTGCACCCAGCGCTTCCCAGCTCGTGGGCAGCGGCTGGCCGTTGAACATTTCGATGTAGACAAAGACTGCGCTCACAGCACTTTCTCCTGCAGCAGGCGATCGACCAACTTGGCGGCTTGTTCTTCCGGCGTGCCCTCGATCATCTCGACCTGGGTCTCACGCTGGGGCAGATTCTTGTAGGCTGTCACCTGCGTGCGCGCTGCTGGCGCATCGACGCCCAGATCGCCCAGCGACCAGACCGGGATGACAGCCTTGGAGGCCTTGCGAATGCCGATGAACGAGGGATAACGCGGCTCATTGATGTCTTTCATCACGCTGATGACGGCGGGCAGACGGCTGGTGACCACCTGCTTGCCTTGTTCGAGCAGCCGTTCGACCTTGATCGTGCCGGCTGCGGCGTCGATCTCCAGGATGCGCGAGACATACGACAGCATCGTCCAGCCGAGCTTACGCGCGATCTGGTAGATATGCTGGTCGGTGCCGACATCGACGCTCTCTTTGCCGCAGATGACCAGGGTGACATCGCCGAGTTTGCGCACGGCGGCGGCGGCGGCGGTGGCGTAGGCGAGGCTGTCGTTCGGGTCGAGCGCGGGGTCTTCGATACGAATCGCCTCGTCCAGCCCCATCGCCAAGCTGTGTTTGAGCGCCTCGGTGTGCATTTCCGGGCCGATCGCGATCACGGTCGCTTTGCCGCCGCTGTCTTTGGCCTTGAGGATGGCCTCTTCGAGCGCATATTCGTCCCAGGGATTGACGACGGTCGCCGCATCGCCCCAGGAGACCTTGCCGTCAGCACCGACCTCCACCTTGGCGGCGGTGTCCGGCGTGCTGCGTGTGAACACCACGACGTGCATGGTACCTCCTCGTGAATAGAGCCGTGTTTTCAGTGTGCGGGCAGCGGAGCGGTCTCCGCCGCACCGGCGCAGATTCGTGAGCGGATTTTATCCGATCTGCCGGTGGAGTCACAGCAGATAATCGAAAGCAGATTCGATTTTGTGTGGAGCGGACCGATCGCGTCACACGCTCGTGTCGATGCGCAGCCAGGCGCGGGCGCTGCGGGTTTCGCCCGGCTCGAGCACGAAGACCCCCGTCTCTCGGATGCCGCGCGCCTCCAGATTGAAGCCGTCGTTGGCGTTCGACTGCGGTTCGAGCGCGAAGAAAGGCTTGTCCGGCGGTTGAAAGAGCAGCCAGTGCGCCAGCACCGGATCGGCGTGAAATTCGAGCGTGATGCCCCAGTCGGGATAATGGATGCGCGCCGGACGCGTGCCCAAACGCCCCGTCAGCAGATCGTCATACGCCGAGTCGTCGAGCGGGCGCATCTGGCGGAAATCCGCGTGTGCGCTGACCGGCGGCGGCGCGTCGACCGCGAGCGCGCTGACGAGCGGGTACTGACTATCGCACGGGATCTCGAGGTGGACGCGGTTGGCTGCGCCGCCGGGGGCGCGCAGGAAGTACGGGTGATGGCCGAAGCCCGCCGGAAACGCCTGCGTATCCTCGTTGTGGAGCGCAAGCGTCATGACGAAATCGCGCCCGTCGAGCGCGAACGACGCCTGCGCGGAGAAGTGAAACGGAAAGTTGATGCGCTCATGCCGCGCCGAGTCGAACTGTAGGTCGATCGCCGCCTCGCTCGCGCTGACGACCTGCCAGGGCAAGCGGCGCACGACGCCGTGAATGGCCGATCCATCGGCGCTGCTCGGCTCGAGCTGGTACTCCATGCCGCGAAAGCGGAAGCGCGCCCCGCCCAGCCGGTTGGCCCAGGGCAGCATGATGAAGCTGGCGCACAGGCTGGCACTGCCGAAATCCGCCTCGGCGGTCGGGCGCAGCACATCGACGTAGGAGTCGGCAAGGCGGATGCGGCCAAAGGCGGTCGAGCCTCCGGTCTCCGGCAGGATGCCGACCTGCCAATAATCGTTGGTCAGCGTGTGGAGGGTCAGCGGCATCGTGGGGCGGCCTTTCGTGGTCAGTCGGTCTCTCGGACTCTGGCTGCGACCGGGGCGGGGTGCCAGAAGTTCGGATGCGCCGGATCGGTGAAGCGCGCGAGATCCGCCTCCGGCGTCCACGGGCTGCCATCGGGCAGCACGGTCAGGCTGTCGAAGATGGCGCCTTCGAGCTGAGCACCGCGCAGGTCGGCGTTGTCGAAGTGCGCGCCCTCGAGATGAGTCCCGCGCAGATCGGCATCACACAGCTTGGCATCGTGAAAACTGACGCGGTAAAGTCGGGCTTCGAACAGGGACGCGCCGCGCAGATCGGCACCGCGCATGCGCGCGGCCTGCAGGTTGGCTTGGGTCAAATTGGCCCCGGCCAGGCCGGCCCCGTTGAGATTCGCTTTCTTGAGTTTTGCCCACTGCAAATTGACTCCCTGCAGATCGGCATCCCAGAGTTTGGCCTCCTCGAGGTTGGCGACGCGCAGATCGCATTCTTGCAGTGTGCCATCGACGCGCGCGCAGTTCTTCGGCCGCGCGGCGGGCGACCTCGTTGACATTGCTGCCGAGCTGGCGGGTGAGCTGCTCGCGCTCGCGCGCTTCTTGGCCGAGCGCATCGCGGCGGCGGTTCAAGGTGTCGATCAGCAGGACGGTGATGGCGATGCTCGCTAGTTCCGCGCTGACGTTGGCGTAGAATTCGCCGACGAAGGTGTTGAAATCGAAGCGGCCATCATGCTGCTGCAGATGGCCGCCGACGGCGCTGAAGAGACCCAGCACGAGCAGAAACCAGGCCACACGCTGGGTCGTCAGATGGCGATCGAGGAAGCGTTTCAAGAAGGGTGCCTCGCAGTCTCCGATCGGTTGCGATGAGATGACGATAGCACACAATCCGGCCCGCTTATCGAGTCGATTGGTTGGCCGCCATGTAATTGAGCAGCAGCGCCGCGATGACGCCCGGAATCCAGCCCGCTATCGTCAAAGCGAGGACGATCAAGACCGTCCCGCAGCCGCGGTCGATCACCGCTAGCGGCGGGAAGATGATACAAACGAGCGCACGCCCCAGACTCATCGATTGTCTCCTTCGGCTGTGATGCACTAGTCGGGGTATACGCAGCGAGCCGGGGTCGAGTTGCGCGCCGCGCTCAGAGCGTGGGCCGGTGCGCGGGTGAGTCCGGGTCATCGGCGCGCCAGAAGCGCGGGTGTCCGCTCTCGGTGAAACGCAGCCAATCGGACTCCGATGACCAGGACGACCCATCCGGCAGCGTCGCACCGTCGCAGATGCAGAGCTGGAAGCGCGCGCCCAGCAGATCAGCGCCGGCGAACGATGCGCCGCGCAGATCGCAGCGGTCGAAGCGCGCACCGCGCAGGCTGGCATTGACGAAATGTCCCTCATCGACCGTCGTCATGATGAAGCGGGCGCGGTCGAGCACTGCGCGCGAAAAGTCGGTCTCTTCGCAGTTGCACATCAGGACGACGGTGCCGTGCATCTGCGCGCCGGTCAAGACCGTCTCCTCCAAACTGGCGAGGGCAAAAGCGGACTGCGTCAGATCCGCTGCGTCCAGATCGGCTTCTTCGAGCCGCGTCATCAACACCAGCGCGCCGGGCAGCCGAGCCTGCGCGAGCTGCGCTCCGGCGCTGTCCGTCAGCCCGATCAGCGCGTTCTCCAGCTCGACACCGCTCCTCACCAGCGCTTCGAGATTGCTTGTGCCGACGAAGAAGCGCCGGTCACGCAGCCAGGTCGCCAGCGCGCCAGTGCCGATACCGGCCATCAACCAGAGCAAACCGCTCAACTTCGCCATCGCTTCCACTCCAGCGCGTTTTCGATCTTCATCCACGCGGCCAGATTATGCGCGATCTGGCCGTGCGTGGGCTTAAGAAAAGATGAACGCCGCGATCTGGCGCCCCATCTGCTGGGCGGCCTCCGGCGTCGGATGCAGCCCGTCGAAGGTGAACGTGAAGCCTTCGCGCACGCGCTGCGTCTCGTAGTCATGCCAGCCCTGCTCGATGCGTTTGCCGACCAGGTTGATGGATGCCAGCGACAGCGGCGGACGCTGCGGCAGCGCTGACGGCGCGAAGCGCGCCAGCAGATCGAGCGTCGGCGTTTGGTAGGCGCGGGCGGCGGCGGCGGCGCGTGCGTTGTACTCGCGCATCTGCTCGACGAGTCGGGCGTCGTACTCGAGGGGGCTGAGGCCGATCCAGGTGACGATGTGCGCCTGATGCAGTCGGCTGAGCAGCTCGCGATAGCTGGTCTCAAAGAGGACAGGGGGGATCTGCCCGTCCGGGACGCCTTTTGACTTGCGGTAGTAGGGCCGGGTCGCCGGGTAGCAGTGGGAGATGGCGTCGTTGCCGCCGATCATGATGAAGACGCCGTCCGGCTGCTGCGCCAGGACATCGGCATCGAGCCGTGCGAGCAGATTCAGCACCGTGTCACCGCCGACCCCGGCATTGATCCACGTGTGGTTGGGGTGGCTGTGCCGCAGCGTCTCAAAGTAACTGCCGCCGTAACCGCCCCAGGTCAAGCTGTCGCCAAAGCAGACGATACGCATCTCACTGCTCATGAGCTGATCGATCGCGGGAGGGCCGCCGAGGCGAGCGGGACGCCCCAGCGGCCGGCGGCTGCGCTTAGGCGGGCTGCGGCTCCGCCTGCCACGCCTCGGCGTCGTA
>CAYTME010000189.1:0-7978 GCA_964438415.1 uncultured Pleurocapsa sp. | reverse complement strand
CTTCGAGATCGCTCAAACGATCCTCGATCATGGCGAAGGCCTGCCGCGCCGGCGGTGAGCCGGGATCCATCATCAGCGCGGGTTCGAGCGTCTGCAGCAGCGCCTGCAGCTCCTCTTTGCTGCGGCGGCTCTTGAGCCGCTCGTGCACGCGGCTGACGGCGATATCGCGCTCGCGTTCGAGCGGCGCGCGGTATTCGCGCAGTTCCTGGCGCAGCTCGGCAATGCTGCGGTAGCGCAGACGCACATTCGGGTGGGCAGCCCGGCTGATGATCGTTTGCAGGCGCGGGGAGATGCGCGCGCCATCGTCACCGAAATCGAGGCGAAAGTCCTCGCCGGCGTCGCGCGGCACCTCCATGCGAGCGCCGCCGGTGACGACGAAGTAGAGCAGCTCGCCCACCTGATAGACATCGCTCTGGCGGCTGACGCCCTGCGGCGTCACCTCGTCGCCTTCCAAGAAGACCGCGTTGCCCCAATCGATCACCTTGAGCCGGTAGGCGTCGCGATCCCAGAACAGGTGTTTGGCATCGACATCGTTGTAGACGATGTCGTGCGCGTGCGCGTTTTCGAGCAGGTCGAGCAGCGTATCGACGCTCGAGTTCGGGCATCCGCTCGCCGCGCGCCGCCAGTTCGCGCACGGCATCGGCCAGGATCGTCCCCTCCGCTCGCTCGACAACGATGTACTGGTGGACGATGCCGCTGACGAGGAACTGGCCGCCGCCCAGCAGCTCGGTCAGCGCCGGGTGACCGGCCAGCCTGGTCAGCGCTTTGCGTTCGTTGAGGATGCTGACCTCTTGGCCGCTGCGGATCGGGGGGGCGTCATGCGGCGCGGGGCGTTTGATGACGACAGGCCGGTCGTGCGCCAGCGTATCGACCGCGCGCAGGGTCTCGCCGCTGCGCCCGCGCGGGTAGATGTAATCGTAGCGGTAGCGGTTGTCGAACAGGCTGTCGGCCATCCGTCTGTTCACTCCGGTGGATTGCTCGGGCGCGGGTCTGCGCGCCCACTCCTCATTTTACGTCCCGGCGGCGCGGCGGCGCAAGCGGGGGCGGGGGGCAGCCGGACGGGCGCCTCCAATCCTCCGAATCGGGCGGTCAGCGGAGATCATGGATTGTGGGTGCAGTCGGCGCCGACTGCACCCACCGAAGCCTCACAACTCCGCCGCGAACAGATCGCTGAGCAGCGACTCGTAGATCTGCAGGCCGACGAACAGCTTGAGCCAGCGATCCGCGCCGATCGGCTGATCGACGGGCAGCACGATCTGCGCCGCGATCAGGTAGCGGCCGCGCTTGAAGTAGGTGAGCGCGAAGGTGGCATCTCGGTCGCAGGCGGTGCCGCTGCGGGTGTAGTACGGCGTGCCCAGCTCGGCGCTGGCCGCCGCGCTGTAGCCCTGTGCCAGCGCGAGCGTCTCCAGGTAGCCGTCGGCGAGGGCGGTGCGGGCATCTTCCGCGCTGGCGAAGGCATCGACCGTGTAGCCGATCGCCATGAAGGGGATCTCATCCAGCGCGCAGGTCGTCGCCTCGATCGTGTTGGCGACGCGGTAGACGTGCGCGTGCGCAGCCAGGAAGTCGGCAAAGGCTTCGCGCTCGGCTTCCGGCGCGCTGGCGGCCGTCTCTTCGGTCGTGTAGATGCGGCTCGTCTCCTCGTCGATGGCCAAACCCGGCGGTAGTTCGGGCCGCAGCAGTTCGAAGGCAGCTTGGAACGCCTCGGCCTCGGTCGTGCTCGGTTCGTCGAGCGCGGTCTCGATGGCGACGCGATCCGGGTCGCGCACGATGACGACGGTTTGCAGCGCCGTGCCCGGTTCAGGATCAGACTCAGGGTCGCGCAGGCGGATGCTTGTCACCGTCTCCTGCCCCGCCAGCACACGGCCGAAGATCGTATGCCGGTAGTTGAGGTGCGTGGTCGCTGCCGTGGTGATGAAGAACTGGCTGCCATTCGTCCCCGGCCCGGCGTTCGCCATCGCCAGCAGGCCGGGGCCGCTGAAGGTCAGGTAAGGCAGCACTTCGTCATCGAAAGTGTAGCCCGGCCCGCCGCGCCCGGTGCCGGTCGGGTCGCCGCCCTGCGCCATGAAGTCCGCGATCACGCGGTGAAAGGTGGTGTTGTTGTAATAGCCCTGTTCCGCCAGGAAAACGAAATTGTTGACGGTGACCGGGGCGTAATCTTCCAGCAGGTCGATGTAGATCGCGCCGACGCCGGTGCAGAAGACCGCCGCGTAATCGACGCCGGGCATGGTCACCTGCTCGGCCTCGCTGAAGACGCGGTTGGCCGGTTCTTGCGCAGGGACATGTTCGGCGCAGATTTCGGTCGGTGTTTGGGCGGCAGGGGCATCTTGAGCGCCTGCAAACGCAGCGCTGAGGCTGAAGACTGCCACAGCCGCGAGCGCGAG
Organism: uncultured Pleurocapsa sp.; assembly: GCA_964438415.1. GTDB lineage: Bacteria > Chloroflexota > Anaerolineae > Aggregatilineales > Phototrophicaceae > Flexifilum. Next base: position 5,597 of record CAYTME010000189.1, on the reverse strand, counting down.
TGGGAAAAGTCGTGTGCGCATATCGTGTCTCCACAAGGGGCAAGGGCAGAAGCGTAGCATAGGTCACGCAGTCTGACTATGATCGACCTGGTGAACTGACTGCGCGCGTACCAAGTGGCAGGGCGAACCCAAATCTGGATAATAGACGGGCAGAGGCAGACAATCGCCCGCTGTGAAAAAGGGTGTTTTTATGAACGTATCCATTCATCCTGATGCCATCGCGTCGCTGCTCGCTGGCGATCATGGCGCACCGTATGACCTACTCGGCCCGCACGCGGTCACGTCCGATACCGTGTCGATCCGGCTGTTTCGACCCTGGGCGCGCGAGGCGCTCGTCGTCACGCAAAGCGGCGCGCGCTACCCGATGCGGCATCTCGAAGGCGGCCTGTTCGAAGCGACCGTGCCGGGCAGTCGAGAGACGCTCCGCTACCAGTTCGAGGTTGTCACGCATGACGAAGGGCGGGAGACCTTCGGCGATGCCTATGCCTTCCCGCCCCAGCTCACAGACTACGATCTCTATCTGCTCGGCGAGGGCAAGCACCTGCGCAGCTACGAGAAGCTGGGCGCGCACCTGTGCACCATCGACGGGGTTCCTGGCACCCACTTTGTCGTTTGGGCGCCGAATGCCTACCGCGTGAGCGTCATCGGTGATTTCAACCGCTGGGATGCGCGCGTGCACCCGATGACGGTGCGCGGCAGCGGTTTCTGGGAGGTTTTCGTCCCTGGCGTCGAACAGGGCGCGATCTACCGCTACGACATCCGTTCGCGCAATCTGGGCTACCGCGTCCAAAAAAGTGACCCTTACGGCTTTTTCAGCGAACAGCGCCCGAAGAATGCCAGCATCGTTTGGAATATCGGCCGCTACACCTGGCACGATGAGGCGTGGATGCAGGCGCGCAGTGAGCAGAACCTGCTTCAAGCCCCGGTCAGTATCTACGAAGTTCACCTGGGAAGCTGGCGGCGCAGCGCCGAGGGTGAATGGATGAATTACCGCGAGCTGGCGCACTGGCTGGCCGAATACGCCCAGCAGATGGGCTACACCCATGTCGAGCTGCTGCCGGTGGCTGAACACCCGCTCGATATCTCGTGGGGCTACCAGGTGACGGGCTACTACGCGCCGACCAGCCGCTACGGCACGCCCGATGACTTCAAATACATGGTCGATTTCCTGCACCAGCACAACATCGGTGTGTTCCTCGATTGGGTGCCGGCGCACTTCCCCAAAGATAACCACGCGCTCGGCTATTTCGACGGCACGCACCTGTACGAACACGCCGACCCGCGCCAGGGTGAGCACCCCGATTGGGGCACGTACATCTTCAATTACGGCCGCAACGAGGTGCGCAACTTCCTGCTGGCCAACGCGCTGTTCTGGCTCAACGAGTATCACATCGACGGGCTGCGCGTCGATGCGGTGTCATCGATGATCTATCTGGACTTCTCGCGCAAGGCGGGCGAGTGGATCCCAAATATGTACGGCGGCAATGAAAACCTCGAAGCGATCAGCTTTTTGCGCGAATTTAACGAGGTCGTCCACCGCGAGGCGCCCGGCGCGGTCACGATCGCCGAAGAGTCGACGGCTTGGGCGATGGTCTCGCGCCCGGTCTACGTCGGTGGGCTGGGCTTCACGTTCAAGTGGAACATGGGCTGGATGCACGACACGCTCGAATACATGCGCCGCGACCCGATCCACCGCCGCTTTCATCACGGCGAGATCACCTTCTCGATGATCTACGCTTACAACGAGAACTTCGTGCTAGCGCTGTCGCACGACGAGGTCGTGCACGGCAAAGGCTCGCTGCTGGATAAAATGCCCGGCGATCTGTGGCAGAAATTCGCCAACCTGCGCCTCATGTACGGCTTTCAGTACACCCACCCCGGCAAGAAGCTGAATTTCATGGGGCAGGAATTCGGCCAATGGCAGGAGTGGCGCGTCGGCCACAGCCTCGATTGGCATCTGCTCGAATACCCGTCGCACTTGGGCGTGCAGCAGTGGACGGCCGATCTGAACCGTCTGCTCAAGAGCGAACCCGCGCTCTATGAACACGACTTCGACCCGAGCGGTTTCCGCTGGATCGATGCCAACGATGCCGACGCCAGCGTCCTCAGCTACATCCGCTTCGCCACCGACCGCAGCGACTTCTTGATCGCCGTCGCCAACTTCACGCCCGTCGTGCGCGAAGGTTATCGCATCGGCGTGCCGGAGGCGGGCCAGTACGCCGAAATCCTCAACAGCGACTCGTCGATCTATGGCGGCAGCAATGTCGGCAACGCCGGGTTGGTGCAAAGCGAACCAATCCCCATGCACGGCTTTGATGACAGCCTCAGCTTGCAGTTACCGCCGCTGGGCATCCTGATCTTGAAACCTCGGCGCTGAGATCGAAAACGCCCCCGCGCAGTGCGGGGGCGTTCAACGATGATTTTGGTGAAAGATGAGCGTTAGCGGCAGCGCGGCGAACGGAACCCGATGTGCGCCAGACCCTCTTCACCGAAGTTGAAAGAGGGCAGCAGCACCGTGTCGATGACGTGGATGATGCCGTTGCTGGCGGAGATGTTGGCAGCGCTGACCCACGAGCTGTCCACGATCAGAGCGCGGCCGTCCAGCGTCAGCTCGACGTAGGTGCCCTGGAGCGTGAGCTGGTAGTCACGCGGCCAGCCCTGACGGGCAAAGCGGATCAGGTCGCGGGCTTCGCAGCGCTGCGGCAGCACGTGGTAGAGCAGCACTTCATTGAGGAGCGCGGTGTTGCCGAGCAGTTGTTCGGCGGTCAGGCCGAGCTGACCCAGCAGCTTCTCGAAGGCGGCGTCGGTCGGCGCGAACACGGTCAGATTGACGGCGGGATTGCTCAGCGCGGCCACGATCGCCGGGTCGGCAGCCAGCACCGCCGCGAGCAGGATCTCGAATTCACCGTTGTTGGTCGCCTGACTGACGACGATGTCGGCGATGGTGGGGGCTTGGGCGCTGGCGGGGACAATAGCGAAACCGAACATCGCCGCCAAGATGCCGAGCACGATCGCGAACTTACGCATACAACTTCCTCCTGATTTGAGCCAAAGCGCGGGGTAAAGGCCTCTACCACGCTTGATGATACCGATGAAGATGAGAACGCGATGGGTGTTTCACTGAACGAAGATAAGAATTTAAAACTTTGCCTCCTCACTTTCCAGTTACAAAACGAAAACGCCTCCGCAGTGCGCGGAGGCGTGTGTTCAGGTGGAGCTATCCGCCCTGATTACTGCGGTTGAAGCTGACCACGCACCGCGCCGCGCGGGAAGGCGGCGGTGTGGATATTGACATAGTAGGCTGCCGGGCTGCCAGCGATCGCGCGCAGCAGCGGCTGATCGTTGACGCGCACGCAGTTCGACGCGCCGTTGACGACCGGGTTGAAATCGACCACGATCGGACCGTTCACGTCAGCCGTGCCGGCGTGGATGTGCGCCATCGTGATCGTGTCGATGTTTTCGACCGTGAAGGCATAGCAGACCAGGCGCAGGGATGGGATGATCCAGACGTTCGCGACGCCCGTGCCATCCGGATCGCCGATGACGGGCGCGACTTCCTTCGCACCGTTCATGAATGCCACCAGCGCGGTCGAGCTGCGCAGGCCGCTCTCGCCGAAGTCGAACGACGGCAGCAGCACGCGACCGATCACGTGGACGATGCCGTTGCTGGCCTGAATATTCGGGGTGATGACCCACGAGCTGTCCACGATCAACGTGCCCGCATCGTTGGTGAACTCGACGAAGGTGCCCTGGAGCGTACGCACGTAGTCCAGCGGCCAGCGCGAGTTCGCCAGATTGAACAGCGCCGCTGCACTGTATTCACCGGGCAGCACATGGTAGAGCAGCACGTCGTTGAGCAGCGCCGTGTTCGCCAGCAGTTCACCGGCGGTCAGGCCGAGCTGGCGCAGCAGTGCCTCGAAGGCGGCATCGGTCGGTGCGAATACCGTCAAACTGGCGGCGGGGTTCGCCAGCGCGGCCAGGATGCCCGGATCGGCGGCCTGCACAGCGGCGAGCAGGATGGTAAACTCCGCCGGGCTGCCCGACGCAGCCGAGACGACGATATCAGCGATCGTTGGCTCTTGCGCGCCGGCAGGGGCGATCGCCAGACCCATGATGGTGATGAGTGCGACGGCGATCAGAACGAATTTGCGCATAGCGAACTCTCCTCCACTAATCCAATCGAACACGAACTGAGCAGCAGACATACTTCTAACCCACAAGCTTCCATGATCGGATCTATCAATCAGGTAGAAATGAGATAAAACGTAAAGTTTGATGAGCGAAACGGCGGCGGCTAGAGTCTCTAGGCGCGGCCGCGCACGCTCGTCGGCGCGCGCGCAGGCGGGTGCGGTCGCATGCCGCGCGACACCGCAGCGCCGATTCCGATTTACCGATTTCATATGAGGACAAGGCTCATGACGACGTGGATGATCTGGGCGGGGCGCGGTCTCAGCGCGAACGGGATCGAGCGGGATGCCGCCGTCATCGTCGAGAACGGGCAGATCGGTGCCGTCGGGGGACGGGCGCAGCTCGCGGCGCAGTTCCCGGACGCCGAGTCGTTCGGCGGTGAGCGCTACCTGCTGCTGCCAGGCTTCGTCAACGCCCATGATCACGGGCGCGCTTTCGGCACGGCCTCGCTCGGCATCGAGGATGACATGCTCGAGGGCTGGCTGCCGCAGCTTGGCGCGCTGCCCGGCCTGCCGCCCGAACTGGCCGCCATGTGGGAAGGACTCCAGCTTTTGAGAAGCGGCGTCACCGCGACAGCACACAGCCACAACCCGCAGCGCTGGGAGACGCTGTTCGACGAGGCGCACGCGACGCTGCGCGGCTGCCGGCGGACGGGCGTGCGCATCGCGTTTCACCCGCCGATGGTCGATCAGAACCTGCTCGTTTACGACGACGAGGCCGCCTTCATCGCCGCGCTGCCGCTCGATCTACAGGCGGATGCGCGTGCGCGCACACAGCCGCCGCCCTACACGATCGACGAGTACCTGGCCGCCTGCACTCAGCTTTACGAGCGCTATCATGATGCGGACGCGCACACTGTCCACATCCAGATCAGCCCGGCAGGCGGCCAGTGGTGCAGCGACGCGCTGATCGAAGCGGCGGTCGATTGGGCGCGCGCACGGCGGACGCGGGTGCAGATGCACCTGCTGGAGACGCGCTTCCAGCGTCTGTACGCCTACCGCCGGTGGGGCACGAGCTTGAGACGATCGGCGCGCTCGGCGGTTGGCTGACGCTGACCCACATGGTCTGGGTCGATCAGGCCGACCTGCCGCTGCTGGCCGAGCGCAGAGTCGGGATCGCGCACAACCCCAGCAGCAATCTGCGCCTGCGCAGCGGGATCGCGCCGCTCTATGAGCTGATGCGCGCTGGCGCGCGCGTCGGCATCGGGCTGGACGGTCACGCACTCGACGACGACCAGGACCACTGGCGCGAGCTGCGGCTGGCTCGCACGCTCGCCAATTACCGGGCGGGCGCGGATGCGGAGCGGACGGTCAGCGCCGCCGATCCGCTGACGTTCGGCGCCATCGCTCTGCTGCTCGCGGGCGTCGCGCTGCTGGCGTGTTACGTACCTGCATGGCGGGCGACGAAAG
>CAYTME010000188.1:0-8075 GCA_964438415.1 uncultured Pleurocapsa sp. | reverse complement strand
GGGATGGATGGCATGAGCTACGCGATCAGGCCGGGCGACGTGCTCGACATGATGCGCCGGTATGACGTCGCAGTCGTTCACGAAACGCGCTGAAAAACCCTTCAGACCGTGCAAACCCTGCATACCGTTCATGGCTCAGGGGAGAGGTATGAACGGTATGCAGATGATCATTCTTCAAGCGACAGCGGGACTCTACGCTTGACGGGAATACATCACTCAATTGTCGCGCGGCACCCCCCACACGCGGATGGTACCGTCCTGAGATGCCGAGGCCAGGCGCGCGCCGTCGGGCGACCACGCCACGCTGGTCACCCAGGACGTGTGCCCTTCAAGCAGGGCGAGCTGCTGGCCGCTGGCGGCATCCCACAGGCGCACGGTGTAGTCCTGAGATGCCGAGGCGAGGCGCGCGCCGTCGGGCGACCACGCTACGCTGGTCACAAGTCTTGTGTGCCCCTCCAGCAGGCGCGGTTCAGCATCTAGCGCTTCAGCGTCATACAGCCAGATATCGATGATGGAAGCCACCGCCAGCGTCCGCCCATCCGGCGAGTAGGCGACCTCTATCGGAACGCCCCTTCCAATACGCAACGGCTCGACGACGCGGTCGGCGTTCTCCGCCGTGATCGGTTCCCACGAGCCAGCGGTTGAGACCGCCCCTGCGCTGCCCACGGCGCTGACGCGCAGCGCATATGTTCCCCCGCTCCGATCGGCGTAAGCTCGTGCGATGATTGTGTACGTCCCGGCGTTGGGGAGCGTGGCGGTGATCTGCGCGTTCAGCCCGTTGAAGTCATCGTTCTGTGCGACCAGGACGCCATCCGGTCCATACAGCTCCAGATAGGTGTCGAAGTCGGCGTCCATGTTGATCTGCACCGTCTCACCGCCCGCCGCGTTCAGTTGCCATGTATCGCGCTGTCCGGCGACCAGGGTGCCGCCTGCGCTCTCTCCGATGGCGATGGCGCGACCGGTCAGGTCAGTCGTTCCGGAGGTACTGCCCTCCGCCGTCAGGATGATGAATCCCGCCGGTTCCGCGATCAGGCGCGCCAATACCGCGCTGTAGTTGGTGTAGATCACCTGGAGGGCGTTGGCAATGGGGATTCTGCTCACCACCAGATTATCGAGCCGGTCGATCAGCACCGTCACGCCGATGTCGACCAGCACGCTGCGAAATGCCTCCAGCTCACCCTGCGCCAGCGCCCCCTCCATCGAGCGGCGGAACGCATTCCAGTTGCCGTTAGCCAGGCTGATCATCGCCGCTTGCAAATTGGGAGCAGTGACAACCGCATTGCGCAGGGTTGGATAATAATTGATCAGGAAGTCGAGCGGCAGCGTCGAGTCGATGACGCCGATGAGCGAGAAGAAGTCGACCATCGCCTGCACCATTGTCATCTCGCGCGCGCCGGTGTCGATGGCGGCGGAACCGTCCAGCAGCGCCGTGATGCTTTGTCCTGGCGCGGTGAAGGTGACCGCAAGCCGGATCGACCCCAGCGGCGGCAGCACCCGATAGCCGAACAGGTTAGTGCTCTGCGCGCCCTCCGGCGTCACCTGCAAGCCATTGCCGACCGGTGTCAGGCGCAGATTGACCCAGTAGGGACGGGTGTTGATGATCTCGATGACGACATTGCAGCCCGTGCCGTAGACCTGGGCGACGACCGCGCCCTGCCAGTTGGTGTCATCGACGCTGACAGCGTTGACCGGGCAGCTCTGCTGTGACTGTGCTGGGGGCACGATAGCGATAGTCAGGGTGAGGACGAAGAGAAGTGCAAGCAGCCGAGAGCGTATCACGCTGATGGACATAATTCCCTGATCTCCATGAAGCGATCGAAAGCATCAAGCTGACATGCGAAGGCGCCTAACTTCTGAAGATCCGTGACTGACTTGCGTGCATCATACAATCGGTCTCACGGGCCGCACCATTTCCAGCGGTTGTTCTCGAAGACCATGTCCGCGGTGTAATTTATTGGCGTCACTTGAAAGGTTCCCATAACGGCGATGCGGATCTCACCGCTCACCCGCACGCGAGCCGTCCCGCCCGAGTTGGAGACCGTCTCGAAACGGAGTTGTCCCAGATCGGACTGTATGTTGAGCTGCTGACCGACAAATTGTCCTCCGAAAATGAGAGCGATCGAAGATATCGCTCCCATGCTTTGTACTGTCGGGAGCATGCGGCTGCACGTGCGGTCGGCGAGCTTCAGTCCGTCCGTCTGAAGCGCGGCTTCCAACCATTCCCGTATACCGGCTTCCGGCGAGTCACCTGAACATGCGGACAGAAGAAGAACGAAAGAGAGGAGAATTAAGAACAATGGGCGCATCATCATAATTTATTTCTGTATACACGCATGCTACTGCTTATAAATGAATTATGTCGACAAAACATTTTGATGCAAGCTACTCGATTGCCGATGAATTGTTTTTTTATTTAAAATTTCTTTTTAAAGGTATTAAAAACCTGAAACAGATCCCCTGAGCGCCGCGCTGCACATCCGCTGTCCCGGCGCAGTCTCCCCCCGGTCTGCGCGCGTGGGCGCGTCGCGCTGACCCGCCGAGCCGTGCCCCCGCCACCTGATCCGCAGGACGGCTGCCGTGCGCGTCATCCGCGCGCTGGCACGCCATCGCTCCCTGCGCGGCGTGTGCTGTCCATCTGACCCGGAGCGTGCCGATTTGTCGCTGACCATCCTAGCAGGCGCGCCGCCCCGTCAAAGGCGCTGCGGTGCAGCGCTTCGCTTCGCCCGCCCGCTCCGGGCTTGTGCCGCTGGCAGGGCTGCGCCCTGCCGCTCACCGCGGTCGGGCAGCGCCCTGCGGGTGACAGGGCGGCCTGATGCGCCTGCTGGTGTCCGGTCAGAAATCGGCACAGGGCCGATGGACGAAACAAGCGCACAGCGCGAAGGAGTGAACGTCATGGGTACCAGCGTCAGCATGCAGATGACCGGCTTCGTGGGCAGCGATCCGCAGGTGCGTCAGGTGGGGGAACAGCGCGTCGCGTCGTTCTCGGTGGCGGTCAGCCGCAAATCGCGCAGCGGCTGTACATTGCACCGAGCGTCGTCGCTGGACACTTGACGACGATTTACGGTGAACTGGGGACATTGGAAGCTTTTGCGCACACGCATCCAAACCGCTATACGTTGATGCTGACATTTGCTCCGTTTTTCGCGCGGTATTCAGCTTTAAGAGACGACACATATAGTGCAATTGTCCCAGTTTCAAGTTAAACTGAGGGTATCTTAATAAGAATAGTTTCTGTTGGCATCACTTTCTAGCGAGAGTGACATGGCATACCTGCAGCTTAAACTCAAACTGAGTGCGCCGCTGCTGATGTTCGGAGCGTTCAACGGCCCTCACCTAGCACAGCCTGAAATTCGGGCTGCATCGATCCGCGGCGGGCTACGCTACTGGCTGCGCGCTGTTTACGGCGCGGCATATGGCAGTAACATCACAGGTCTGTACGAAGCGGAAAGCCGCATCTTCGGCAGCACGTCGCGCGGTTCGGCGATCACGGTGCGGGTGCAGCATGCACTGAAACCTGTCGATGCCCTGAAGGTGCTTCCGGAACGATACGGATTTGCAGGTTTTCAGCAAGCCACAGCATCATTCGACCAATCATTCTGGCTCACTCTAGCTTCACACCCACTGCGCCGCGATGTGTTCACACCCGCTTTCAGCAGCGCGCTGCTGCTGGCCTTCACGCTCGGCGGATTTGGCAAGCGCGCGCGGCGAGGCGGTGGCGCGCTGCAAATTGTGAACCAACCTGATGATGACCTACCAGACATCTTGAGACCACCAGATGTGCTAGATGGTGGTGCATTGGCAGCAGAATTGACGAAACGTTTCTCAGAGATTCAACAGGTGATCAACGGTCTACCCGATTTGCATGATAAAGAAGGAAAGGTTCTTCAAAAACGCCCTTATGGGGCAAATTCCATTCCAGCCTACCCAGTGTTCGCGCCCGATCACTGTCGTGTCTTCGTCGGAACGAACGGTAAAGACGATTACCTTGCTGCTTTGAAACAGATGTGGAGCACCACCGGCCTATATCATCGTGTGCAGGCGATCGATAAAGAGGGTAGACCGGTATTTCGACAAAACAGACGTGGGCAGCAAGAACCAGTGCTTGATCGTTGGGCGTGGGGATATGTGCGTGGAAGTGAACGCCGCGCTTCAGCCTTACACATGAGGGCGTACCAGTGCAGCGACGGGCGATACTACCCGATCATCACGATTTTTCGCGGCGGGCGGCACGACGAAAAGTGGGATCGCGTGCAGGAAGTCATCGATCTGTTTGATGACCCCAAGAATAACTTCTTGCGCGTTTATGGCAGCGGGGCAAAGTGGACATGACAACAACTTACGGCATGATCACGATCGGCCCCGTGCAAAGCCTGATCGCCCAGGCACGCCGCACACAGGATCTCTAGGTTGGTAGCCAGCTCTTGCAGCGGTTGATCCGGGCCGGTATCGAAGCTGCGCAGTTCCTTGGAGCGGAAATCATCGCCCCCGATCCGAATGCGCTCGCGCAGGGTGGCAGCATCCCGAATCGCTTCATCTTTGGCTGCGCCGATGAGGCGACGGCTACCCGTACCGTCGAAGATGCGAGGAAGGCGGTGTTCGAGGCTTGGAACCGATATGCCGAACGTACACGGGGGCACTTTGGTGGACATCTGGGGATGGCGATCAACGACGCCATCTGGACACGCCAGACCGATCCGCAGTACTGGCTGGAATTCTACGCTGCGATTGATATTGCTGAAGATGATGCCCACTTTGGTCAAGACGTACTGAATGGGTTGATGCGAAAGATCGCTGCCCAAAAGCTGGTGCGCGCTCTGCCACAGCACCCCGATGGGGAGCCCGGTTACAAATGCTCGGTCACAGGGGAACATGAAGCGCTGCATGACCAGACGAGCGGCGAAATCTCGTTCCCTGATCTCCGCGCGTATTGGAACACGGTACGCGCCCGCCAGCGCAACCTCGCACTGCTGAGCGAAGGGGAACGCCTGAGCGCGTTCAGCATCGTCAAGCGCTTCGGGCACGAAGCCAACATCGATTTGCAGATCGAGCGCTTTCCTTCAACCAGCAGCATTGCCAGCGCAGATACACGCCTCCGACTGATCCGGAACTGGCAGGCGGTACGCCCCTCAGTAAGCCGTTATCTCACCGCGATTGAGGCGCTCTACCAGCGTTATGAGACCGAGCCTTATTTTGCCTCTCCGGAACTGCTGCCTGCTTATCGTGACGCTCTACCTGCAAACTGGCAGCAAGACGACGTTCTGACGCGCTTCTTGAGATTAGACGGTGACTTTCTCTACCTCGACCACTTACAGCCCCGCCCACTGGCCGAACATATAGGGACGATAAGGCACAACGAGATTGATCGCCACTTGATCGAGAATGCGCGAGATGCGCTCAAAGCAGTTTATCAGTCCGCAGGCATCGCCGAGCCGAGCAGCTACTACGCGATGCTGGCGATGGACGGCGACCGCATGGGCGAGGTAGCCGAACGTTTTGAAATCGCTGATGAATATCACATGTTCAGCGGTAGGCTGACGAAGTTCGCGCTCAGCACGATGTTTCCCGAAGTGGAACGCGCAGTTGGACGAGTCATCTTTGCAGGTGGGGATGATCTGCTGGCGCTGCTGCCTTTGAACAGCGTGTTCTTGGCCGCCGAAGCGATCCGGAAAGCGTTTCCGGAAGCTGCGCATTACAAAACGACCAGCGCGGGCATCACCATTGTTCACCGAACATACTCGCTTCAGGCGGCTGTACGCGCTGCCAAACGTGCAGAACATATTGCCAAAGAGAAATACCGCACAAAAGTATCCGGCGCGTTTGCGTTCGAGATACTGCGTCGTTCCGGTGAACCGCAGTCCGGCGGCAGTGCCTGGGAGCGCGGCGGAGTCTCTGTCATTGAGACACTGATCGCCGTGCGCGATGCGATGCGCGATGGACACATCGCGCGCGGGCTGGCATCCGACATTCCGGAGCTTTTGTACAGCGTCGTCAATACCAACGATCCAGAGTACGCCCGCCAGCTTGAGCGCGAAGATCGCCTCACTGTACGCGACACCGTGATCAACATTTCAGATGCGTTACGCGAGACGACTTTCAAGCGCCTGTTTGAACGCCGCTGCGCTGATATGTATAAACTCGCTGAAGGTTTGTTCGATCACCTGGTGAAAATCGGCGGATCGCTGCCGAATGGTCAGGGATGGTTTGACGTACAGGCGCTGCTGTATCTGGCGCGGTTTCTCTCACAGCAAGGGGGCGCATGATGTGGTTGATGATCGAAGCCCTCGATGTCTGGATGGTGCGCGATGGCAAACCTTTCGACAGCGGCGCAGGGCACGTCGCCAGCAGCTTGTTTCCGCCACCTGCGTTCACGCTGCAAGGGATGCTGCGGTCGCTGGCGATCAATCGTTCCGGCCTCAACTGGGACGATTACGCCAGAGGTGCTGACTCAGCATTGAAGGCCCAGATCGGTGATCCACTGGCGGAAGAGCCGGCCGATCAGCTCGGCGCGTTCTGGATGCGCGGCCCCTATTTGGCGCGGCGAGAAGACAGCAGCATCGTGCGCCATTTTCCACTCCCAGCCGATGTCGTACAGCGCGGAAACCAGCTTCACGTCCTGCGCAACAGCGCTGATCTGGCGCTCAAAGATGAGCTTCCCGACCCACCACTGTGGCTGGCAGAGGATAAATTCGCGACGCTTTACCGGAGTGGAGGGCAGTTTTCACCCAGCCAGTGTGTACAGGAAGCAGATCTTTTCGTGCGGGAGGAGCGCTTCGGCAACGCGATTGATGCTGCCACACGTACTGTGCGCGCCGATGAAGGGATGCTTTACAGCGCCAGCTTCATTCGCCCATGCAGCGAGACAGGATTGCTCGTCCAGATACCGGATGCCGCGCCGTGGGAGACGATCTTTCCCCAGATCGGCGCAGTTGAATATGTCAAGCTGGGTGGAGAAGGACGAGCAGCACGCATCGAACGGATCGATTTCTCTGCAAATGTGGAAATGAGAAGCGCGCAAGATGCATCAAAGCTCATCCTGATCACACCTGCTTATTTCGTTCAGGGAGTGCCCACTTTTACGGGGATCACCGCGCGTGCACTCGGGCGAGCATCTCCACTTGGCGGCTGGGATCTGGCGAAGCGCCGCCCGCGTCCCATCCGCCGCTATGCGCTGCCCGGCAGCGTGTTTATCGCAGAGGCTGGCAGCGAACTGCCCGACTTGCTCACGGAACAGCCTGTGGGCGAACTTCCGCTGGCGGCGCTCGGTTTTGGCGAATATCTGCGTCTTTCCATCAAGAGTTGAAGGAAATTGCACATATGGCGATTGGAACCTTGTTCATCTACACCGAATCAGCAACCCATGCGGGGACGGGAACCGGGTTGGGCACCATTGATCTGCCCATTCAACGGGAAAAGACGACAGGGTATCCCATCGTCCAGGGCAGCGGTATCAAGGGCGCACTACGCCAGCAGTATCCGGGGGGAAAGGACGATATCAACAAAGCGGTGGTCTTCGGCCCTGATGATCAACCCGACCACGGCGGCGCGATCGCCGTTGGGGATGCGCGCATCCTAGCATTCCCTGTGCGTTCGCTCAAAGGGGTCATGGCGTGGGTGACCTGTCGCGATGTGCTGGCGCGTTTTGCGCGTGATGCGGCACAACTGCAACCGCCGCTGCTGCCCGGCGTCGCTCCACAACCCAAGGCTGATCACACGCAAGCTTATGCTAGCAGCGAAGATGTCATCCTCGATGACGGTTTGGTGGTTTTGGAAGATTATCTGTATCGTCAAGCAGCGTACACATTTGCTGTTGGTGAACTTGACGGCGAACTGCGCCACGATTTGCAGTATTTCGATGATCAGGCTGGGCAGCCCCGACTGATTGCTAAAGTGTGGGCGAGCTGGCTGGCGCTTAACGCGCTCCCCCAGAGCAGCAGCTATCAGACTTACTACCATGACGCCTTCGTATGCCGCTTCGTCATCCTGCCGGACGACGATTTTCGCGACTTCGTACGGTACTCGACTGGGTAGTGCGGTGAGATTATCTCGCATCTGGCGAATTGGGTGGTGGGATGCGG
>CAYTME010000187.1:7332-8119 GCA_964438415.1 uncultured Pleurocapsa sp. | reverse complement strand
AGCAGCCAGGCAGGCAGTCGGTAGACGACGCTGATGACCAAGCCGAGCGCCAAGCCGATCCCTGCCGGGATCAAAGGCTCCCACTCCGGCGCGTACTCTAGGAACAGGTACGTGTACAAACCCCAGATGAACACCCCGGTCGGAATGCCGAGCAAGCTGCTCGCAAGCAGGCGGCTCCACCAGGGCCAAAATCCGCGCAGCCGGCTGGGCAGTTCCGAGGCAAGCACGACCAGCAAACCGACCGCCACACCGAAGAACAGCGCCAGCGAAACGGTGAATTTCCAGCGCGTGGGGTCGAACAAGGCGAGCTGCTCAAAAACGCCCCAGACGTACTGCGACATGCCCAACGCAGCGCCCGAAAAGGCATACAGGAAGCGTCGGACAACGTTCAATGGATTGTCGCTGATGCGCCGCCAAGAGTTGGCAAGCCATGCATAAGTGCGCTCGACCGGCCGTACATGCGGCAGCGACGGTGCCTCATCGCGGATCAGCGCCAGCGCGCGCATAGCACCTTTGTGGCCGGCAGCCCGCGCCGATGCGACGCGGTTGAGCGCAGTCTGCGAACGAATACGGCCGATGGCACGCGCCGCGGCATCGGCGGAGGCGGGGTCGCTGCGATCAAGGGCCAGAGTCGCCAGCAGTCCGTCGATCTCCGGGCTGTAAATGACATCGTACCATTCGCCGGGTGTCCACAAGCGGAAGGTGCGTGTGAGCAGGGTGGATGCCGTCCGCCGGAGCTGGCTGCCGCTCTGGCGCAGGTCGAAGCGCGGCTGGATGAGACGCCCTC
>CAYTME010000187.1:6941-7301 GCA_964438415.1 uncultured Pleurocapsa sp. | reverse complement strand
CAGCCGCGCCGTAGGGTTATTCTCCTGCTGGAGCATCTGCGCGACGATCTTGGGTATTTGCGGCGGGTCGGAGTCGGGCACCATCTCCAGCCGAAGGAGCGCGCGCACGCGCGCAGCGGCATTCTGGCCGCGCACCGCGTGCAGCATCACCCAGCGCCGGCTCTCATCGCCCAACTTGTCCCACCAGAAGTCGATCTCGTAGTCGTATTCGACTGCGCCGCGCAGGAACATCTGCATACCGGGTTCATCGAGTTCGAGACCATGCCGACCGGCCTGGCTGTAATAATCGGCGATCATAATGAAATCGGTGATGCCGAGGATGAAACGACCCTGTCCAAACGCCCAAGCCCGGCGCGCCCG
>CAYTME010000187.1:0-6930 GCA_964438415.1 uncultured Pleurocapsa sp. | reverse complement strand
AAACATCCACTGCCTCGCGCAGGACGAGCAGGTCACCGGCTGGCAGTGGCATCGTTTCGATGATCTCGTCGGGTACAGACAGATCGGTCGTCAGATTAATCGTCGGGGGGGCGGTCGCGGCAGTCGGCGTGAGCGGCGCGCTGGAACGGGGCGCAGACGTGCCGGGCACACTCACATTGGGCGCGATGATCTGCTCCAGTTCGTGCAGGACATCCATCACACTGTCGATACGGCTGTCGAGATCGATCATCGTCCCATGCCGGAGCAGCGGATTCAATGCGAACGGCAAAGCCGGATTGAAAGCGGTGATATCCGGCATCTCATCGGCGAGCTGAAGCTGCTGGAGCGCTAGAGGCATATTGCCCTGGAAAGGCAACGTCCCGGTCAGCATATGGAAGAGCAATATGCAGAAGCTGTAGACATCGGCGCGATGATCGAGCAGATCGCTCGTGACCTGTTCGGGGGCCATGTAGAGCAGTGTACCGGAACCGGGGTTGCGCGCACGCCCTTCGTAATCCATGACGGCAGCTAGGCCGAAATCGGCCAGATACGGCGAACCCTGGCTGTCGAGCAGGATGTTCGACGGCTTGAGATCGAGATGGACGACCTTGTTCCGATGGGCGTAGTCCAGCGCCGACGCGATGGCGCGCGCCATCGTCAGCACATCCGCGAGCGGCAGCGCCCCCATCTCCAACAGATCGTCGAGCGAACCGCCGGAAAGATAGCGCATGGCGATGAACAACTGGCGCTCGTACTCGCCGAAGTCGTAGATCGGTAGGATGTGGGGGTGTTCGAGCGCGGCGATCGTGCGCGCTTCCTGCTCGAACATCTCGATCGGGTTTTGTTCGAGCGTGACATCGCGCGCAATCGTCTTGATGGCGACGATGCGATTCAATCGGCGGTCACGCGCCGACCAGACATCGGCCATGCCGCCGCGCCCGATATGTTCGATCACACGATAGTGCGAAAACTCGACACCAACATCCATGCTTTGCCCGCCCGATCGCTGCCGCAGGTCAAGATACTTGAATTATAACGATTGCGATGCGCAGGCGTTCCACAAGCTGTGCCCGTCTGCTTGGCGATGACTCCGCACATACGTCTTCAGCGCCCGGCGATCTGAATATATCAAGTCAGCACAAGAAAGTCTGTCAGCAGGCAGAGCGCATCGCCATGGGCTGAAAGACCCCAGAATGACGGATAGGCACCATCTCCCCATCCACTGGTGAAGGCGACGACATTCAGACCCGTCGCTTCGTCGAGCACGAAATTGGCCCAGCCTAGCGTGTGGACGTAGGTAGCGACCAGGGCGTCCACGAGCCGATCTTCATACAGCGAGCTGTCATGATGTCGGGTTTTGATGATGGCAGCGGCGTCGGCATCCATGAAGGCACCGGTACCAGCATCTACACCGTAACCGAAAAACTGCTCTTTTTTGAGGGTCGCGATGTTTTGATTGGCGCACAGCGCCATTTCCCATCGCGCTGGTTGTTCATCGCGGAATGTGACGAGCGCGAAGGCGATCCGCTGATCCGCTTGACCGCTCGAATCAGCGCGATGTGCGATGAAAATCGATACGGGGTATGCCCTCGGAGGGACAGCCCGCGTGAAGGGTTCGGTTTGAAAAAAGGTGAGGGGGTCATTGGCGACGATGCGCCCACTGGTGAGAACGAGATCGCCGATTTCGCGCCGCTCCAATCGAGATACTTTCGCCAGATTGTCAGTTTTAGGCTTGAAATTTGGATCGAGCAGCCAGGAATAATGGTTTGCGAGCATACAGCCACCTCGTTGTATCTGCTGTTGCGTTCGATTGTAATCGGATTTTGCAAGTGATGCTTTGCAAGGGTGCATTCGGAAATGGGGGTGAAACACCGTTTGCGCACGGGGCGCTAGGTCGGTACGCAATTGGCGGAGATACGACTCGACCGCTGCCCACATCGTGATTACGTACACGCGAGCATAGGTATCCGTCCGGAGGCGCAAAGCAGCCCCAAGCGGAGGATGAGGCTGCCCGCCACTGCGCCGATGGCAGTGGGGGGCAGTTCGATTTCTTTGTCTTACCCCCGCACAGGCTCCCAGGCTTGGACTTTGAGCGGGGTCAGCGAGCTTTCGATCTGTGAACGCGCACGCTCCAACCAGGGTGGCAGCATCAGCCGAGAGCCGAGCGATGCGCTGTCCTCATCGACAGCGAAGCCAGGGCCGAGCGTCGCCAGTTCGACGATGTGACCGTCGGGGTCATGCGTGTAGATGCTCTTGAAGTAAACGCGATCGCGCACATCGCTGACGCGGAAGCCGGCGCGCATGAGTTTGTGCCGCCATTCGCGCTGAGTCTCCTCATCCGGCACTGCCAAGGCGAAGTGATGCGTCTGCCCTGCCCCCATCTGCGCCATACCCGCCGCGCGGTCGCGCTCGAAGTAGGTGATCAACGTGCCCGGCTGACCATCGCCCGTGCCCCAGTACCAATGCGCCGAGCCGGGATCGTCAAAGTTATCCGTCATCTTCACCCGTCTCATGCCGAGCAGCTCGCCGAAGAAGGCATGTGTCGACTGAATATCGCTGCCGATGGCCGTGATATGATGCATTCCATGGGCAAGCGCCATATCCGGCGTGATGACCGGTACTGGCTCCGGCCATGTCTCGGCGGCGATCGCGGCCTCATCGCGGTTGCGGATCTGCATCTCAGCTGGAGGCATACGATGCTCAGTGCCAAGACTTTCTGGCGCTTCATCGACCGCGAAACCTGGTCCGCGCGTCGCGATCTCCAAGATCGTGCCATCGGGGTCGCGGAAGTAGATCGACTTGAAGTAATGCCGATCGAACGGTCCAGAGACCGGAATTTCGAGATCGGTCAGGCGACGTTTCCATTTGAGCAGCGCATCACAGCTTTCGACCGTCTGCGCGAAATGGTGTGTGCCGCCAACGCCGGGATACCCGCGCTTTACGTGCTTCCACTCAAAGAATGTGATAGCCGAACCGGGTGCGCCGTTCTCGTTCCCGTAATACAAATGATAGGCGCTCGGGTCATCAAAGTTGACCGTCCGCTTGATCATGCGTAGGCCGAGCACACCCGTGTAGAAATCGACGTTCCGCTGCGCATCGCTCGTCACCAGGGTGATGTGGTGCAGGCCGACAATACTCATCGTGACTCCACTCTAATGCATTCCGGTAAAACGCATAGATCAGTCAGACAGACGCTGCAAACAAGTTGGATATTACGCGGCCCTATCTGTTCTGGATGACATCGCCTACACTCAGCTTCGACATCCGCCGTACTGGGCTGAGCACGAGAGAAACATGACTGCCGACTCACCAACCGCACAGCGTCCGCTCGGCCTGGGACTGCCGCCCTGGCTGCTGGTCATCACCGCCATCATCTCCGTTCAGATCGGCGCGGCCTTCGCCAAAGGGCTTTTCGATGCGGTCGGTTCCAGCGGCGTCGTCTTCCTGCGCACATTTCTCGGCGGAGCGATGTTGGTGCTGCTCGTGCGTCCACGCCTGCGCGGGCACAGCGCACCGACCTACCGGTTCATGATCGTCTACGGCATTACCATCGCCGCCAATATGCTGACGTTCTACGCAGCCATCGACCGCATCCCCCTCGGCACCGCCGTCGCCATCGCCTTCTGCGGCCCCTTATTGATCTCCGTGATCGGCTCGAGGCGGGCAGCCGATCTGGTGTGGGTGGCGGTGGCGGCGGCCGGCATCCTGCTCCTTTCGCCGATCACGGATGCGGCGCTCGATCCGCTCGGCACTGCGCTGGCGCTCATCTGCGCCGCCGCTTGGGCGATCTTCATCCTGGTGACCAAACGTGCGGGCAGCCTGCTGCCCGGCAGCACGATGCTGGCGCTGGCCATGTGCTGTGCGGCGCTCGCGTCGGCACCGTTTGGTGCAGTGGGCGCGTTGGAGCTGGCGGCGCAGCCGTCGCTCATCGGGCTGGCGCTGATCGTGGCACTGCTGTCGTCCACGGTTCCGTTCATGTTGGAATTCAACGCACTCCGGCGTCTCTCGCCGCGTGTGTTCAGTCTGCTCATGACGCTAGAGCCAGCGGCAGCCGCGATCGTGGGCTGGGCGCTGCTCGGTGAGACATTAGGACGCGAGTCGTGGATCGGCATCGCACTGGTGACGCTTGCGGCCGCTGCAACCGCGCGCTCGACTAATTGAGATGAACGCCCGTGTCAACCTAACCCCCAAAGCGGCTCAACGCAAACGGCGCGATCTCATGTGCCGTGCGCCCATCGAGCGCCAGATCGACCAAGATTGACCCGATCAGCGTGCTGAACTTAAAAGCATGGCCAGAGCAGCACGCGCCGATCACCACCTGCGGCTGACCGGGCAGGGTGTCGATGATGAAATGTTCATCCGGGGTCATTGTGTACAGACAAACCCGCGACGAGACGAGCGGAGCATCCGCGCCCGGCAGGTAGCGACGGCTGAAGGCGCGTGCCCGATCACTGACCTCGGCATCCGGCTCGGACTTCGACTCGCCAGCATGGGCGATCGGCGAGCCGCCATGCCACGCCACCTTGACGCCCTCATCCTCCAGGCACGGAATGCCGTAAACAGGCAGTCCGAACTCTGGCTGCACGTAGGCGATGAACGTGGGCAGTCGCCCTGCAGCGAACTGATCCGCCGGCTGCGCAGCGAAGTAATTCTCTTGGCAGCGCACCACTTGCAGAGGCAGACTCAGCCCGTGGGGGCGCAGCAGATCGTTGACCCAACCGCCCGCCGCCAGAATGACCCGCGCAGCGGAGAAGGTCTCGCCGCCTGCGTCGATCTCAACCCCATCCCTCGATGTCCGCAGCGCCGTCACCGCCGTATTCTCGCGCACCTGCGCGCCCCGCGCTTGCGCCAGCCGTGCATGAGCCTGCACGCAGCGGGATGCGCGCAGCACGCCGGTCTGCGCCTGGTACAGCGCGATCTGGTCATCCGCGAGCCGAAACTGCGGAAATCGTTTGGCGGTCTCATCCGGTGTGAGCAGCTCGAACGGAATACGTTCAGCGGTTAACGACGCGACGCGCTGCTCGATCTCGACTTGATCTGGCCTGCCGATATCGATGCCGCCTGTATCCTCGACGAACAGCGGTTCGCCCGCCTCGGCCTGCAGTACCCGCCACATCGGGTAGACCGCGCGCGCCCAACGCACGTAGACGGGCTGATCGTAGCTGTAACGGATGATGCGCGAACGGCCGTAGCTGCTGCCGCGCTGATGATCGAGCGTAAACTGTTCGATCATCAGCACCCGCTGGCCGCGTGCTGCGGCGTGATATGCGGCGGCACTGCCGATCGCCCCCGCACCGATGACGATCAGGTCGTATGTATTCATCATAGTCGCTTGGTCACAAATGTGCTGGCCGATCTCAGACGCGCGTCAATTTCACGCTGTCTGGCTCGAATTATATCGCCACAGGACGCGCCCGCGCGAACAAAACTCTCACCTCGGGCTGTCGAGGATCACACATCGACAATGTGCGCTCAGCAAGCTCACATGCTCAGCCGCGGGATTTCATCTGTGCTTGGGGCGGCAGACTATCGGCCAAGCGCGCCAAAATGTCCGCGCTCGGCGAGACACCAGCCAATTTCAGCGCAAGCAGCACAGAGCCGATGACCGGGCTGAAACGTGCGGGCAGCACTTGGCTGGCCGGCGATGTCTGTGCGATGCGAGCGCGGAATGCACCGGCGAGCGGCTCACCAGCCGCGAACACGCCGCCTGTCGTGTAGATCGATAGACCGCGCTCGAGGCAGTCAAGCGCGGCGATCACCGCTAGGGCGGCGTCGGCAAGCTGCTCCCCCGCCGCCGCCAGCAGCCGCTGCGAGGTCGCGTCACCCGCTGCCGCCGCCTCGCTGACGATCCGCGCCAGCCGCGCAATGTCGCCCCGGCTCAGCGTGTGCGCGTAGACGGCGCGATGCACAGCCCACAGGTCGGGCAGGTCGAATGCCGCCGGCACACGCCATGTCAGCTCGGTTGGTGCAGCACGCCCATCCCAGGCCTGGGTCGCCGCGCGCAGCGCCTGGATACCAATATCATAGCCGCTGCCTTCATCGCCCATGATATAGCCCCAGCCGCTCGCCCGCGCTGAGCGTCCATCATCGAGATGGCCGTAGGCGATACAGCCCGTGCCGGAAATGACGACCACGCCTGAGCCGCCAGCGCTCGCCCCCGCCAGCGCCGTGACCATATCGAGGGAAGCATCGACACGCGCTTTCGGCAGCAGCGACTGGCCGACCCGGCGTGCTGCTTCCTCCGATCCCGTCATGCCCAACCACAACGCCGCCGCGCGCTCAGCATCGACTTGTGCCTGGCGCAGCGCCTCTGACACGCTGTCCGTGATCGCGCTCACCAGCCGTTCCGGGCCGCCCAGCTCGTCATAATGATTGGACGGCCCCGCCAGCGCGCTGCTCAGGATCGTACCGTCGAGCCGCGCACACAACGCGAGCGTCGTCGTTTGCCCCCCATCCACACCGATGACAATGTCCTGCTTTACCATGGCCGACGTTTCCTGTATGTAGTCCAATCACAGCATGGCGCGCCAGTCGCTCAGTGCACGATCAGCCGACGACAGGTAGTTGAATATGCGATGCCAGAGCACGGCTGCGCGACACACGCCAGGTAGGCGTCCCGTGTGTGGGGATGCGGGCGAACGTATCGCAATCCGCGCCCGCCAGTGCGACACGGATCGAGTGCCCACGCCGGAACAGAACCGAAGTCGGCTGCAAACCGAATGTCAGCTCGACCGTTTCGTTTACCGGCAGGGGGGACGCATCGGCATGCCTGAATGTGCGGTATGGTATACCCGTCCAGTATGGCGCGGCCTCATCGGACAGCTTGCGATGGATGACCCGCAGCTGCCCCTCGGTGATGTAGCGGACAACACCCTGCGGATCGACATCCTCCAGGTAAACGAAGACAGCGCCATCAGCATGGCTTGAAGC
>CAYTME010000186.1:5589-8212 GCA_964438415.1 uncultured Pleurocapsa sp. | reverse complement strand
GGTCGCAATAGCAGACCCAGAAGCGGGTGCCACTGTGCAGCAGGCGGTCGATATCTTCACCGAACAAGCGCTGGCGCTGGCGCTCGGCGGAGTCGATGTGTTCTGGATCGAGACGATGTCCGATCTGGAGGAGGTGCGCGCTGCGGTCACGGCCTGCCGTCTGGCCGCGCCGGCGCTGCCGTGCGTGACGACGATGACGTTCGATACGCACGGGCGGACGATGATGGGCGTCAAGCCGGAGCAGGCGCTGGTCGCGCTGCGCGACATGGGCGCGATCGCGCTCGGGGCGAACTGCGGGAACGGCCCGGACGAGATCGAAACCGTGATCGAGACGATGTACGCCGCCGATCCGGCGGTCGTGCTCGTGGCCAAAGCCAACGCCGGGCTGCCGCGCATGACCGAAGGGCGCACCGTCTACGACGCGACGCCGGAACGTATGGCCGAGTATGCCCGCCGCGTCTTCGCGCGGGGCGCGCGCATCATCGGGGCGTGCTGCGGCAGCACGCCGGATCACATCCGCGCGATGGCGGACGCGCTGCGAGAGGTGAGCCCATGACGCATTACATTTGCCTGACCTGTTCGGCTTTGGCGCGCAGCGTCTACGCAGCGGCGGCAGTCTCGCCGGCGGCGGTCTCGGTGCGCCTGTTCGGGCAGGGACTGCACAACACGCCAAAGCATCTGCGGCGCACGCTGCAAGACGAGATCGACGCGATCCAGCCGGGCGAATGCGACGCCATCCTGCTGGCCTACGGCATCTGCGGCACTTCCACGCTCGGCCTGCGCGCGCGCCACACCTCGATCGTGATGGCGCGTGCGCACGACTGCATCACGCTCTATCTCGGCTCACGCGAACGCTATCAGGCCGAGTTCGATGCCAACCCCGGCACCTATTGGTACAGCCAAGATTACTTGGAGCGCAGTCCCAATTCGAGCGTGGCGCTCGGCGCGACGACCGCCAGCCTGTCCGAGGCGATCTACGCCGAGTATGTCGCGCGCTACGGCCGGGAAAACGCCGATTATCTGATGGAAGTCATGGGCGAATGGGGCAGGCATTACAACCGCGCCGTCTACATCGATACCGGGCTTGGTGACGGCAGCGCCTACGAGCGGATGGCGCGTGAGCAGGCCGAGCGGCGCGGCTGGCAGTTCGAGCGGCGCACTGGCGACCGGCGGCTGATCGCCATGCTGATCGGCGGGATTTGGCCACAAGACGAGTTCTTGATCATCGCGCCGGGGCAGCGGTCAGTACAAGGGACGCCCGACTCGCTCATCACCGCCGAGGATGTGCCGCCCGGCGAGGCCTGACCCCATTTCAGTGCGATTAACCAGTGAGGAGACTATGCGCACGCTCAGCAGCGAATTCCTGCAAGACCTGCTCGATCAAGCCAGCCGTGCCCCGCGCGGGCGCGTCAACTACAACCTGCACCGAGCCGATGAGCCGGTGCAGCGCATGATCAACGCCGTGCAGCCGGGCAGCTACATCACGCCGCACAAGCACGAAAACCCCGACAAAGTCGAGCTGATCGCGCCGCTCATCGGGCGCGTGGTGCTGTTCCATTTCGATGCGGACGGGGGGGTAATCGCGCATCATGTGCTCGATGCCGAGGGGCCGCTGCGCGCCGCCGACATCCCAGCGCGAGCGTATCACACCTTCTTCGCCCTGACGCCTGCCGCCGTACTGGAGATCATTCAGGGGCCGTATGACGCGGCAACCCATAAGAAGTTCGCGCCCTGGGCACCGCTCGAAGGCACGCCGGAGACGGCGGCGTACATGCGCACGCTGCTCGACCGCGTCGTGCAGGGATAATGCGATCGACAGCGGGCTGAGCCGGCTCTACGCTCCACTGCCGTTGATCGACGGCGCGGGCGGCGGCACCAGCGGTAGGACGAGCGTGAAGGTGCTGCCGCGGCCTTCCACGCTCTCAAGATGCGCGTGCCCGCCGTGAATGTGCATCATGCCGCGCACGATCGCCAGGCCGGAGCCGGTGCCTTGATCTTCGTAGTAGGGGCGGTTGATCTGGTAGAACATGTCCCAGATCTTCTCCTGCTCTTCCGGTGAGATGCCGCGCCCTTCGTCACTTACAGCCAAATAGACATATGAGTCTTGGGCGAAAGCGCGGAAGCGGATCGGACGATCGGGCGGTGAGAATTTGACCGCATTATCGACCAACTGCACCAGCATCAGGCGCAGGTATTCGGCATCGGCGATGAAGGGCGGCAGATCGGGCGCGATGTCGATCTCGATCGGGTTCATCTTGCGGTCGATCAAGTGAGTCGCGACCTGGCGCAGCGCCAGCCGGAAGATCTCCTCGACGTTTTCGATCCGCGCGCGGCGCGAGTAGTACGTGCGCGCCGTCTCACCCGTTTCGATCTCGACCAATTGAATGAAGTTTTCGACCAAGCGCCGCAGACGCAGCGCGCCGGAATTGACGCCGTGCAGGAAGCTGATCATCTCGTCGGCACTGAGCTGTCCCGACTGGTTGAGCATGTCGGCGTAGGCGACGATGTAGGTGAGCGGCGTGCGGAACTCGTGATTGAGCACATTCAAGATGCTGCGCTTGACGTTAGCGATGGCGTTCGTCTGGACTTCGATCAAACGGCGGTGACGCATCAGCCGCGACTC
>CAYTME010000186.1:0-5579 GCA_964438415.1 uncultured Pleurocapsa sp. | reverse complement strand
TATCGAACGGCTTGACGATGTAGTCATCGACTCCCAGCTGCTTGCCCTGGTGGATGTCGGTCTTTTCGCCGCGCGCGGTCAAAAAGATGAAGGGGATGCTGGTGAAGCGCGAGTCTTTGCGCACTTCATGCAGGAGCTGGAGTCCATCGACCTGAGGCATCATGATATCGGAGATGATCAAGTCGGGCATCAGCAGTTCTTCTTGCAGGATGCGCAGCGCTATCGCCCCGTTTTCAGCGGTAGTGACAGCGTAGCCTTCCAGCTCCAAGACCGATTGGACGCCTTCCAGCAGGTTCGTATCATCTTCGACGACGAGCAAGTGCGGTTTGTCGCCCATGCGTCACTTTTCCATACTTGTTCTGCGCTGTCCACTGCCTGCACAAAAAACTGCGTGCCACAAACGCCGCTTCTTCACAATATACCAGTATAAGAGAAGGTACGTTTATGAAGCATGAATCTTGTCCGAACAGGGTGCGATCGTTTTGTTGAGAAACCTCAATCTTCGCGATGTGCCTCGCGCATCCGATGCAGATCGAGCAGATCGGACAGCAGCGCGAAGCCGGTCTGCTGCCCGCCGGCTCCTGGCCCGATCAGCGTCACATCGCCCAACAGATCGGTGGTCAGGGTGAGCGCGTTGGTCGCGCCGCTCACCCCCGCCAGCGGGTGATCGAGCGGGATGCGCTGCGGACCTACGCTGCCGCCGTCCGGCGTCACCCGGGCGATCAGCTTCCAGCGCGTCCCGGCGGCTTTCGCCTCGGCGAGCGCCTCCGGCGTCAGGTCGCGAATGCCCCGCACGTCGAGATCGGCCAGCGCGAACTGCCGCCCGAACAGCGCCGCCGCCAAGATGAGCGCCTTGCCCGCCGCGTCCCAACCATCGACATCGGCGCTCGGATCTGCCTCCAGATAGCCGAGCTGCTGCGCCTGCGCCTCCGCCTCGGCGTAGGTGAGTCCCGCCTCCATCTGCGTCAGCATGTAATTGGTCGATCCGTTGATGATGCCGCGCGCCTCGGTGATCGTGCAGCCCGCCAGGGCTTGCAGCGCCAACCGCAGCGACGGCGTGCCGGACATGACCGTCCCTTCGAAGAGCAGCCGCCGTCCGACGGTCTGCGCACGCGCACGCAGCTCCTCGAAGGCGAGCGCGATCGGGCCTTTGTTGGCCAGCACCAGGTGCATGCCGCGCTCGAAGGCCGCGCAGCAGTAATCGAGCGCGGGCTGCGCCGTCTGCAGGTCGGTCGTCCCGGCTTCGACCAAGACGCTGGCATTGCAGGTGTTGATCAGCGCCAGCGGCACCAGGTTGCGCTGAAGATTGGGGACATCGGGATAGTGGTCGAGATGGCCGGCGCCGATGGCGGCCAGCAGGCGGTCGAGGTTGAGGCCGTCGGGACAGTAGAGTGTGCCGCGCGTGCGCGTCGCGACGGCGACGATCTGCGGCGCAAATGCGTACTGTTCGTACAGGTCGACCGCTTTGTCGCGCAGAATCTCGACCAAGCCCCGTCCAACTGTGCCAAAGCCGATCAATGCGATCCTCATCCCTGAAACCCTCCGCTGTGCCCAAACTCACCGCGCAGCGATTATAGCGAGGCTGGCGGCGCTGCGCGTAAAAAATCACTGCGAGGCTCGGGTGTATACGGATCTCGGGGCGCAAAGGTGTCCGCTGCCCCCAAACCCGAATGCACCCGCGAGGCTCATCGGCAGACGGCCAGCTCTGGCGCTTGCAAGAAGTGGTGCCCCCGGCTGACGAACCCGCGCCAGGGATAGACGATCGTCTGTTCAGGCGCGAACTGCTGAAGCATCAGCCCGCGCCCGACGCGCTGCCGGCTGGCCAGGAAGATGCTCGTCACGG
The DNA here is from genome assembly GCA_964438415.1 of uncultured Pleurocapsa sp. Lineage (GTDB taxonomy): Bacteria > Chloroflexota > Anaerolineae > Aggregatilineales > Phototrophicaceae > Flexifilum. The sequence goes on along the minus strand of CAYTME010000186.1, from coordinate 3,736 downwards.
GCGACAGCGGCGAGACCGACTCATGACATAGATGCGCCTCCACCGTGACGAAGACCTGCGCACCGCGAAAGGCGAGCGTGTTCCAGCCGACACGCCCATCGGGCGCGCCCAGCAGCCGCATGACATCCCCCAGCCGCACGCCGCACTGCGTCAGCGCGATCGTCGCCACCTTGCCGCCGCTGTAGCCGAGGCGCAGCGCGCACTGCGTCGCGTCGGGCGGACGGTAGGCAACGAAGTTGAAGTGCTCGACGACATCTTCCAACGTGAAGCCCGCGCCGTGCAGGCTGGCCTCGGCTTGGCGCATGTCCGTCTCGCGCGGGACGATGCCGCGCCAGCACGGCAGAGCGCAGGCATCGAGATCGGCCACTGCCGCCGGCGGCGAACGCAGCGCCGCCCCCGCCGCTACGCCGAAGCCAACCAGCAGTGTCGACAGCAGCCACACGATCGCAACTGCACGCATCGCCTCTCCCTTGCTGTTTGCTGTATCGCCAGCAGCATTAATTGTCCTTCACAGGACTTCATCATAGAATAGGACAGTACGCTTGCATTGGTTGACTCGGTGCGCGGGGGACGGCTATAATCCCGAACATAAGATTGCAGCCTCTTGATTCAGAACCATGATCATCGATGCGGTGGCTCGATTCTCTCAAGGCTACGCGGTGCGTGTCTTGCGCAGTCGGCCAGCGATGGTACGGCGTTTCGGTTGGGCGAGCAGTAGATTAGGGTAATTCAATGCCGCTGCAAGGCAATCTCCGCGACTTCAGCATGACCCAGTTGCTCAATCTGATCAACCTGGCGGGCAAGACCGGCACGTTGACCATTTTTGAAGGCATCCCCACCAACGAAAAAGACGCGATGGGCGGCATCAAGATGGCACCCGGTCGCCAGCGCGCCCGCGTCGCCTTCAAGATCGGCAAGCTGATCCATGCTATGCTCGACGATCAGGACGGCAATCTCGTCTCGGTGCTCAACAAGGCGGGCAAGCTGACGGTCGAACAGGCGCGCTTGATCCGCGAGCGCGCCCGCAGCACCAGCGACAAAGCCCTGGCCCTCCTGCTCATCAACGCCAACTATGTGACGCAGAAGGATGTCGTCGCCAGCGTGCAGCAGCATACGCTGGATGTCGTCTACGATCTGCTGAGCTGGCACGAAGGTCCGTTCCGCTTTGAAGACGACGTGCTGCCGCCGCCCGATCGGATCATGGTGCCGATCGACCTGGAGAACGTCATCATCGTCGGCGCGCGCATCATCAAGCAGAACGAAGTGCTGCTGGAGGAGATCCCCAACCTCGATCTGGCGCTCAAGTTCCCGGAAGGGGCGAAAGAGAAGTACAAAGGCGTGCATCTGAGCGTCGAGGAGTGGCGCGTCGTTTCGTTTGTCAACCCGAAGAACTCGATCCGGCAGATCGCCAAGGCGAACAATATGTCGGATATGGAGATCCGGCGCATCATCTACGGTCTGCTGCAAGCGGGGCTGGTCGTGCTGGTCAAGCCGCCCACGCAGACCAGCGAACAGAAGCGCGTCGTGCCGATGCCTGCGGCAGTGCAGGAGACGGTCGTGCGCCGTATCATCGACCGTATTCGTCAGATTTAGTGGGCAGCCGAAGTCCTGTATCGGACGTGCATTAGAAGAGCGGAAGCGCCATGCAACAAGTCAAGATGATCATCACCGGCCCGTTTAGCTCTGGCAAAACCGAGTTCATCAATTCGATCAGCGAGATCGAAGTCGTGAGCACCGAGCGCCAGATCAGCGCGGAGCTGGAGCGCTCGGTCAAGGAAGCGACCACGGTGGCGATGGACTTTGGGCGCATCACGGTCGATGAAGACCTAGTGCTCTACCTCTTCGGCACGCCAGGCCAACGCCGCTTTGACTTCATGTGGGAGATTTTGGCCGAAGGCATGCTCGGCTTTGTCGTCATGGTCGACAGCACCAAGCCAGAGACGTTCCGCGAGGCCAAGAGCATCCTCGAAACCTTCCGCGCCTATGCCCCGACGCCCTATGTCGTGGCGGCCAACAAGCAGGATCTGCCGGATGCCTGGAAGACCGACGATCTGCGCATCGCCCTGCGCATCGAAGAAGGTGTCAAGCTGCTGCCCTGCGTCGCCGTCGAAAAAGAGAGCGTCAAGAATGTGCTGCTCGAACTGCTCTACTCGATCCTCGAGGAGATGGAGAGCAGCTAGGCACCGTTCGCAATCCCGCTCCAAGGCAGAACACCGTGGCAACGATGGTGACAGAACAGGGGATCGTCCATTATGAGGTGTACGGACGCGGCGGCCCTGTTCTTCTACTGCACGGCTGGTTGAATTCGTGGGCCGTCTGGCGCAGCACGATCGAGCAATTGGGGCGCGAAAACCGCGTGTACGCCCTCGACTTTTTCGGGTTCGGCGAGTCCGGCGACCAGGCAAAGGATTTCTCGGTCGATAACTTCACCCGGCTGGTCAGCCAGTTCATGGATCGCATGGGCATCGTCCGCGCCCCGCTGATCGGCCACTCGATGGGCGGTACCGTCTCGCTCAAAACGGCCATCGCCTTTCCCGACAAAGTCGTCAAGGTCGGTGTCGTCGGCTCGCCGATCGTCGGTTCATCGCTCAGCACGCTGCTCAAGGTCGCGGCCTATCCCGGTTGGGTCAACCTGGCGGACAGGGTGCCCTTCGTCTACAACGCCTTCCAGACGGGTTTTCGTCCCTTCATTAAAGGCTATTCGCACTTCATCGCGCGCGATGGCAAGATGCTCGGCGAGATGCTCTCCGCTGACGCGAGCAAGCTGGCTTTCCTGCCCTTCTTTCAAAGCATCGGCACCCTGCGCGAGACCGATCTGCGCCCACTGCTGCGCCAGATCACGATCCCGGTGCTGGGCATCTACGGCAAAAAAGATGTGATCGTCGATCCGGATCAGCACCATGTGCTCAAGGAATGTCTGCCCCACAGCCAGATCGAATGGTTCGAACAGTCCGGTCATTTCCCCATGCTCGACGAGGCCGACCGTTTTCACGATACCCTGCGGGCATTTCTGCGTGCGTGACGCGGCCGCCTGACTCCGGAAATCGAACCGAACGCGCGATCCGGGATTACAATCGAGATAAGCATGTTGTAAAGATGAGCGCATGACGACGACTCTGGATCGCGCGCCATCCGAGCGCCTGACGCTGGCCATGCTGGCGGCGGATGCCCGGCGCATCGACCGCCAGCTCCCCCATTGGGCGCGCCGGTCGCACCCGATCGTGCGCTTCGAGCTGGGTGCACTGTGCAAGGTGATGACGCCCGATCTGCGCCTGCCGCTGCGGCTGGTGGCGCTGCAAGCACTGCTGATCGCGATCACGCTGCCGCTGCCATCCCTCTTCAACCTGCTGCTGCCGGTGGTGACGGTTCCCGTCGTGCTGCTGCCGTTCGTGCTCTACTTTTACGCCGTCTCGCTCGCGCGCGTCGGCGCGGCGGCGGCCAGTTCGGTCGCCCAGGATCTGCGCCGAGGTCGTTTTACGCTGCTGCGCGCGACGCCGATGCCGTTGCGCGAAATCTTGGCGGCCAAAGGCTGCGCGGCGATCTGGCGGCAGGCCGAGACGCTCGACCTGCTCATCACCAGCACTGCCGTGCTCAGCCTGCCGCTGCTCATCCTCGTCTATGCCAGCCAGTATCCGCCCGCGGCGTATCCGCTTGAGTCGCGCTTCCTGATGGTGGGTGGGCTGCTGGTCGCGGTCGTCCGCGTGATGGTCGAGCCGCCGATGTCGCTCGCCGGACA
>CAYTME010000185.1:6652-8243 GCA_964438415.1 uncultured Pleurocapsa sp. | reverse complement strand
TGCCGACGGGGGGCGAGCCAGGGGTCGTCCGCTGCCCCCAAACCCGAATGCACCCGCGGCGATATCAAGCCACCAAGCATCGAGGAGCATTGGCATGTCCAAGATCGATTACTATCTGACGTGCAAGCAGGCTGTGCTAAGCGAGCGCCGCCGCGATTGGGAAAACGCCCGCGAGAAAGCCGTCATCCCGATCAGCGCCGTCTCGAAACTGGCGGGCAGTACCGGCGCGCGCCCCACGCGCATGGGCGACCACACCGTGATCAGCGACTCGGCGGTCGGCATGGCTGGCCATGCGCTCGGCCCGACCGCGCCCGAGATGCTGCTCGGCGCGCTGGCGAGCTGTCTGGTGCACACCTACGTGATCCAAGCGTGTCTCCTTGGCATCCCGTTCGACGAAGTCGAAGTCGAAGTACGCGCCGAGATCGATATGGCACCAGTGGTCGGCCTGCCCTACGACGGCATCTCCAAGATCGAGCAGATCACGTATACCGCGCGCCTGACCAGCGACGCGTCCGCCGATCAGATCGCCCACATGCATGCGGTCGTCGAGGCGACCTGTCCGGTGCTGAACACGCTGGCGCAGCCCGCGAGCATCCGCCGCCTGGAAGGCTAGGTCTCGCGCAGGAACCGCGCCATCTGAGCGCGGGCATGATCGTACATCTCGGCTTCGACCTTTGACAGGTGCTCGACCGGTACGTACCGCCACAGATCGGACTCCATGCGTGCCGAGTCGTCGAGGATGGCGCGCAGCTCATGCGGCCGCATCCCGACTCGCTGACCGAGCACGGATAGGGTCTGGCTGGTGCCGCACGGCGGCATCTGCTGGCCGATGAAATCGCGCCAGTCGCACAACGCTTCATCGCCGAGGAACGGTGCCCACGCCCGTGGCTGTGCAGCGCACAAGCTGTCGCACTGCCAATCGGCGAGCAGCCGGTAGTCGCGCTCATCCATGTGGATGAGGATGATATGCAGCATCAAAAAACGGCGGCGACGGTCGAGCCAATCGCCGTCATCGAAATACGGGTGCACCATCTGGAGCGACCAGATCTCGTCCATACACAGATGCGCGACGTAGCCCGCCAGAAATGCCCGCTGAGCGGCGCTGGAGGGACACGCCAGCCGAGGGTAGCGCGTCATCATGATGCGCCAGGGATGCACGTCGATCGGCAGGGTGTAGTCGAAAAAATGTGTCGACTCGCGCGTCAGTCCGCCTGAAACGCGCGCATCGGCGGCGATGCTGCCCAGCAGAAACGCCGGACGCTCCGCCATTAAGAAGTCATGCTGTGCCTGATCGAGCAGTGGATCGGCGAGCAGTCGTTGGGCTGCCGCCAGATGCGTGAATGGCGTGGGCAAGCGGCGTTCCTATCCTCACCTCAATCGAGACAGCTTGGCAAAGCAGAAGGATCGCGCGGCCAATCGCGCCCGTAGAACGTCAGGTATTCGCGGACGTGCGACGCCCAGTAGCTGTTGTTGTGGTCACCGACAGGGTTGATGATGTACGTGTGCGGGATGCCGCGCGCGCTCAGCCGGCTGGAGAACAGCTCCAGATTCGAGCTGACGTAATCGACCGCGCCGTTGTCGAGATACATGC
>CAYTME010000185.1:2296-6616 GCA_964438415.1 uncultured Pleurocapsa sp. | reverse complement strand
TGAGCGCCAGCTCCAGCGGGTGGAACGCAGGCGGCGCGTTGCCGACATCGAAAAAGGCGCTGTGGCCGCCGACGATGCCGAACGTGTTCGGATGGCGCATGGCGATGCTGTACGCCCAGAAACCACCGCGCGAGATGCCGCCGATGGCGCGGAAAGCACGACTTTCGACCAAGCACAGATCGCGGTTCAGCTCAGGCAGCAGCTCATCGAGGATGACGGTTTCGTACGAGGGGTCGGGTGGAAAGCGGTTCTCATTCCCGATATTGCCCATGAACGGCATGACGACGACCATCGGCGGCAGTTCGCCCCGGCGAATGCCCTCATCGAGCACATCGACCACGCCCAGACTCGGCCACTGATCCTCGGTTTCACCGAGACCGTGCAGCAGGATGACCGACGGGTAGCGCCGCTGGGACTCCAGATAGCACGGCGGCACATACACCCGATACGGCAGGCGCTGGCGTCCGATCTCGCTGCGGAAGTCATTGAATTCGAGCACCTGCCCACCCTCCACCTGGCATGGGACCACGGTGGGCGTCGCGCTCGCCGCTGGCGTCGGCGAAGGCAGCGCGGTCGGCACAGGCGTGCGCGTCAGGGTCGGCGTTGGCGTCGCGCTCGGCTCCGCCGTGACGATGATGACGACCGCCGTCGGCGTCGGGATCGGCGCAAGCGGATCGCAGCCGCTGATCGCCAGCGCCAAGCAGGTCAATGTGAAGATGATGAGTATGTGGTGTCGCATAGCTTCGTATTATATCATTGCCTGGTTGCAGCAAGCAGCGAGTGTTGTCCGCCATGATCCCAAAAGCCGATCGACTCTTACAAGTGGCGCGCGCCGCGTCATCGGTCGCCGAGATCGTGCGCGAGCGGCAGATATACCAATTCGGCGTCCTCGGCGCGGCATCGCTCTATCTGCACGTGCAGGGCGCGGAAGTGCGCTTGTTCCGCTGGAATCGCCCCGTGATCTCGATCACGGCGCAGCTCCAGCTTGGCCTCGGCTGGCGCATCGCTCATGACCAGGACGATGCAGGCGTCTACTTTGTGGCCAGGCGTCGGCGCTGGAGCGGCGGGCTGGCTAGCGCCACCTTCTCCGTCTCGCTGCCGGAAACAGCGCATCTGCTGCTGCGGCTGGAACGCTGCCATGTCTGGATTTCCGATCTGAGCGGCACATTCGACCTGCCCGCGCAGTCCGAAAGCGCCGCGCCCAAACTGCTGCCCGCCGAGATTTAACCGCGGTTGAACTCAGATTTCACGCGCGTGATTGACTTCTCAAGCGTAAACGTTAGAATGCGCGCGCCGGATAAACCACAGCTCATCCGGCAGCCCCAAGTGTCCGCGGAGAAAGTCTCGAGGTCGTGCCGCCGCCGCCGACGGGCACAGGCTGGCGGCCTCCGGTCTCAGGTCGATCGTCATTAGGGATTAGAAAGGCTTATCGTCATGAGTGAACCGATTTCCGAGCGCGGGTACATCCACTCCGATGCCCTGGTTTCGACCGATTGGGTGGCAGCCCACCTCGACGATCCCAACGTGCGCATCATCGAGTCGAACGAAGATCCACTCCTCTACGCCGCCGGTCACATCCCCGGCGCCGTCCAGGTCGATTGGACGCACGACCTCAACGATCCGCTGCGCCGCGATTACCTAGATCGCGCCGGCTTCGAGGCGCTCATGTCGCGCATCGGTGTGACGCCAGCGACCACGCTCGTCTTGTACGGTGATAAGAACAATTGGTGGGCCTGCTACACGCTCTGGGTCTTCCGGCTGTTCGGCCACACCAACGCCAAGATCATGGACGGCGGACGCCTGAAGTGGGAAAAAGAAAGCCGCCCGCTCACCCGCGAGGTGCCGCGCTACCCGCAAACAGAGTACACCGCCGCCGAACGCGACGACCGCACCATCCGCGCTTTCCGCGATGAGGTGATGGCGCACGTCCAGGCCAAACTGCCGCTGGTCGATGTGCGCAGCCCCGCCGAATACACGGGCGAAAGGCTGCACATGCCGGAATACCCGCAGGAAGGTGCGCTGCGCGGCGGCCACATCCCTGGCGCGGTCAATGTCCCCTGGGCGCAGGCCATCAACCCGGAGGATGGCACCTTCAAGAGCGCGGAAGAACTGCGCGCCATCTACGAACAGGGGCAGGGCTTGAAGCCGGATGACGATGTGATCGTCTACTGCCGCATCGGCGAGCGCAGCAGCCACACCTGGTTCGTGCTGACCCAGCTCCTCGGCTACAGCAAAGTGCGCAATTACGATGGCAGTTGGACGGAGTGGGGCAATCTCGTCGGCGTGCCGATCGAGAAATAGGGTCGACATCGGGTCGGGGTGAGGCACCCGCTCGCCCCGACCTCTTGGCTGCAGAGGAAGCAGAAGAAAAGGAAACGACGCATGACGCAGTATCCCCCTCAGCTCGCCGAGTTGATCGATGAGTTCGCCGCGATCACCGACCGCAGTGAACGCGCCGAGCTGCTGATCGAGATCGCCGACCGCTTCCAGGGTGTCAAGGTCATACCCGAGATCGCCACTCAACCGTATGACGAGTCGCACCGCGTGCCCGCCTGCGAGTCGGAGGCGTTCGTCTGGGCGCAGTCGCAACCTGATGGCACGGTGCGCTACTACTTCGATGTCCTCAACCCGCAGGGCTTGTCGGCGATGGCGATGGCCGTCATCTTGGGTGAGGCACTCAACGGCCAACCTGCCAGCGCCGGCGCCGAACTGCCAAGCGAGATCGTCTTCCAGATCTTCGGCAAAGAGATCTCGATGGGCAAAGGCGCTGGGCTGATGGGCATCTTGAACATGGTGCAGGCCTACGCCAGACGTTACGCGAAGGCCTCCGCCTGATCCGCCCCGACCTGCGCGAGCGCTGCCGTCATGCATGGAGACCGCCTATACCGCCTGATCCTGTTGTTATTCATTGTCACACGGCTGGCGCTGGTCACGCTCGGCACGTTCGCCAATACGCGCCTGCCAGCCAATGAAGGAGACGAATTCAAACATCTGCTCGACGGCGGGCCGGCGCTCGACATGTGGTACCGCTGGGACGCAGGCTTCTACGCCACCATCGCGACCTACGGCTATGACTGGTACAACGAGCGCCGACCGGCGGAGGACATGGCCTTCCTGCCTGTCTATCCGTTCGCCGTGCGCGCGCTGATGGCCGTCTCTGGCTGCGGCTTCTCGCCCTACCTGAGCACCTGCGCCACCGCCACCGGCTTGCTCATCTCCAATCTGGCGCTGCTGGCTGCCAGCTTCCTGCTTTACGATCTCGCGCGCGCCCGCTTCGATCGGGGTACGGCGCTGCGCGCTGTCTTCCTACTCTTGATCGCCCCAAACGCGATCTTCTTCTCCGGCGTCTACACCGAGTCCAGCTTCCTGCTGCTGGCGCTGCTCGTCTTCTGGCTGCTGGATCGCCAGCGATTTGCGCCGGCGCTGCTGGCTGCCTGCCTGGCAGCGCTGACGCGATCGGTCGGCGTGGCGCTCGTGCCGGCGCTGCTCTGGTGGGTTTGGGCACAACTGCCACCCGCGCCGCTGGCGCAGCGGATGGCTCAGCTCGTTCGCTCGCCGCACGCCTATGCCGCCCTGCTGCCGCTGGCCGTCTTCGCTGGGTACATCTTGTACGCGGGCATCACCGCCGGCGAACCGCTGGCCTATTTCGACACCTATGAGATCATCTGGGGACGCGATATCCAGCGTGCGCCCTGGGAGACGCTGCTCGCCTATTTCAGCGGTGAGCCAGTCTCGTGGTTCGGCTGGCGGCTGTCATGGATCGATCTGGGCGCCTTCGCGGCGTATCTGGGCATCGCGCTGGTGGCGCTGCGCCGGGAACCCGCTTGGGGCATCTTCGCCCTGGCTGCCATCACCATCCCATACCTGAGCGGCACGCTCTCGGCCATGCCGCGCTTCGGAGCGGTCGTCTTTCCGGTTTACATCCTGCTCGCGTCGTGGACGAGCACCCGCTGGCGGGCGACATTCGTCTACGCTGCCTCGGCTGCGCTGGCGATCTTGTTCATCATCCGCTTTGTCACTTGGAACTGGATCGCCTGAGACCATCGGGCAAGCGGTGTGCAGCCTGACACCGCCTATGCTATCATCGATTGAGGTTCGTTCTGGCTGCATGTGGAGTTGGACACCATGATGAGAGCAGGTCGCTTCTGGCTCGCAATCTGTCTGCTGATCGCCGCCACCGCAGTGCTGACCGCGACACCGGCCGCCGCCCAGAAGACCACCACTGGCCCGCTCGCAAGCTCGATCCGCGCCGATCAACTGTCCGCGCGCGTGGCCGTCGAGTGGATGCAGATGGTCTACTACCGCATTCGCGAGGAGGGC
>CAYTME010000185.1:604-2286 GCA_964438415.1 uncultured Pleurocapsa sp. | reverse complement strand
GTGATGAACCGCACCGGCAGCATCGCGCTTGTACGCCTACACCGCCGTCGCGCTCTACGAGTCGATCCTGCCGGGGATGCCGGACAATTTCACGCTAGTCGGCCAACTGACCGGCTTCCCGACCGTGCCTTTCCCATCCGAAGATGCTGTGCATGACTGGATCACGGTCGCCAACGGCGCCATCTCGACCTTGATGACCGGCCTGTTCCAAGATCAGAGCGAGGCATCGCGCCAAGCCTTCGCCGATCTGCGCGCCGACTGGGCACAGCGGCGGCGCGGAGATGTGACGCCGGATGTGATCGAACGTTCGCTGGCCTACGGCGACCAAGTCGGCACCTTCCTGCTCGGCTGGGCCAACAACGACGGCTACTTGCAGACGCGCGGACGCACCTACAACCCGCCCGTCGGCCCGCAGTTCTGGGTGCCGACGGAGGCGGAGCAGGCGTCGATCGAACCGTATTGGGGTGAGCTGCGCCCGTTCATCCTGCCATATGCGGACGCCTGCAATGTGCCGATGGACTATGTCTATTCGGAAGACCCGAACTCGGTCTTCTATGCGCAAGCGATGGAAGTCGTCGAAGTCAGCCGCGGGCTGACATTGGAGCAGCGCGAGATCGCCGAATTTTGGGTCGATACCCCGGGCGAGACCGGCACCCCCTCTGGCCACTGGGTGCTGATCCAGAACGAGCTGGTCGATCTGCTTAATATGTCGCTCAACCGGGCGGCAGAGATGTACATCAAGACCAATGTCGCCCTGGCCGACTCGTTCATCTCGGCCTGGTCACTCAAGTACCAGGTCATCCTGCTGCGCCCGGAGACGTACATCCACGCCCATATCGAACCGCGCTGGTCGCCCTATATCGCCTCGCCCAACTTCCCCGAGTATCCGTCGGGCCATTCGGTCATCTCCGGTGCAGCGGCGACCGTGCTGCAGCGGATGTTCGGTCAGGTCGCTTTCACGAGCGTGAATTATCCGGGCGGGCGGCGGATGCAGCGCAGCTTCCTCTCGTTCCGACATGCAGCGACTGAGGCGGGCTTCTCGCGGCTGTACGGCGGCATCCACTACCGCGCGGCGATCGAGAATGGGCTGGAGCAGGGCGAGTGCATCGGCGAAACGGCCTTCAACGAGATCATCCTGCGCTCGCTGCCGCAGGGAGAATGACGCTACAGCTCGCTGCAGTCCCAGGCAAAACCACAGCGCGGGCAGCGCACCTTGCAGGCGAGACGGAATGTCGGGGCTTCGCAGGCGGGACACACTGTCGAAAGTGAGTAGTTGGTCAGCGGCACGGCGGCGCGCTCAAACGCCCGATCGAGCGCATCGTCGTGCCGCTCATCGTCGTCGCTGGGCATCGGCTTGGGTGCTGTGCGCATTGGCCGCCTCGTCTGGATGGAGATCGAAAACGGGTATCCATGTCGATGGTTGGATACCCGTAGAGGCGACGGCCGGATTCGAACCGGCGCATCAGGCTTTTGCAGAGCCTTGCCTTACCACTTGGCCACGTCGCCCGATACCGACATTATAATGACGATTACCGGCGGATGGCAAGCCTGAGACTTGCGTCAAGACTTGAAAGCCGCCACAATAGCCAGCATGAGCGACGAAGAACACGCACGCGACCTGACTGAAACTGAGGACACCGCTGCGCCGCCGGTCGATGAGGCAGCGGCGGTCAGCGAGCCGA
>CAYTME010000185.1:0-588 GCA_964438415.1 uncultured Pleurocapsa sp. | reverse complement strand
CGGATGACTCGAACGTCGAGCCAGAAGCCGCGCTCGAACTCCCGGCCGATGAGCCATTCGCCGACGCCAGTTCGGACGCGGACGATGACGGTGAAGAGATGGCGATCGGCCTGCCGGATGAGGAGCCGTTCGCCCTTTCCACCCCGCCAGCGCTCGCCAGCGCCAGCTATGACCTGATGAGCCAGGATGTCGATATCGATGCGGCGCTGGCCGCGGTCGCCAGCCTGAGTGACCTGGCCGCTGAACGCGAGGCTCAAGAGGATGCTTCTCAGCCCGCGCCGCGCCGCACATCGACCGCGCCCGCATTCGTGCCCCCAGAGCCGGTCGTGCTCCGGCGCGGGGCGCCCGCCGCCGTCATCCCGGCGCTGATCTTGATCGGTGCTGGCGTCCTGCTCACGCTCGCCACGACCAGCGGCGCGGCCATCCCGAACGAGTGGATCGCATTCGGTACCCTGGCCGCGGTCGCATTGATGCTGCTCAGCTACTGGCTGTCGGCGCGGCGCTGGGCGCGTGGATCGCTCTTTTTCGCGCTGGTGCTGCTGCTCGGCGGCGCCAGTGTCTACGTCATGACGCAGCCGGGCGGTCTCG
>CAYTME010000184.1:3846-8262 GCA_964438415.1 uncultured Pleurocapsa sp. | reverse complement strand
AGCCGGGCAGCGTGACCACGCCGACCGTCACCCAAACGCGCAGATATTCTGGCGCGCGCACGTAGATCTCGGTCGTCACCAAGCGGCGCGGCTCGATCCAGCGGCAGACCGCGTCCAAAAACAGGCGGTCGGGTTTGGGCGGCTCGGTCTGCTCCAACGGATGATCCGGGATGACGAGCGCCGTCACCGCGCCGGGGAAAAGTGGGTTGGCGCTGCCCGGCTTGTAGGTGTTCGGGTTGAAAAGGGGCAGGATTTCGACCCGTCCGATCGCGACGCCGGGCGTCGCACGGATGATGTCGCGGAAGTCGCCCGCCGTCACCAGGCGGTCGCGATGCTTGACGAAGCTGGCGATGCGCCGTTCGCCCTCGGCGACGGTATCGCCTGCCGTGCCGCCCCAGGTCGGCAGTGGGTTTTCGACCTTGAAACCGCCGGGAAGCTGCGCCGACTTGTTGAGCGCACCGATGGCGACATTGCCCTCGGCGCCGCCGCCGTACTCGTAGCTGACGACGATCGTGCGTCCCAATCCGGGGCGCTTGCCATGCAGACCGTCGCCGAAGCGCACCTGTCCCGACTCGGGGTCGAGCGTGTAGACCTTGTCGTCCGGCAGCGCAGCGTAGAGATCGTCAGTGCGCCGCCATGTCTCGTACACATCATCGGTCTCGTGCTGCACGCGCAGCGTCAGCGTGTCTTCCGCGTAGGGGGCGGCGCTGCCGTCATCCGGCAGACGCGGCGCGATCACGGGCGTGTTGGCGACTTTGTAGATTTGATCGGGTGCGCCGGTGCCGATGCCGAGCCGCTCGTTTTCGACCGGGATCGCCTGGATGACGCGCGCCGCATTGACACCGACCCAGGCGATGCGCGCCGCCTGCGCCGCGTTCTGGCCGCTTTCATCGGCCTGCGCTTCGGGCAGACGGATGCGGATCCACGTCACCACGCGGGCGGCCAGCGCCTTGTCTTCGAGCAGCGGCGGGTAATCGCCCGTGCCTTCTTCGTTAGGATCGAAATCCCAGACGGTGAAATCGAAGCGGGCGTCGCGCGCCGGCAGCATGACCTGGACGATGCCCGGCGCTTCGAGCACATTTTCGGCGTATTCGACCTGCAAGCGGCGGTAGTTGGCGGGCGCGAGCGGCCCGCTGAAGCTCAAATCCGGCGCGGCGATCTCGAAGATGAGGCCGGGGTCATCCTGCGGCGCGCGTTCGGCGGCGGCGGGCGGCAGATCGCGCCCGTTTGTCTCCGGCGAGGGGTAGATGCCCAGCGCCAGCGTTTGACCCGACAGCGCGCTGCGCACACGGTCGAGGACGACATTCTCCGGCGCGATCAGCGCCACCCACAGCGATCGATCGACCGTGTCCGCCCCGGCGGCCAGATCGACCTCCGGGAGCGGCTTGCCCGTCTCCGGCGCTTCGAGCGGCATCGTCTGGTAGAACTGGAGCTGGTCGCTCGGCTGCTCCTTGAGCGGGATGTAGAGCGCCTCGTAGCGCGTCTTGGTCGCGGCATCGAGATCGGTCAGCGGCTGCTTGTAGTAGACCTGCGCCGTCACCGGCAGCACGCAGACGCCCGTGCGCGTGCGGAAGGGGACTTTGCCCGCCCGCAGCTCGACCCCGGCATCCAGCGGCAGGCATTCGAGTGGGCCGCGATCGCTGCGGAAGACGACCAACCCGCGCCCTGGAGTCGGCTCTTGCAGGCCGAGACCGAGCAGCATCAGGAATTTCAGCCGGTTGGCCTCCGGGATGCGGTTGCTGCGGTAGAGCAGGTTCTCGGTCATGAAGGCGAACAACTGCAGCAGCGTAATGCCCGGATCGCTGTCATTGAAGTTCGTCCACTCCGGCGTGTGCACGGGGATGCGCGCGCGCGCCTCGCGGACGAGCTGATCGAACGTGCGGTCATCCAGGTTGGGAATTTGCAGCGGCATAACGACAACCCCTCTCGGCCTAAAGCGCCAGCGCCAGATTGACCCGTTCGCGCGCCTGCGTCGCGATCAGGGTGTAGTAGATGGTGATATCGACGGCGCGCGGCTCCGACGGGCGGGTTTCAACGCGCACATCGTCGAGCTTGATGCGCGGCTCCCAGCGCGTCAGCGCCCGCTTGATCTCCTCCTGGATCAGCCGCAGCGTGGCGATGTCGTTCGGTTCGAACAGGAAGCGATCCAGCCCGCAGCCGAACTCCGGCAGCAGCACGCGCTCGCCGGGGCGCGTCTGCAAGATGATGGCGATCGACTCGCGCACGTTCAGCTCGCCGACCGACCAGACCATCTGGCCGTTTTCGCCCACGCGCGGCGGAAAACCCAAACTCTTGCCGTATAAGTCCGCAGGTGTCGTCATAACCGCCTCATGCCTTCTTCGGGATCGGGAAACAGATCTTGAGCAGCGGCAGCCACCAGAACACGATGTTGAGCAGGATGGCGAAAATGAACATGACCACCAGCGCGATCAACATGATGATCTGGATCGAGAAGGTGCAGATCATGCCCAGTTCCCAGCCCGCGCTGCCGGCGAGCAGCCCCTCTTTGTCGAGCATCCCCTCATGGATGCGGTTCATCACATCGCGCAGCTCGGGCGACATCTGCATGCCGACGCCGGGCTTGAATTTGCGCATGTCCTGCAGCTTGATGCTGGGCATTTCGATGCGCACCTTGCGCGCCGGCGCATCGGGATCGTAGATGCCGGCGAAGGTGAACGTTTGGCTCGGCTCGCTGACGATGGCATACGGGCAGTCTTCGTAGGTGTACTCGTAGACCAGCCGCGCCCAGTAGACCTGTGTTTGCCCGGCAGGCAGGCTGGGCGGCACGCGCACCTGCTCGGTCAGCAGCGCGATCAAGTCGTCGCTGACGGTCATCGGCACATCGCCGGCTTCCAAGAGCGCCGCCTCGACCCGCGTCTTGAGCTGGCCGGTCGTGCCCGCGCTCGACTTGCTGGCAGGTGTGCCGATCAGGCTGCTGCTCGCGTCCTGCAGGCGGTAATCCGGGATCGGCGCGATGATCGTGCCGTCACGCATTTTGTCCAGGCTGCTCGGACTGCCGTCGTTCTGATCGACCAATGCCCTCCCGACGCTGATGAGCGTCCCGCCCCGGCTGACGCGCCAGACGGGATCGTTCGCGCTGTTGACGAGCGCGTCGAAGAGCGCACGCCGCTGCGGCTTGTCGCTCAGGAAATTGGCGCTGTTCTGGCCGCCGAAGTGCCGGACGAGCGCGTCCCACACATCCGGCAGCGCGCGGTCGAGGAAGTCGGCGCAGTCGATCAGGATGAAGAGCGCCATCTCGCGGCGGTGCAGCAGGTCGGCGCTGGCGCTGCCCAGGTCGTTCCTGCGCGTGATGAGGTTCTGCCACGGGCCGATGACGCGCGTGTCGAATTCGTCCATAGGGGGCTGGCCTTCCTGAGGCGCTCCGGGCTGCGGGCTGCGGATCAAGGCGTTGAAGGCGCGGTAGGCAGCGGCTGGCGTCGGGGCGGGCAGTTCGAGCGGGGTGGCTTGATATTTGCTGCGACCGCCGGTGGCGATATAGCCATGATAGACGATGCGCTCGCAGTCACCCGCCATCCGGTAGGCGTCGAGGCCCGGCGCGCTTTGGGTGCAGACCGGCAGCGGTGAGAGCGGGAAGCGCTCCTCCTGAGCGTGCAGGGCGCGGCCATCGGCCAGCGGCACCCAGTACTGCCGCTCACCGTCGATGACCCAGGCTTCCTCACGCACGAGCGCGCCGTTCGCGTCCAGCGTGATGCGGCGGATGACGAATGAAGTCGAGTCGCCGTCTTTGCGTGCGACGACGCGGTCGGGCAGACCGACCTGCTTGCAGACGAGCGAGCCGCTGATCAGGTAGTAACGCTGATGCATCGGCTGGTAGAGCTTGACCGCCGTCGGCGCGACGCCGAGCACGTGATCCTGCATGTATTGGTATGCAGCCTGCGAGCGCATGGCCGCCATGAATTCATCCATGAAGCTGTCGGAGCGCACCTCGATCAAGCGCGGGCGGCGCAGCGTTTGGAAGCGGCTGCCGGCTTCCCACAGGAGCGCGGGTTCGATCCAATCGACGTGGGCTAGGCGTGTCTGGCTTGCCATCGTGCTCTCGTCTCCCTCACCAGATGTTGCCCGCGCCGGGCGTATAGCTGGCGCTGACGACGGCATTGCTGATCAGTGTGTCGCACTGGACGACGCCGCTGAAGCGCGACATGCCGGCGTTGACGGTGACCATGCTGGCATTGACCTCGACCGTCGTCCCGGCGTCGATCTTGACGCGCAGCGCCGTGGTGACGGTGATGCCGCTTGAGTCGAGCTTGATCGTGCTGCCGCTGCTGTCTTCGATCTCGATCACGCTGGGGCCGTCTTTCATCGTCAGCGTCTGGCCGCCAGGCGTTTCGATGATGATGTTCTCCTGCCCGGTCTGGTCATCGATCGTGATCTTGACGCCGCTGCGCGAGCAGCTGC
>CAYTME010000184.1:0-3803 GCA_964438415.1 uncultured Pleurocapsa sp. | reverse complement strand
ATCGCGCCCGTTCCAGAGCGCGCCGACGACATACGGGCGGCGCGGATTGCCGCCTTCGAAAGCGACCAGCACCTCGTCATCGACATCCGGGATGAACCACGTGCCCCGGTTATTGCCCGCCATCAGCGTGGCGATGCGCGCCCAGACCTCGTACACGCCGCCGGCGTTATCCGGCGACCAGGGCAAGCGCACCTGAACGCGCCCCTGACCATCCGGATCGCGCAGATCGACGACCAGCGCCGGATAAACGCCGTAAAACAGGCCGCCAGGCCCGGTCGCTGCGCGTTCGAGGTCGATCCCGTTTGCTGCCATGTGTCCGTCCGTTCTCTGTTTGCTGACCTCACCCCATCACATGGGAGTGAGTCTCAGCTCCCCAACCCCGGTCGTTCGACCTGAAATTCCGTCTGAAAGCCGCGCGCCCGATGATAAGCGTGACGCACCTGCACGACGGTGTACTTGCCATCGAATAAGTTCCCCAAACCCGCCAGCGCGACGACGCGCCCGACGCGGATGCGCTCGTCACCGTCGGCCATGCCGACGCCGGTGATGAAGCGCCGCGCCCGTTCGCGGTAGCGCGCCTCGGCGATGCTGCGCGCCTCGGCGGTCGTCAGCGGCACGGTATGCACGACCTGCGCCTTACGCGCGCCGAACGCCGTTTCGAGCACCGCGCTGCCGCTTTCGCCGCCGTTGAGTTCGCCGCTGATGGCACTTTCGGCGGCCGTCTCCTGAATGGCGTCTTTGGCGGCGACATCCCAGCCGCTGACCGAAAGCTCGGTGCATTGGTGCGCTAGATCGGCGCGGACAACGAACGTATGCAGTCCCGCGCCCAAGCTCAGCTCGATCGACTCGCCATCGCGATCGGTGCGGTCTTTGGCGTAGAGCGTGCTGCCGACGACCCACAGCTCGCCGCCGACCGCCCGCGCCCGCTCGCGGATGAAGGCCAGATCGCTCTGGTTGACCTGCGCCAGCGACCGGTGCGTCGGCCCATCGAGATCGACCTGCGGCGTCAGGCTGTGATCGCGAGCGATCTGCTCGATCACGTCGGCATCGCGCACATCCTCAAAGCTGCGCGTGCGCCGGGTCATGCGCAGGTCTTGCAGGCGGTCTTCGGCGAGCACGGTCAGCGTCGGCGGCTGGCCGCTGGCGTAGGACGCCTCCAGCGCGGTGATACGCCCCTCGAAGACGGGCGGCGCGCTCTCGTCCCAACCCAAGCGCACGGCGATGTCTTTGCCGTAATCGAGGATGTCGCGCCCGAAATACAGGTAATCGGTGCCGCTGCCGGATGCGCCGAAATTGTTGAAGGCGATCTCGCAGTGATAGAGGCCGTCGATGCTCTCCTGCACGACCACCGTCAAGGCGTCGTTGGTCAGCGCGGTGTGCGGCTGGCCGCTGAGCACGATCGTGGGCAGCGAGACGTAGGCGCTGGGCGCTTGGGTCATGACGTCGCCATCCTCATCTTGTCAGTCCGCCAGCAGGCGGGCGCGCCGGTCTTCGAGCCAGCGCAGCAAGAACTCGACCTCTTCAGCGCGCAGCGCGGCGCTCGGGGCGGGCGGCTCGGACGACTCGGTCGACGTGCTCTGCGGCGGCGGTGCGTCGACCACCACCTCAAAATCATGGATGATGATAGGCACGGCAGATCCTTTCGCGCAGCTCGGTCACTTGATGCTGCCTTTGACACTCACGCCAGCGTTGAGATTGAGCGCCGTGCCGGGCGGGACGGCGCGCGGGTTATCGATGCCGTTGGCGCTGGCCGCGGTTTTCCAATCGACGCCGGCGCGCGCGGCCAAGTTTTGCAGCGACTCGCCGGACGGCGCGAGCGTCAGCGGAGTCGTGCCGACGCCGATGCCGGCGCTGACCGACGCCGAAGCGGAGAAGCCGACGCCCGCGCTGATGCCGACGCCCGCCGAAAATCCGGCGCTGACGCCTAATCCAGCCGACGCCCCCGCTGCCAGGCCAAAAGCATTCTTGGCGCTTTCGACTTCGTTCATCGTCATGGCGATGGTGCAGGTCGCGCGCAGCGGCACCCCGCTCTCGCTGAAGTACTCGAGCGTCTCCTCGACCGAGTCGATCGTCCCCCGAAAGAGGAACGTCCCCCACTGGAACTGCACCGTCGGCGCGGAGTTCGTGCCGGGCAGGTGGATCATCTTGGTGATCTTGAGCGTCGTATTGCGCACGTCCTCGCCGTCGGTCGTCGTGTCGAACAGCAGCTCGATCGACGACAAGCTGACGGTATAGCCCGTCCGCTGGCTGCTCGCGGACGACATCGCGCCGCTGGCCGCGCCGCCGCTGCTCGATCGCGCAGCCGTATTCGGGCCGACCGCTCGGTGCGACAGACGCAGCGTCTTCGGATTGAAATGAGCTGTCACCGCCTCGCCTGCGGGACTGCCGTTCTTATCGACCGGGGTGAGTTTTGCCATCACCAGCGACATCGTGCCTGCTCCTCGACTTAGCCCAGCTTGAAACCGGCGCTGGCGCTGAGATTGGCCGATAAACCCGGCCCGCCGCTGACACTCAGGCTGGCGCCAGCGCTCACACTGGCGCCGCCCGCGCCCAGGCTGAAGCCGACGCCGAAACCGAAGCCCGCCCCCACCTGTCCGGCGGGGCGCAGCGTCAGCGCGGCGTAGACGAGCTGCAGCTCCTCGATGGCGACCAGGCCGTCTTTGGCGTTCAACTGCGGCCCGCGCATCCGGGCGGGCAGGCAGTCTTCCAAGACGAAGGTCAGCTTGTCTTCGCCGGCGGCGTCTTTCATCGTCACCAATCCCTGCGCGCGCGCATTGTGGCCGGGTTGGATGGCATGGGCGAACCACTGCCAGAGCTGAAGGTTGCCGGTCATGCCGCGCCGCAGCGTCACGCGCCCATAGCTGGCCTGATCGATCAACTGCACCTGACGGCGGTTATCGCCGCCCTGACGCACGGTTTTCGGCTCCATCATCATCTCAAGGCCGTCGCATTCGGCGAAGGCAGCATCGACCAGCGGGTTGCTGATACCCGCCGGCGGGTCATCGAGATTGAGCACGACCTCGAAGCGGAAGGCGGTGAAGGGCTGTTCGGTCGTTTCAAAGGCGGGGTTCGGCATCGGCTTAGAACTCCAGGAACTCGAACAGGCTGTCGCCAGAGCGCAGCATGACGACCGTGATGAACTCGATCGGCTGCGTCGGCGCGACCTTGAGCGCGATCAAGAAGCGTCCGTTGTAGGCGTCGTTCGGCGTGTTCAGCTCCGGCCCGGTGACGACCTCGAAGGCCGCCAGCGCGCCGCGATCCATCAGGCTGCGCAGCGCGCGCTCGAAGCTGATCTGCACGTACTGGCGGAAGCGTTCGTTGTTGGTCTCGAAGGCGTACTGCATCCCGCGCCGCCAGGCCAGCTTGCGCAGCAGGATGAGCAGGCGGCGCACGCTGATCTGAAAGAGCGAGCGGTCGGTCTGGTAGAGTGTGAAGGCGCTCATGAGCGTGAAACGCCCAGGCTGCTGGCGCAGGATGTTGATCTGCCGGTCGTAGAGATCGGCCCAGCCGCGGTCGTCGATCTCGGGCTGCAAACCGAGCACACCCGCGAGCGGTTCATTGGCCGGCCCGACCCAGACGCCCCGCGCCAGCTCGCGCGCGGCGATCATGCCGCAGACGACGCCCGCAGGCGGCACGAGCCGGTCGGGAGCCAGCGCCGGCACAGCCGGTTCCGGTACGCGCACCCAGCCGTGATAGGCGGCGGCATAGCTGAGCGCGCTGCCGCCCATCAGCGACGGCATAGCGTCGATGCGCTGCCGCCACTCGACCGCGCCGAGGAAGCCCTGCTCGGTGTAGTAGACCGG
>CAYTME010000183.1:5193-8265 GCA_964438415.1 uncultured Pleurocapsa sp. | reverse complement strand
CGGTCGCCCTGGCATCCGACTGCGGCCGGCGGCCGCGCTCCTGACATCACCCTCGGCGCTGCGCACGATCTCGGTGATGCGCCATCCAGCCTCGATATCGGCCTGGGTCGTGAAATGGCCGATATCGGCATATCCGCCAGCAATATGACCTGCCGAGTCGTAGAAATCGTAATCGGTATTGGGACGGATGTTCAGCAAACGCGCGACATCACCGAAAAATGGCCCAGCAGTCGGCATATGAAACACTGCGATCCCATAACCGAGATAGAGCAGGGAGATAGCCAGCGGAGCCAGGCGCATGATGGAGCGGGTGCCTTGCTGCAAAGGGTACAAGAGCGCGCGAGCTAGGTAATTGTCCGCAAATGTCCACCGTCTGCGCAGCGTGCGTCCAGCAAAGATGCCGCTCAAGATGCAGACCGCCGCGATCGCCGTCGCAAAGTAGCTGTCACCTGCTCCCCACTGTCCCGACGCCATGCCGACGCCAGTAGCGACCACGAACCAAACACTGTAAATCGAGATACGGTCGAAATACAGCTCGTAGATGACCATGAGCGCCGCTGGGACGATCAGGAAGCCATGCAGCCCAAACCATAGACGGTAAAGGCCGAGCGTCTGTTCCAAATTGTAACGGTTGATGTTGGCGGCGATGACATTGCGCCACCATTCGCCCGCAGTTGCGATGTTCAGCAGCAGGAAGATCGCGCCAGCGGCGATAGCAAACCCGATTCCCCAAACGACTGCGCGTCTCGGCTGTCTGATCAGCAGGAAGCCGAATGCAGCGGTCGCCGTGAACACGGCGAGCTGTTTGGTATAGCCAGCCGCAAGCAGCAGCAGTATTCCGATGAGTAGAACACGCCGCCGGCGCGGTGTGCTCGCGATCTCGTTCACGCCAGCTAGCGTGACGATGGCGAGTGTCTCGAACATAACCATCATCATGTGCTGACGGAACAGCGGCCCGATGTGATAGACCGTGTTGGATGCCAGGAAGGCTAGTCCGGCAAGCACCGCCGTCCAGCGCGCGCCGCTGGCCTTCCAGACAGCCCAACCGATAGCAGCCGCAGCGATCAGCGACGAAATGAAACTTAGCAGACGACCATACCAGTATGCCGGCCCGAAAACCCAGACGAAGGGTGCTGCGAGAATATGGTACAGCGGTGGATAGTTGCTGGAAAAGAACGGATACAGGTCGATATTCTGATACGGCCAGCGGCCCTGGCTGAACATGATCGTATCGATCAGCTCGAAGCCTTCGCCCTGATCGTAATCAAAGGGGAACTGCATCAAGTTGATCGCATAGGCGACATAGACGATCAGCAGGAAGGCGAGCAGCGTGCTGGCAGCGATCAGCAGCAGACGAGCACTCATCGCAACTGAAGTGCTATTCAAACGGCCGCTCATGCAGGCTGGTCACCCAAGGGGATCAGCGTCAATCCCAGCAGTGCCAAGGCAGCGGCGGAGACAAGCGCGATCTGCTGAGCAGGGCCGATACCGCCTTCTCGCCCGACATCCAGCACATCGATCAAGATGATTGCGAGAAAAGCGAGAAAGCCAAATACAGACAGCGCGATACCCAAGTGGCGTTTGGTGGGGACGAAGTCATTCGACAGCATGCCGTGCAGTATAACGTTGAGGAGATTTGACTGCAACTCGACGTACATCGCATCCGTATAATGATAAACTGGATCACATTGGCGCACGGAGATGCTCTACGAAGGATGCAACATGAGCGATGATCAGAGTCGGCTTGCGCAGGACGATGTGCGCGTTTCTCGCTTGTCCGCTGGTGCCGACGATCCTGCAGGTTTTGATCCGCGTGGCGACTTCAGCGCGGCTGCATTGGAAAGCGAAAAACCGAAGCGCAAAGGGATGCCGCGCAGCTACAGCACATCGCGCGTGACCGACGATGAAAGGTTATGGGCATCAGCAGCACACGCGAGTGTCTGGCTGACCGCCGTCGGTGGAGTGTTCACGTTGGGCGCGTTGATCCCGATCAGCGTCTTCGTGCCGCTGGTGATCTACTTTCTCTTTCGACGCACGTCCGATTATGTTGCGTTTCATGCGCTGCAAGCGTTCGCCTTGCAGCTTCTGGGAACGGTTGGCGCGCTCCTGCTCGCGCTGGTCGGCGGCTTCGCTTGGAGCCTGGGCATGGTCATCGCTGCGCTCTCGATCTTGGTGCTGGTCGGTTTCATCCTGGTGCCTGTCTGGGGCATCGTCGGTATTGTGCTGGCGCTAGCCGTCGCCGCACTGCCTCTGGCGATGCTCTTGTACGGTACAATCGCGGCGATCTCGACGTACAAAGGGGATGACTACCGCTACCCATTTATCGCGCGCTGGGTCGATCGCCAGCTTGCAGGCGGCTTGATGAATGTGGCCTGAGGGCGGCCGTCCAGCGCTTTAATTTCGCGTTTTGCCGTGCTATGCTTCCCTGGCTCAGACCCATGAAACATCGACATCAGGAAAGCGGGAAGCATCATGTTGAAGACGCATACCTGCGGCGAACTTCGCCCACTGCACGCTGGCCAGCGCGTGACATTGGCCGGTTGGGTGCACCGCCGTCGCGATCAGGGCGGCGTGATCTTCATCGATCTGCGTGATCGTTGGGGCATCGTGCAGGTAGTGGTGAATGTCGATACCGCGGCGGAGGCGCATCGGATCGCCGACCGTGCACGGATCGAGTTTGTGCTGCAGGTGACCGGCACTGTGCGTCTGCGCCCTGAGGGTACGGTCAACACAGAGCTGGACACGGGCGAGATCGAGGTCGGCGCTGAAGAGATCGTCATCCTCAATGAAGCCAAAGTGCCGCCGTTCTATCTGAATCAAGACGCCAAGATCGACGAGACAACGCGGATGCGCTACCGCTACATCGATCTGCGCCGACCGCGCATGCAGCGCAATCTCATTATGCGCCATCGGGTGGTCAAGTTCATACGTGACTACTTGGACGCGCGGGGTTTTGTGGAAATTGAGACGCCGATCTTATTCAAGACGACGCCGGAAGGCGCGCGCGATTTCCTCGTGCCTAGTCGTCTCAACCCTGGTACATTCTACGCGCTCCCGCAAAGCCCTCAACAG
>CAYTME010000183.1:2956-5183 GCA_964438415.1 uncultured Pleurocapsa sp. | reverse complement strand
AAGCAGCTTCTAATGGTCGCGGGATACGAGCGTTATTTCCAGATCGCGCGCTGCTTCCGCGATGAAGACCTGCGCGGCGATCGCCAGCCGGAATTCACGCAGCTCGATCTCGAGATGAGCTTCGTCAAACGCGAGGACATCATGGACTTGATCGAGGGCATGATGATCGCGATCACAGAGCAGGTGGCGGGCAAAACGCCGATGTTCAAACCGTTTCCGCGCCTGACGTATACCGAGGCCATGGAACGTTTCGGCAGCGACAAACCCGATCTGCGCTACGGTCTGGAAGCGGTCGATGTGAGCGATATCGCGGGCAGCAGCGCCTTTCCAGTCTTCGTCAGCAATGTCGCTGCGGGGAAGCCGGTCAAAGTGCTTCGCGCGCCGGGGATGGGAAAGCTGAGCGGTACGCAGCTCCGAACCACGACGGCCCAGCTCGAACAGATGGCGCGCGACGCGGGCGCGAAAGGGCTTGCCTACATGGCGCTGTCCGCCGGCGAGGATGGCGAGGTCAAGGGGCCGATCGCCAAGTATTTCACGGTCGAACAGAAGATCGCGTTGTTCGAGCGCACGGGAGCTGTTCCGGGCGATCTCCTGCTGTTCATGTCCGACGAGCGCGAGATCGTCTACAGTGTAACGGATGTGCTGCGTCGTCATCTCGCGGAGCAGCTAGGGCTGGTCGATCCGCAGCAGGTCGCCTTCTGCTGGATCATCGATTTCCCGATGTTCTATTGGAACGAGGAGGAGCAGCGCTGGGATCCGTCGCAGCATATGTTCACCTCACCGCTTGAGGAAGATATCCCTCTGCTCGACAGTGAGCCAGGACGCGCGCGCGGCTCGCAGTACGATCTCGCCTGCAACGGCTACGAAGTGGCCGGCGGCAGCATCCGCATTCACAGCCGCGCACTGCAGGAGAAGATCTTCCCACTCATCGGTCAGACGCTCGAGCATGCTCGCGAGCAGTTCGGCCACATGTTGGAGGCATTCGAGTACGGAGTGCCGCCGCATGGTGGTATCGCGTCAGGGATTGACCGCTTGGTCATGGTGCTGCTAGGCGAACCGAACATACGTGAGGTGATTGCGTTCCCCAAGACTCAGGCGGGCGCCGATATCATGGCGCACTGTCCGACGCCGGCGGAGGAGCGCCAGCTTGAAGAGCTTTCGATCCGGGTTGTACAGCCGGAGAAGAAATAGGACGTTCAAGGATGCGCCCACCTGATCGCGATCAGGTGGGCGCTCTGGGACTTCTGGCTCACTTCTCCGGGGTCAGCAGCACGCCTTGGATGCCCCAGGCGGCAGCACCCCCGAGGAGCTGTGCGATGATGTAGATCGGCACGTAGCTCAGATCTTGGCCGATCAGTGCGGGGCCGAGTGTGCGCGCGGGGTTGAGCGATGCACCGCTGTAGACGCCGCCCGCCAAGATGCAAGCCGCGAGCGTGAGGCCGATGGCCAGCGGGGCGAAATTGCCCGCCCGTCCATGCGCCGCTGCCTGCCAGACGGCTGTCGCCAATAGGAATGTGAATAGAAATTCCAGCACGGCCGCGCCGCCGCTGTTTTCCGCCGTCAAGCTGCCAGTGGCTTGACCTGCGCCCTGCCCGGGGAAGATGGCATTGATCACCACCGCGGCGATGATCGCGCCGATCACCTGCATGACGATGTAGACGATACCTTTGACCAGCTCGATCTTATTCCCTAGCAGCAGGCTAAGGGTGATGGCGGGATTGACGTGCGCGCCGGAGATACCACCGTAGACGAAGGCGATCACGACTAGAATCAGGCCATGTCCGAGAGCTGGAACGACGACGCCAAATTGGCCTGCCACTAAGACCGAAAGGCCGCCAATGAACACGAGTGTGAAAGTCCCTAGCAGTTCGGCCACATAGGCTTTCATGGAGCTGGCCATTTCTCTCTCCTTCTTGGTGTACAGCTATTCTTATTCTTCGCGCATAATGACTATATCTACTCCTACGGGCGAACGCTAGTGGTTTGAATGAAGGGAGTGCTGAATAACGCGGATACGACAGGTAATTCTCACCAGGAGAATGCGACCCATATCCTCAAGACTCAGCACTCCCTGAATGAACGTCAATGCTGAGAGCGAGATTAACCCTTTTTCGAATGAGAGGCTCATGGTATAAACAACATGTGCCTGCTGTGTACGTGATGATGCGCCAACGTTTTGAGCCAACACCCTAAAAACGGGGGTTGCTGTTCGGTCGCAAGGTGATAG
>CAYTME010000183.1:0-2920 GCA_964438415.1 uncultured Pleurocapsa sp. | reverse complement strand
CGGGTAAATCCCCACCTGCATTCGCAGGTTCAAAACCCGCTCACACGGCATGGCAGGTTACCTGATAACGAACAGCGATCCCGCGGGATCGCTGTTTTTGTTTGTCGGTGCCGCGTCTCGATGCGCTACTGCGAGTAATTGGGGCCGAAGACCTCGATCATGAGCTGGCCGAGCATCGAGCGGTTTGGCACCAGCACGGATGCGCCCTGCGGGGTGGTGTACGGCATGATGTAGCGTCCGTCGATGACCCCTCGCCGGATATTCTCTTGAGGGACGTCTTTTGCAAACAGTGCGAGCTGGATGATCTGATCGACGCTGAGACCCGTGTACACGCTGTCGCGCAGGTGGCCAAGCATGCCGGGCGCAGTCACGATCAACTGCGGAAGCATGTTCAGGTCAAGCACGCGGTCACGGAACGCTTGGATCACCTGCTGCTGGCGCTGAGCACGCGCGAAGTCGCTGTCACCGTGCCGCGTGCGCGCGTAGCGCAAGGCAGCGTAGCCGTTCATGAGTTGGCGGCCCGCGCGGACGATCAGGGGATCGTAGCCAAAGTTGAGATCGGGCATCTGGTAATCGACGATGTCATAAGGCACATCGATCTCGACACCACCGACGGCATCGATCATGGTGATGACCGCGTTGAAATCGACGGCTACAAACTCGTGAACGCGAATACCTAGGTTGTACTGGACTGTTTGCATCGCCAGCCGTGGGCCATTGCCTGGCTGCTGAAGTTCACCCAAGACCATCGGGCTGTTGACGCGCTGGAGCTGCCCATAGCCCGGCACCTCGACGTATAGGTCGCGAGGGATGCTGAGGATGCCGATGGTGTCGTTTTCTGGGTCGAGGCTGACCAGTATCATCGTATCGGTGCGATACCCGAGGCCGGTTTCGCCCGGACGGCGGTCAAGCCCCATGAACAGGATGGTGAATCGCGATACGCCATCCCACGGCTGCAAGACGATAGTCCGTCCATCGTCGAGGGTGACGCGCTCACCGCTGCCGAGCGAGGTGAGATCGCGAAAATCGGCTCGCACATCGACCGGCGTGGGTAAGACTGCTGCAGCGGTGGGCACGATGACGGACTCGGCTTGAGACGCTCGCACAAGAAGCGCCAGACTCATGCTGATGACCAGCACAACCGAAAACAGCGCAAAAGCGACGACCACCCAAGCCCATTCCCCGCCGCGCCGCCGCATTCTGCGCTGACGAGCGCGCGCCCTTGCCGCCGACTCACGCGCCAGCGGCGGTGGCTGTGGCGATGGAACCTGAAGAGGTGCTCGTGTGTTAAACTGCGTAGGGATTGGGACAGGGTCTCTACCCATGGGGGGGTCCCAAACGCCACGCTGAGCGGGGTTTGGAACGGTGAATTCGTTGTCTGACCAGTTTTCAGCGGACATGCCTGCACGCACACTCGATGCTATGCGAATGGGTTTGCTGACTCCATACGGTCAGTATAGGGTTGGTTGAAATATGCGTCAATGGCGCTTGATTTACGATCCACCGACGACTGGTGCGCGCAATATGGCGATCGATGAGGCACTCCTACGCTCGGTCGCTGCCGGCTTACAGCCGCCGACACTGCGGCTTTATGCCTGGAGTCCGCCCTGCCTGTCACTCGGTTATGGGCAAGCCGCCTCCGATGTGGACTGGGACGCGGTGGCGCGGCACAGTTGGCAGGTGGTGCGGCGTATGACCGGTGGCCGGGCGATCTTGCATACGGATGAGCTGACCTACAGCCTGATGCTGCCGCTCGATCATCCGCTGGCGCAGGGCGATGTCGTGCAGAGCTACCGGACGATCAGCGAGGCACTGCTGCGCGCTCTGCGGCTGTTGGGCGCACAGCCAGCGGCAGAACCGATGGCCGGTGCATCTGCGCACGCCGACCCCGTCTGCTTCGAAATGCCCTCACACTACGAAATCACCGTAGGGGGGCGCAAGCTGATCGGCAGTGCCCAGGCGCGCAAACACGGAGGACTGCTTCAGCATGGCGCATTTCCGCTGGTGGGGGATTTGGGGCGCGTCTGTGATGTGCTGCGCTACGCCAGTGCGAGCGAGCGAGAATTAGCTAAGCAGCGGCTCAGTCAGCGTGCGACCACGCTGGAGGCCGTCCTGGGCAGGGTGATCACTTGGCAGCAAGCCGCGGATGCGGTTTCGGAGGGTTTCCGTCAGGCTTTCGCCATCGATTTGGCAGCGGGCACGCTCTCGGCGGACGAAACCGAATTGGCGGATCGCCTGACGGTCGAGATTTACGACACACGAGCATGGACGCACAAGCGATGACGATTGGCAAATGCGGATGTCCGCACCTATACTGATCTCAACTTCGCATAGTCATGAGAACGAATGATGTCCGATTTGCGCCAGCTTCCCCTCTTTCCACAGCTCCCTGCGTCGTTCGCAGATATAAACCGCCTGACAGCGTTGGAGCATACGATCACGCTCTTTCAAATGCATCTTACACAGGCAGGCAAGACTGCGCATACCGTCCAAGCCTTCACGTCCGACCTGCATCTGCTAGCAGAGCGCGCAGGTGCACAGAAGCCAATAGGTGAGTTCAGCACCGGTGTCTTGAACGACTTCTTACGCTGGCTCGAGGCTGGCCGCGGCGTACCTTGCAGCCGTAAGTCGTATGCACGCCGTGTGACGACGCTTAAGGTCTATTTCAAATGGCTTCATGATCTCGGTGCCCTCGACAACAATCCTGCGCTGCCGCTCCTCCAACGGTCAGGACAAGCACCGCTTTCGGAAGTGCTGGACGATCGGGAGTGCGCGGCCATCCTTGTCTATGCCGACACGCTGCGTATCGCCGAAAAGCCGGACGCGCGTCCTGCGTTGCTTGTGCGCTTGCTAATCGAGACAGGCGTCAAGAAGGCGGAAGCTATGCGTAGAGAAGAAAGCCTCGAGAGAGAAATGAATA
>CAYTME010000182.1:4864-8348 GCA_964438415.1 uncultured Pleurocapsa sp. | reverse complement strand
AGGGCTGCTGGCGCTGATCGACCCGTATTTGGGCGCGATCGTGGCGCTGCTGCTGGGCATCGGCGGTATGATGGTCTACAGCACGACCTTCGACTGGGGCTACCAAGACTTCGGCAATCCGGCGGCTTTGTTCCTCAACCAACTGCGCTGGATCGCGATCGGGCTGGTGCTGACCGTCGTCTTCATGCTGATCGACTACCGCGTCTGGAAGCGGTTCTCGGTGCCGCTCCTGTTGGGGACCGTCGGCATCCTGCTGGCGGTACTTCTATTCAGCGATTTCCGGTGCGCGGCGCGCCTTCTTGAACGGCTCCTACCAGCCGTCAGAGCTGGCTGAGCTGACGATCGTCATCTACATGGCGGCCTGGTTGGGCGCGAAGAGCACGCGCCTGAGCAGTTTGCTGCGCGGCCTGCTGCCCTTCGGCATCATCGTCGGCACGGTCTCGCTGCTGGTCATCTTGCAGCCGGATATCAGCGCCGCGCTAATGGTCGTAGCGGTCGCCGGACTCATGTACATCATCGCCGGGGCCAACATCACACATCTGGCCGCTGCCGTCCTCATCTTGGTCGTCGGCGTGATCGGGCTGCTGCCCGATTATGCCGAGAGGCGCGTCAACGATTACGTGCGCGGCCTATCTGACCTGACAGAGACGAGCTACCACACACAGCAGACGATCATCGCCTACATCAATGGCGGTTGGTTCGGCGTTGGGTTGGGCAACGGGCGTCAGAAATACGGCCCTCTGCCCGCGCCGCACACCGACAGCATCTTCGCCACCATCGGCGAGGAGCTGGGCGTCGTCGGCGCGTCGATGGTGATCGGTCTGTATGTCGCGCTCGTGCTGCGCGGGCTGGCGATCGCGCGGCGTGCGCCGGATACGTTCGGCGTGCTGCTGGCGACGGGCATTTCGCTCTGGATCGGGGTCAAGGCACTGCTCAATATCGCCGTCAATCTCAACCTGCTGCCACAAACTGGCTCACCGCTGCCTTTCATCAGCTACGGCGGTTCGTCGCTGATCTCGCTGATGGTCGGCGTCGGGCTGCTTTTGAGTGTGGCGCGGGTCACAGCACGCCAGGCGGCCATCCCGCAAAGGAAAACCCTGCTTGAACATCCTGATCGCGGCCGGCGGAACGGGGGGACACGTCTATCCGGCGCTGGCAATCGCCGAAGCGGTTAAGAGCGCCGCGCCGGATACCCGCCTGATATTCGTCGGCAGCAGCGGGGGGTTCGAACGCCCACTGATCGAGGCTGCGGGCGGCCTATTCGCGCGCCGTGCTGAGGTACGCGCTGGCCCGCTGCACGGCGTTGCGCCCTGGCGCGTGCCGATCAGTTTGGTGCAGATCGCCATCGGCACCTTTCAGGCGCTCCACC
This sequence comes from uncultured Pleurocapsa sp., assembly GCA_964438415.1. Classification (GTDB taxonomy): domain Bacteria; phylum Chloroflexota; class Anaerolineae; order Aggregatilineales; family Phototrophicaceae; genus Flexifilum. The sequence continues at coordinate 6,979 of CAYTME010000182.1, read as the reverse complement.
TGCTGGTGAGCGAGCGCCCCCGCGCTCTGCTGCTGACGGGCGGCTGGGTTGGGCTGCCGGTCGCGCTGGCGGGCTGGCTGCTGCGCATCCCCGCGCTGATCTACCTGCCTGATATCGAGCCGGGGCTGGCGATCAAGGTGCTGCGCCGGCTGGCGCGGCGCGCGGCGATCACCGCGCCGGACTCGGCCGCGTTCTTCCCCGCCGGGCAGACGGTTGTCACCGGCTACCCACTGCGCCAAGAAGTGCTGAGCGCACGGCGGGCGGACGGCCTGGCGCACTTCAACCTCGATCCGGCGCGCAAGACGCTGCTCGTCTTCGGCGGCAGCCGCGGCGCACGCTCGATCAACCAGGCGCTGCTGACGATCGCTCCGACGCTGCTCGAACGCCCAGACGTTCAGATCGTCCATGTGACCGGCACGCTCGATTGGGAGCAGATCGAACCGCAGTGCCGGGCGCTCGCCGCGAGCGGACGCTACCACGCCTACCCCTACCTACACCATGAGATGGGACTGGCGTTTGCGGCGGCGGACATGGTCATCAGCCGGGCGGGTGCGAGCATCTTGGGCGAGTTTCCGTATTTTGGACTGCCTGCCGTGCTCATCCCATATCCGCATGCCTGGCGCTATCAAAAAGTGAACGCCGACTTTTTGGCCGAACGGGGTGCCGCGTTGGTGCTCAATGACAGCGCACTGCTGAATGAATTATTGGGTACAATCAAGGCGCTGCTCGACGATCCCGCCCGCCTGGAGACCATGCGCGAGCGGGCGCGTGCCCTGGCAGTACCAGACGGCGCGCAGCGCGCAGCGGCAGCGCTGATGCAACTGGCACAAGGCGAAGGCTGACCGATGATCCAACTCTCTACCATGATGGTTGTGCTGGCGTTGTTCTTTGCGGTCAGCGGCTACCTGCGCGGCAGCACCAAGGAGCTGATCGCGACGGCGGGTATCGTGCTCGGCCTGTTCGCGCTGTTTCAGTTCGACACGCTGATCCGCGGGACGCTCCTGCGCAATGTCGGTCGCGACCAAGTCTTCCTCGTCCAAGCTTTGATCTTCGTCGCCATCGTCTTTTTCGCCTATCAGACCCGCGCGCTCTTTGGCGAAGAGGGCGGCGGTGGTCGGCGCGGCGGGCGCGAAGGGCGCGACAGCCTGCAAGACGGCGTCATCGGCGCTCTGATCGGCTTCTTGAACGGCTATCTGATTTGGGGATCGCTTTGGTATTTCATGGACATCAACGAGTACCCGCTCGCCCCCTATATCATCGCCCCGGCACCCGGCTCGCCCAGCGATCAAGCGCGCAATCTGCTGCCGCTGGTGATTCTCGGCGGCGGCCCATCGGGCACGGGCGATCTGCTGGCTGTGGCGGTGATCGTACTGTTCCTGGTGGTGCTGATCCGCATTTAGGCACCCAATCGCTTGACAACGTTTTATGATCTACGATAAATTGCGCGTGTGTAACAAGAACGTAAGTTTTAATCGGCTTGTTTGTCACGGGGGTGTTCACATGGCGAAGATCACTGCAATCGAAGGCATCGGCCCGGTCAAGGCGGAAAAGCTTGCTGCGGCCAATATCACGACGGTCGCGGCGCTGCTGGAAGCAGGCAAGACCAAGAAAGGGCGTAAGGCGCTGGCCGAAACGACCGGGCTGAGTGAGAAAGAGATCTTGAGCTGGGTCAATATGGCCGATCTGTTCCGCATTCGCGGTATCGGTGAGGAATACTCGGAGCTGCTCGAAGCCGCTGGTGTCGATACCGTCGCCGAGCTGAGCAAACGAGTCCCGGCCAATCTGCACGCCAAGATGAAAGAGGTCAACGAGCAGCGCAAGCTCGTGCGCCAGCTCCCGACCGAGAACATGGTCGCCAGTTGGGTCGAGCAAGCCAAGACGCTCGACCGCGTGATCGAATACTGATCTGTATCGCGGGGCGGCGTGGCAAATGCCGGGCATGAAGATCGGATTAATCCCACTCGACGAGCGTCCGGCCAATGTCCGCTTCCCGCGCATGATCGCCGCAGTCGCCGGGTATGAGCTGATCACGCCGCCGGCCGAACTGCTCAGCCAGCAGCGCGTGCCTGCCCCGGCGGACGCGTTGACCGACTGGCTGGAGTCTCACGTAAGCGC
>CAYTME010000182.1:4081-4854 GCA_964438415.1 uncultured Pleurocapsa sp. | reverse complement strand
TCTGGCTCATCTCGTGCGAGATGCTCGCTTACGGGGGGTTGATCGCCTCGCGCATCAGCCGCGAGCCTGCCGATATCGTGCTCGCGCGGTTGGGCAGGCTGCGCGCGCTTCATCATGCGTACCCGGCGCTGCCGCTGCTCGGCTTCAGCCTGATCACGCGCATCTCGCGCCACGATGATGCGACCGAGGAGCCGGACTATTGGGCGTACTACGGCAGCCGGCTGTACCGCCTGTCGCAGCTCGTCGACCGGCAGGCGCAGGGCGAGGTCGCCGGTGCCGAGCTGGCCGAGCTTCAGGCGCAGATCCCGCCAGAATATGTCAGCGATTTTTTGTGGCGGCGCGCGCGCAACTACGCCGTCAACGCAGCCGCGCTCGACCTGCTGGCGGAAGGGGTTTTCGAGACGCTTGTGCTCAGCTCCGATGATACCAGCGCTTACGGGCTGTCGTCGCGCGATAAGCGCCTGCTGCTCGACTATGCGCGCAAGCGCGGGCTGCAAGATCGCCTGCTCGCGTATCCGGGCGCGGATGAGGTCGGCAGCGTGCTGACCGCCCGCTGGATCAACCGCCAAGCCGGTCGCACGCCGTCATTCTGGCCCGTCTATATCATTCCCGGCGGCGAGGACGTGACCGCGCCGTTTGAGGATGCGCCCGTGCGCGTCACTGTCGAGCGCCAGATCGCGGCGGCGGGCGCGCAGTTGGCCGAGAGCGCCGCATCCGCTGACGTGCTCTTCTACATCCACCCACCGGTCGATGCCGATGCCGAGTGGGTGCGC
>CAYTME010000182.1:1041-4017 GCA_964438415.1 uncultured Pleurocapsa sp. | reverse complement strand
GAGATCGCGCAGGCGCTGGACGCGGGGCGACCAGTCGCCGTCGCCGATGTCGCTTACGCCAACGGGGCCAGCCAGCACCTGATCGATGCGCTGCGCGCCGCGCTCGACCCTGCGTCGCTGACGGCGTTCGCGGCCTGGAACACTGCGGGCAACAGCATCGGCACCGCCATTGCCCAAGCGTGCGCCGCGTTCGACGGAGACCCGGCGTTCAACCGCCGTTTCACGCTGCACCGTCTGCTGGAGGACTGGGGCTATCAAACGGTCGTGCGCACCGATCTGCGGGCGCGGCTGCGCGCCGAGACCGGTCAATCCGAGCTGGCGCCGGCTGGCATCGCCGAAGTGTGCGCCGAGATCGAGGCGGCGCTGGCAGTGCTGCTCGCCCAGCTAACCCACGATCACCGTGTGAACAACGTTCGCCTGCCTTGGGGGCGCACCTTCGAGGTCGATTTCGAGCTGGATGGGTGATGACGACGCTCGAAGCCGATATCGTCGTGCTGGGCGCTGGACTTGGAGGCTGCGCGGCGGCCCTCAGCGCAGCGGCGGCGGGCAAGCGCGTCATCCTCACCGAGTCCGCCGCGTGGATCGGCGGGCAGATCGGCAGTCAGGGCGTCTCGGCGCTCGATGAACACGCCTACATCGAGACGTTCGGCGGCACGGCCGATTACGACCGTCTGCGCGCGCTGATTCGCGCGCATTACCAGCGCACCTACGGGGTCGAGACGAGCAATCCGGGCGGCGGCTGGGTCAGCCGGCTGTGTTTTGAACCGCGCGTTGGCGTCCAGGTGCTCGAGTCGATGCTCGCGCCGCATGTCGAGGCGGGGCGACTCCAGATCGTGCGCGGCGTGCAGCCGATGAGCGCCGCAGTCGCCGCCGACTCCGTGCAGTCGGTGCGCGTCGCCGGCGCGAACGGTCGAGCGCTCGATCTGGTCGCAGCGTATTACCTCGATGCGACCGAGCTGGGCGATCTGCTCCCGCTGGCGGGGGCTGACTATGTGACGGGTGCCGAGAGCCAGACCGAGACAGGTGAGCCGCACGCCCCGTCGGAGGCCCGTCCCGGCGAGGTACAGGCCTTCACGTTCAGTTTTGTGGTCGAATTCGTGCCGAGCGGCGATTTTCGTGGGCGAGCGCCGCGCGGCTACGAGGCCATGCGCGATGCGCAGCCGTTCACGCTCACGCTGCCGCAGCATGACGGGTCGCTGCGTCGCTTCTACATGTTCGCCGGCGAGCTGCCGTTCTGGAGCTACCGGCGCATCTTTGACGGCGCGCAGTTGGGCGGGCGCGACCTGGCGCTCATCAATTGGGCGAGCAATGACTACTACGGCGCGTCGATCCTCGACCAGCCGCTGCAGGCGCGAGCGCAGGCGCTCGATGAGGCCAAGCGGCTGACCTTGGGCTTTCTGCACTGGCTGCGCACCGAGTGCCCGCGCGACGACGGCGGTAGCGGCTATCCCGAGCTGCGCCTACGCCCAGACGTGATGGGCACGGCGGACGGCCTCAGCCAGATGCCTTACATCCGCGAGGCGCGCCGTCTGCGCGCGCTGACGCGGATCTGCGAGCAGGACATCACGGCGGCAGCACAGCCAGGGGCACGGGCGCGCTTGTGGACAGACTCGGTCGGCATCGGCTGGTATTCGATCGATCTGCATGCCTGCGTCGGCAATCCTCATGCGGCGATGTACGCGCCAACGCGCCCGTTCCAACTGCCGTTGGGGGCGCTGATCCCATGCCGCCTGCGCAACATGATCCCGGCGTGCAAGAACATCGGCACGACGCATTTGACCAACGGTGCTTACCGGCTGCATCCGGTCGAGTGGGCAGTTGGCGCTAGTGCGGGTATGCTTGCGGCTTATGCCTGTGACCAAGGACACATCGACGTGCAAGCGTGTCGGCAGCCAGCGCATCTGCGTCGTTTGCAGATGCGGTTGATCGATCGGGGGACGCCGCTCGCCTGGGCGGTGGATGTGCCTCGCCACCATCCGCATTTTGCGAGCACGCAGATGCTGCTGCTGCACGGCATCGGTCACGACGGCCCGCTCACCGTGCTCGACCAGACGATCAGCACAGCAGATCTGGCGCGCGCCGGACTGCCGCCGTCCGACGGCGACCTGAGCTGGGCGCAGGCATGCACACACATCGCTGGCTATGTGGAGGCGCTGCGACGATGAACCGCGATTACATCCTCAGTACGTTTCTCAAGCGCGTGCGCGGCGGGCTGATCGTCTCGTGCCAGGCGCTCGAAGATGAGCCGCTGCACGGCTCCGCGATCATGGCGCGGATGGCGCTGGCGGCGCAGCAGGGCGGCGCGGTCGGTATCCGCGCCAACGGGCCGGACGACATCCGCGCCATCCGTCACGCCGTCCCGCTGCCGATCATCGGCCTCTACAAGGACGGCCGTGAAGGCGTCTACATCACGCCGACGTTCGCGCACGCGCGCGCCGTTGCCCAAGCGGGTGCGGATGTGATCGCCATCGACGCGACCGCCCGGCCGCGCCCCGGTGGGGAGACGCTGGCCGATCTCATCCACCGCATTCACAGTGAACTCAACCGCCCGATCATGGCGGATGTCTCGACGCTGGAGGAGGCGCAGGCCGCCGCCGACTGCGGTGCCGACCTGGTCGGGCCGACGCTGGCGGGCTACACGCCGTACAGCCCCCCCGCCGACGACCCGATCAGCCTGCTGCGCGCGATCGTGCAGGCCCCGCCCGTGCCCGTGATCGCTGAGGGGCGCATCCACACGCCGGAACAGGCACGCGCGGCGCTGGCTGCGGGGGCGTTGGCGGTCGTCGTCGGCAGCGCCATCACGCGCCCGCAGTGGATCACGGCGCGCTTCGCCGAGGCGGTCGCGAGCGCCCGTGGGGCGGGCTGATGCTGTGGCTGAGGCTGGCCGCGGGTTTGAGCGCGGCGTTCGTGCTGATGATCGAGGCGTCCCTGCTGCTGACCGGCCGCTCGCCGGACGAGGCGTATCTGCTCGCCTTC
>CAYTME010000182.1:328-928 GCA_964438415.1 uncultured Pleurocapsa sp. | reverse complement strand
GATCGCGCGCCCGCCTGGTCGCCCGCCGGGCCGTGGCTGGCTTTCTTCTCCAACCGAAGCGGCAGCGAGCAGCTCCTGCGCAGCCGCTGGGATGGCAGCGCGCTGGTGGCGCTGACCGACAATTCGGCGCGCAATTCCTACGATCGGGGCTTCGTCTGGTCGCCCGATGGTGAGCGGCTGCTGGTCGAGAACGGCATTTTGACGCTCGGCACATACTTGTATTGGGTGCGCGCCGACGGCAGCGATCGCCCGCGGCTGACCGACTACCGCGATGCTTGGGGCAGCGATTGGTCGCCCGATGGCGAATGGGTCGTCTATAACTCGGACGCGAGCGGGGACTACGAAATCTACCGGATGCGGCTCGACGGCAGCGGCTGGCAGAACCTAACCCAGACCTATGGCAGCGATTGGTCGCCCGCCTGGTCGCCGGATGGGCAGCAGATCGCCTATGTCTCCTACCGCGACGGGAACTACGAGCTGTACCTCATGAACGCCGATGGCAGCGACCCGCGCCCGCTGACCAGCAGCGCGCGCGACGATTACAACCCACGCTGGTCGCCCGATGGCACTTGGATCCTGTTCGAGTCGGCGGCTGGCGGT
>CAYTME010000182.1:0-226 GCA_964438415.1 uncultured Pleurocapsa sp. | reverse complement strand
CCCGACGGCGCTTGGATCGGCTTCGTCAGCGACCGCGCGGGCAGCAGCGATATCTACCGGATGCGCGCTGACGGGCGACAGATCGAACGCTTGACCGATCATCCAGCGCAGGACAGCGCGCCCGCCTATTCCGCCAGCTACGTCAGAGGGCATCTGCCGCTGATCGGACTGCTGACGGCGCTCGCGCTCGGCTGGTGCATACGGATCTCGGGGCGCATCTGCTCCG
>CAYTME010000181.1:0-8374 GCA_964438415.1 uncultured Pleurocapsa sp. | reverse complement strand
CGGGCTGTGGGAGTTCCCCGGTGGCAAGCGCGAGCCGGGCGAGGAGCTGCGCGCCTGCCTGCAGCGCGAGCTGCGCGAGGAGCTGGCGATCGAGGTCGAGGTCGGCGAGCTGTTCTCCGTCGTGCGCCATGCCTTCACCCACTTCAAGATCACGCTCCACGCCTTCACCTGCCGCTATCTCGAGTCGGGCACGCCGCCGCAGACGCTCGGCGTCCACGCCTGGGCATGGGTGACGCTGGACGAACTGGATGTCTACAGCTTTGGCAAGGCCGACCGGCAGGTGATCGCGGAGCTGCACAAACGGCGCACGCTGCTGCTGTGAGATTACACATTTTTTACACCTGTGCGGGGGCCGAAACATTCCCACGCCGCGCCAGCCGCGCTATAATGCGCCGGGTTTGCAGCCGCCTGCCTGCGGCTGCTGATGGTGATCTGATGAAACTTCGCTAATCTCGTCCGGTGATCGAACCGGAATGGGGGCAAAAACGCGATGATAGAAGTCGAAAATTTGAGCAAGCGATACGGTGAGGTGCTCGCCATCAACGGTGTCTCGTTCTCGGCTCAGCCCGGCCAAGTGACCGGCTTCTTGGGGCCGAACGGCGCGGGCAAGACGACCACCATGCGCATTTTGACCGGCTTCATGCCGCCGACCGAAGGCAAAGCCGTGGTCGCCGGCTTCGATGTCTTCGAGCAGAGCCTGGAGGTGCGCAAACGCGTCGGCTATCTGCCGGAGAATGTGCCGCTCTACCGCGACCTGACCGCGCGCGATTACCTGCTCTATATCGGCGAGATCCGCGGCGTCAAGAACCGCCGCGCCCGCGCCGATGAAGTGCTGGAGCGCGTCGGCCTCATCCACCGCGCCAACAGCCGCATCCGCACACTCTCAAAGGGTATGCGGCAGCGCGTCGGCTTGGCGCAGGCGCTCATCCACAACCCGCCCGTTTTGATCCTGGACGAGCCGACGATCGGCCTCGACCCGATCCAGGTGCTCGAGCTGCGCGATCTGGTGCGCGATCTCGGCCATGACCACACGGTGCTCTTCAGCACGCACATCCTCTCCGAAGCCGAGCAGGTCTGCGACAAAGTCGTCATCATCAATCAGGGGCGCATCGTCGCTCAGGGGTCGCCCGCGGGGCTGCGCGCCGAGCTGGAACGCGGCGGGCGCGTGCTGGCGCGCATCGATGGCGATCCGACGGCGGCGCTGCCCATCATCCAGGGCGTGCCGGGCATCGCCGGAGCCGAGATCGCCATCGACGGCATCATTGCCACGCCCGACGGAAACCATGATCCCCGTCCGCAGATCGCCCAAGCACTGATCCAGAAGGGCTTCAAACTGACCGAACTGCGCCCGCTGGCCGTCAACCTGGAAGAAATCTTCCTGGAACTGACCCGTCAAGATCGTTCGGTCGCCACCGAGCCAGCAGCAGAAAGCGAGGTTCTGCCGTCATGACCGACGCACCGATGACCTATCCCGAACAAACACACCACCTGTCAGAAGATGTCAGCTTGGGCGGCTCGCTGCCGTTCTGGGCGGTCTTCAAGCGCGAGGTCTCGCTCTACTTCCGCTCGCCGGTCGCGTATGCGATCGCGTTCGCGCTCTTCTTCTTCCTCAGCTTGCTGTTCAACGGCTATCTGTCCTCAGCCAACCAGCGCATCCCAGCCGACTCGACGTTCATCCCGAATCTGCTCACGTTTTTGATGTTCCTGATCGCCCCACTGCTGACGATGCGGCTGATCGCCGAAGAAACGCGCGAGGGTACGCTCGAAGTGCTGATGACCCTGCCGATGGGCGAATGGCATTTCATCCTCGGCAAGTTCTTGGCCGCCTGGGCGTATTACACCGTGCTGCTGCTGATCTCGGTCATCTACCACGTCGTGCTAACGCAGGTCGGCGTGCCCGACCTGGGTGCGACCTTCGGCGCCTACTTCGGCGCGTGGCTGTACGGCGGCGCGGTCATCGCCGTCTGCATGATCTGGACGGCGGTCACCGAAGATCAGATCGTCGCGGCCTTCTTGAGCGCGGCCACCGTGCTGGTGCTCTACCTGGCGGATATCGGCGCGGCGGCGCTGGCGGCACAGCCGAACCTCGGCCTGCTGGCGGAGATCCTGCGCGAGCTGGGCTTGCAGGCACACTACAACGCGACGATGGCCGCTGGCGTCATCCGCCTGCAGGACATCCTCTATTTCATCTTCGTCATCATCGCCGCCTTGTTCATCACCACGCGCATCGTCGAAACACGACGCTGGAGAGCCTAAACCATGACGGAACATAACCCGAATCTGGTTCCCAACAGCAGCAACGAACCTGAACAAGAACCGTTCATTCCGCCGCGCTACCTGCTCGGGCTGGCCGGTCTGGGCTTCTTGATCGCGCTGGTCGTGCTGCTCACGCAGCCGTCTTTCGGCGTAGTCGGTTTTGGCGGCTTGGCCTTCGGCATCATCGCGCTGGTCGCCTGGGCGTTGATGGCACCGCAGGAGGCAGCCAGGACTGCGAGCGGACGAGCACTGCGCTTCGGCGGCACGAGTGTGCTCGTGACCGTACTGCTGCTGGCGGCGCTGGCGGCAGTCTACGTGGTGGCGCGCAATCTGAACGTGCGTTACGACCTGACGGAGAGCGACCAGTTTTCGCTGACGGATGAGTCGCGCGCCGCCATGCAGTCGCTCGGCGCAGACCCGACCATCCCCAACGTGCGCATCCTCGCCTTTTACGGCCCGAATCAGGCGGGCAGCCGTGACCGCGATACGTTGCTGTTTGAAGAATACAAACAGGCCAGCGGCGGCAAGATCGATTTCGAATTTCTCGATCCCGACCAGAATTTCGCTCTGGCACAGAGTTACAATATCTCGCGCGAGGGCGCGATCGCGGTCGTGGCGCTCGGCGAGGATGGCACCCCCGATGTCGAAAACGCCTCGACGGTCAACTTCTTGACGCAGGCCGAACTGACCAATGCCATCCTCAAGGTGGCGGCACAGGGCAGTTTCGCCGCGTACTTCTTGGTCGTCGATGAGGGCGCGGGTTCAGACATGAGCTTGATCAAACAGACGCTGACGACCCGCTACGACTGGACAGTGCGCGATCTGCCGCTCGTGCAGCTCACCGGCCCCGAAGCAGAATTCCAGCTTGGCGATCCGACGCGCGACGGCGAGGTCGTCGTCATCCCCGGCGGACGCCGACCGCTGGCCGCCGAAGAACTGGCGATCTTGCAGAACTATCTGAACGAAGGCGGCAGCCTGATCATCTTCGCCCAGCCGATCCTGAACGCCGACGGCCAAACGCTGGCGACCGATCCGGCGCTCAATGACTACTTGTTCGCCAACTTCGGCGTTCGCTTCAATGCCGATGTCGTCATCGACCGGACGCAGGCATTCCAATCGCCGCTCATCCCGGTCGTCACCAATCTCGACTCGCAGAACTACATCACCAACAACAACATCGGCCCGAACGCTGCGGTCGTCTTCGAAGCGCCGAACTCGATCACCATCGCCGAGACGCTGCCCGCCAACGTCCAAGTCAGCCGTCTGGCGCAAACGAGCGCCGAGTCGTATGCTAAGAGCGGCGTCGCGGGTCTGCTGGCCGGGGACGAAGCCGCGCTTCAGCGCGCCGACACGGATACTGGCGGACCGTTGGTGGTGGCCGCCGCCGCTGAAAACACGCAGACCGGTGCGCGCGTCGTGCTGTTCGGCAGCCTCGCGCCCGGCCTCGACACATATGCGTCGCTCTCCGGCGCGGCCAATCTCGATGTCGGCTTCAACAGCCTGATCTGGACGACGCGCTTCAACGAATTCTTCAGCACGATCAATATCGAGCAGCGCCAACGCCCGCAGGATCGCCCGATCTTCGCCGACCAGCAAACGCTGCGCAATATCAGCTTCATCACGCAGTGGCTGCTGCCGTTTGGCCTGCTGGCGCTCGGTGGTCTCGTGCTGTGGAGCAGCAGGGAACGCCGCCGCGAGGGTTGAAAAACCCGCCCGGCATGAATTCACCTCACCCCATGCCGCCGCGCTCCGCGCGCCCCCTCGCCGGTGATGGCCGAGGGGGCTGGGGCCGAGGTCACGAATGGTCACAAGGTTGTATCGGATGCAGCACTAAACCGAGGAGTTCGATCGATCATGCGCCTTAACCGAGGGACGATCCTTCTTGTAGTCGCCTTGATCGCGGTCATCGTCATCGCCGCGCTGCTGAGCAGCCAGCCGATCTCGACCACGCCGACGCCGACGCCCGCCCCGACGCAGGAGTCGGTGCGCCTGTTCCCGGAACTCGACGGCGCGCGCGCTGCTCGGCTGGAAGTGCGCAACAACATTTCGGGTGTGCGCACCGTGCTCACGCGCGATCCCAGCTTCCTTTGGTCGGCCTCCGCCACCGGTGCGAGCGTCCCGACCGAGAACCGCGAAGTCGACCAAGTCGCCATCCCAGGCTTGATGTCCACCTTCGCACAGCTCGCCTCGACGCAGAGTTTCCAAACCGAAGACCTCGCCAGCTACGGCCTCGACCAGCCGACGCAGACGATCACGATGACGACCGATGACGGCGGCATCTACACGATGCATATCGGCAATACCAATCTGGCCGGTGGTCGCTATTTCGTCATCATCGAAGTGACGCCCGGCAGCGGCGCACCCGCGCCGACGGCAGTGCCGACGGTCGATGCGCAGGCTGCGACGTCCGAAGCGACGCCGGAAGCCACTGCGGAAGCCGCGCCGGAGAGCACGGACGAAGCCGATGTCACCGCCGAGCCGACCACCGACGCGACGGCTGAACCGAGCGCAGCGCCGACGCCGCTGGTCAGTCTGACCGGGCTGCAAACGATCTATTTGGCTCCTAAGACGCAGGTCGATCAGCTCATCAACCTGATCAGCACGCCGCCCTATCTGCCGCTGCCGACCGCGACACCGACCCCCTTCCCGACGCCGAACCCATACAGCGAGGTCGATCAGACGGCGACCGCTGCCGTCCAGCAGACGGCCACTTCGACCGTCCTCACCCTCACAGCGACGGTGACCACACAAGCGTCCGCGACGCCGGAGGCCGCGATCTCGACGGCGGAGGTGACACCAGCACCGGTGACGTCCAGCCCCACGCCCACCGCAACCGCCACGCCCAGCTCATAACGCCCATGTGCGGGGGCGATCGTCCGGATCGCCCCCGCGCACTGAGCATCCGTATCCTATCTCCCCGATCCCCGCTTTTTAACCTTGCTTAATTTCTGCTCCCCGCGCGTCGATACGTGGGCGATAATCGCGGTCAAATTCAGGTTAATGCGGACACACGTCGTGAAATTAATCGCAAGCGTGGAAAGCTGCGGCTGTCCTGCCGCATAATGGCTCCAGACGTCGCATCAGGAGATCGATCACCTGGAAGACGGGACACCCGTCATTTCTCATCGTTCGACAGCTTGCAATATGATAGGCAAACGCTGATGATAGACTTGGAACCGAAGACCAAGAAGACGATGCATATCGCACCGGCCATGGCCGCACTCGCCGCATTCGCCCTGCTGCTGGGCATCATCGCCGCACCAGCCCATGCCCAAAGCAGCGCGCCGCGGGTGGTCAATCTCTATTCGTCTCGACACTACGGCGCGATGGAGGCGGCCTTCACCGCCTTCACCGAGGCGACCGGCATCGAAGTCCGGCTGTCGCAAGGGTCGGCGCAGTCGATCCTGGAACGGCTGCGCGCCGAGGGCAGCCAGACGATCGCCGATGTCTTCTTCACCATCGATGCGGGCGGCCTGAGCCTGGCCGCTGAGGAGGGGCTGCTGCAGCCGATCGAGTCGGCGGTCATTGAGGCCGCCGTGCCGGAAGACCTGCGCGATCCAGAGAACCGCTGGTTCGCTGTCAGCCAGCGCATGCGCACGATCATGTACAATCCCACAGCGGTCGATCCGGCTGAACTCTCGACCTACGAACAGCTCGCTGACCCGATGTGGAATGGACGGCTGTGCCTGCGCCCGGCCACCCATATCTACACGATCTCGCTCGTCGGCAGCTTGATCGCCGCGCACGGTGTGGAGGAAGCTGAGCGCATCGTCAGCGGCTGGGTGGCCAACAACCCGCAGTACATCGACAGCGACACGCGCATCCTGGAGACGATCGCGGCGGGCGGCTGCGACGTCGGCCTCACCAACCACTACTATCTGGCGCGCAAGCTGAATGAAGACCCGAACTTCCCGGTACAGGTCTTCTGGGCCAATCAGGGTGAAGGCGAACGCGGCGTATTCCGCAATGTCAGCGGCGTCGGCGTCACGACGGCGGCGCTCAATGTCGAGAACGCGGTGCGCCTGATCGAGTGGATGGTCACCGACGGTCAGGCCGCCGATGCGACGGGCATCCCCGGCGGCAACTACGAATTCGCGGTCAATCCCGAAGCGCCGATGCACCCGATCATTGCCGAGTTCGGGGAGTTCACCATCGACCCGCTGCCGCTGGCGGAGTACGGCAGCTTCCAAGCGGAAGCGGTCGCGGTCTTGGAGCGGAGCGGCTACGGTTTTTAGCAGCATGTCACACAGCGCCGCGCCCGGTCGTCACGCCGGGCGCGGGAGGTAGAAAGATCGGTATGGGTATTGTCACACGCGCGCTCAATCTCTCCCCTCGCTGGATTTCCACAGCAGCACGACCAGCCGCTCAAGGCGGACGCTGGCGCATCCCCATCATCCCGCTCGCGATCGCGGGCATGATCAGCCTGCCGCTGCTGCTGCTCGCCGTCACACTGCTGACACCCGATCTCGACCTGTGGGCCCATCTGTGGGCGACAAGCCTGCCGCCGATGCTCGGCAACACGTTCGCGCTGATGCTCGGCGTCGGGTTGGGTACGCTGGCGATCGGGACGCTGCTCGGCTGGCTGGTGACAATGTACGACTTCCCAGGACGCGCGCTGTTCGAACGGACGCTGCTGCTGCCGCTGGCCGTGCCCGCCTTCGTCATGGGCTTCGTCTTCATGTCGCTGTTCGATTACGCCGGACCGGTGCAGACCGCCTGGCGTGCGCTCTTCGGGCGCGGAGCCGCCTTCCCCAACATTCAGAGCGGCGGCGGCGCGATCGTGGTCATGACGCTGGTACTCTATCCTTACGTCTACCTGCTGGCGCGCGCGGCCTTCCGCGAGCAGGGCGCGGCCACCATCGAAGCTGGTCACACGCTCGGCTGCGGAGGCTGGGGGGCGTTCTGGCGCATCGCGCTGCCGCTGGCGCGGCCATCTCTGGCGGCGGGGGTCGCGCTGGCCCTCATGGAGGCCATGACCGACTTCGCCACGGTGCGCTTTTTCAGCTTCCCGACCATCAGTGAGGGCGTCGTCCGGCTGTGGGAAGGCCGCATGGATCGCGTCGCGGCGACGGAGCTGGCCTCGCTGCTGATGGTGTTCGCGCTCGGACTGCTGCTGTTTGAGCGCGGACTGCGCGGGCGGGCGCGCTATCACCAACAGGGCGGCAGGGGCAGGCGCCCCGAACGCATGCCGCTGAGGGGTGTCCGCCGCGCCGCCGCCGTGATCGTCTGCGCCAGCATCCTGTTTGCGGCGTTCATCCTGCCCGTCGGCCAGCTCGTGCTGTGGGCCATCGCCGAGATTCAGGGTCACATCCCTGGCACTTGGGAGACGGTCTACGGGCAGTACGTCGGCAGCAGCTTCCTGCTGGCCGGGCTGGCCGCCATCTGTACGGTCGGGCTGGCGCTGCTGCTGGCGCACAGCGCGCGCGCCTGGCGCACTCCGCTCGTGCGCGGTGCCGTCCGTTTCAGCACGCTCGGCTACGCACTGCCCGGGTCGGTCGTGGCAGCCGGCGTCCTGCTCACGCTGTCGCCCATCGATCACGGCGTCAATCAATGGCTCGGCACCGGCCTGCTGCTGACCGGCTCGCTGGTCGGGCTGATCTACGCCTACGTCGTGCGCTTCATGGCCGTCGCGTATCAGGGTGTCGAGTCGAGCATGATCAAGGTCAAGCCGAGCATGGAAGAGGCAGCCCGCACGCTTGGCGCGCAGCCCTTCCGCGTGCTGCGGCGCATCCAGGCACCGCTGGTCGCCAACGGCGCGTTAGCGGCGCTGATCCTCGTCTTCGTCGATGTCATGAAGGAGCTGCCCGCGACGCTGCTGCTGCGCCCCTTCGGCATGGATACGCTCGGCGTGTGGGCCTACATGCTGGCCGCGGAGTCGTTCTGGCAGGCGGCGTCGATCCCGGCGCTGACCATCGTCGTCATCGGCCTGATCCCGGTCGCGATCTTGATGCGCACCGACGCCGCCGCTGCCCACTGATGCCGTCGATGTCCGCTGCGCCTTACGCGCTCGAATGCCGAGGCCTGGTCAAGCGTTACGGCAGCCTTGAAGTGCTGCGCGGGGTCGATCTGGTCGCCGGCAGCGGCCAACTGCTCGGGCTGCTGGGGCCGAGCGGCTGCG
>CAYTME010000180.1:7910-8398 GCA_964438415.1 uncultured Pleurocapsa sp. | reverse complement strand
GGTAGAACCAGCGCCAGATCAGCGTGCCGGCGAACGCGGCGGCGATGCCCGCCCACATCCAGCCGTGGGCGATCAGCACGTCCGGAGCTTGAAGGCTGGCGATCAACTCCTGCATGAACAAGCCTGGCACACGCTCCTGCCCGCGAATGCGCTGCGGGATGGTCAGGATGAGCGGCAGCAGCGTCACGAACCACTGAACAAAGAGATAGAGCGCCGCAGCATTCAGCGCACCAGGCAGCAGCGCCAGCAGACCGCGCGGCTCGGCGCGGAGCTGGCGGTAGATCAGCCATAAGCCGTAGACGAGCGCACCCAGCGCGACCCAGAAGAAGACAACGTAAGCGAAATCGCCCAGCGCGCGCGTGTAATTAGCTAACCCCTGATAATCGCCCGGAAAGCGCCGCCAGCGGTGAAGGCTGACGTAAAATGCGAAAGCGACTGGGAACAAGCCGAAGATGAAAATCAACAGCATCGCCGGGGATAGAAAAAGA
>CAYTME010000180.1:7636-7892 GCA_964438415.1 uncultured Pleurocapsa sp. | reverse complement strand
CGAGCAGTTGACGGCGGCGTGACTGGATGATCGACGCGGATTGGGAGCGAACTGCGGTTGCCATGACTCAGACGCATTCCCACTGCAAAGCGTCCTCCCATTGTAGCGATGGCATGAGCAAAAGATAGTGTCTTGGCGGAAGCTTTACCGAGACTTAAACGAGCAGGGCGGAGGCTGCGCACTTGGGGAAATAGCGCTATCATGACCGGCCAAACGACGAGCCGAGAAGCAGCCGGGGGGCTCGCTCATGCACGCC
>CAYTME010000180.1:0-7573 GCA_964438415.1 uncultured Pleurocapsa sp. | reverse complement strand
AACAGCAGGCCCTGTTCTATGGCTTACGCTACTATCCACACAATCCAGCGCTTGACTTGATCGTGAACGTGACGCCGTTCACCGAGCAGGATGACCTGCTGATCGAGACGACGACGGGCGAAAAGCGCGTCTATCTGCGTTACGGGGAATTCCGCTTTCTGGTTGAAGGCGTCGAGGCGCGGCTGACGATCTACGAGACCGACCACGGATTCTTCCTACCCTTCGTCGATGTCAATGCCAGCCGCGAGACCTACGGCGCAGGGCGCTACCTCGATCCGGAGCCGCTGCCCGGCGGGCGCTTCCACGTCGATTTCAACCTCGCCTACAACCCTTACTGTGCCTACGCACCTAAGTGGTCGTGCCCGCTGACACCGTTCGAAAACCGCCTCAGCGTCGCCATACGCGCGGGGGAGCTGCTGCCCGAGGGTCCGTGGGTGGATGAGGGCAAGGTGTGATCTTTTCCCCTCGAAGCGTCTGTACTGGGCGACAAGATGATGCTGACTCTGCATCGGGAGACGTAAGTATGGAAAGCAAGACTTTCAAGGTACCGTCGATTGGCTGCGCCGGCTGCGTGCGTACAATCCAGAACGAGATCGGCGCGCTGCCTGGGGTAATGCGCGTCGTGGGAGAGGTCGAAAGCAAGCAGGTAACGGTCGAGTGGCAGTCACCCGCGAGCTGGGAAGACATCGAGGCCAAGCTGGTCGAGATCGAGTACGCGCCCGAAGCTTGAGCGCACAACCAATTCATCGACGGCAGTCGTCACGCCTCATCCGCGCGTTCGACGACTGCCGCTTTTGACACCCGCGGACGATCGCCACGCCAGCTTTCGATCAGCAGCAGGATGACCCCTAGCACGATGGCATGATCGGCGATATTGGACACATTGGAGATAACGCCCGGAATCGTGTAATGAATGAAGTCGACCACTGCGCCGTACGTCAGCCGGTCAGCGGCGTTGCCGAGCGCCCCACCCGTCACCAGCCCAAAAGCGATCTGCGAGAGGCGCGCCCTGGCGGGCAGACGCGGGTAGAACCAGATCAAGCCGATGACGATGATGACCGCCAGAATTAGGAAGAAATCGCCCGCTGCGGGCAGAAAACCGAACGCAGCGCCGCGATTCTCGCTCCGCGTGATCTGAAAGAACGGTGTCAGCGCTGGCACGATGCGCTGCGTTTCGCCTACCTGCATCGACTCGATGATCAACCGTTTCGTCCATTGATCGATCGCGAATACACCCGTGACCAAGATGAACAACAGACCCCAGCGCCGCAGCCTCGACCCCATGAACTCCACTCGTGTCTGAACTTTACAGCGGCGCGCATTGTATCATAGGCAGCTAGAGTCGGTTATATCCGGGATCACTGTATGCGCATCAAATTCCAGTTCCTCCTGTTTCTGATGCTTACGCTGGTTTGGCCGCCGCGCGCTGCAGCGCAAACCGATCTCACCGGCCTCGGGGACCCGCTGCTGCCGCAGGCGGGCAATGCGGGCTACGATGTTCAGCATTACGACCTCGCACTGAGCGTCATCTCGGTTGCGAACGGCGAACTCCGCGCCGAGACGACGATTACCCTGATCCCAGATCGCGACCTACCGTTCTTTTACCTCGATTTCACGGCACTTGAGATCATTGAACTCACGGTTGATGGCGTACCGGCTACTCACAGGTTCAAACAAGGTGAGCTGGCGGTTATCCCCCAAACACCGCTGCGAGCCGGCACAGAAAGCACAGTCGTCGTGCGCTATCAAGGCAGTCCGACCCGCATCGCCAACCCGATGATCGGACGCGGCGGCTGGACGACTTACGCCGGTGGCATCTACGTCGCCGGACAGCCGTTCAGCATCACCACGTTTATGCCCGCCAACGATCACCCAAGCGATAAAGCCACCTACACACTCCGCATCAGTGTTCCGGCCGACAGCATGGCGGTCGCCAACGGGCAGTTGATCGATAGACTCGAAAGCAGCGGCACGGCGACATATACCTACGCGATGCCGCAGCCGATGGCGAGCTACTTGATCACAATCGCCGTTGGCGAGTTCGTCATTCATCAACAAACCGGACCGAACGGACTGCCGATCGCCAACTACTACCCCCCAGCGCTAGCACGTGAGATGGAACCGATCTTCGCCACACAGCCGGAGATGATCGCGTTCTTCAGCGAACGTTTCGGCCCCTACCCGTTTGACAGCTATGGCGCATTGGTCATCGACGATCCGCGCATGTCGTTCGCATTGGAGACGCAGACGCTCTCGCTGTTCGGCACTGGCATCGTCCGCTTCGCGCGCGATCTCGTCATCGCGCACGAACTTGCGCATCAATGGTTCGGCAACAGCGTCAGCTTGGAAAGCTGGGGCGATATTTGGCTCAACGAAGGGTTCGCAACCTATGGAGAAGTGCTTTGGATCGAGCACTCGCGCGGGGTGCGCGCCGCCGAACGCTACTTGATTGACATGTACAGGACAGCAAGGCTGAGCAGCGTCCGCCCAGGCAGCCCGACGCTCGCGCGTCTATTCGATCGGGCCATCTATGAGCGAGGGGCGCTGACGCTGCACGCGCTGCGCCATCAGCTTGGCGATACGCTCTTCACCGAGGTCCTGCGGACGTACTCAGAACGGTTCCGCTACAGCAGCGCGACGACGGAGGACTTCATTGCGACTGCGGAAGCGGTCAGTGGAGAGTCATTAAGGGAGCTGTTCGAGACCTGGCTGTACGGGGAAATCCCGCCTCCGCAGTCGATCGGTCTGCGTGTTCAGTGAACGCAGCATGACCGTGGGCGCGAAGGCGGGTTGAAGGGGTATTACTTCTTCTTGCCCTTCTTCGCCTTACCTTCGACGGGCACATCCATGCCGTCCCAGTCGGCCTTGCTGACAAATTTCGTCAGTTTGCGCCCATCTTCGGTTTCACCGCGCAGACCGTAGCGCACCTGGCCGTTGGCGGCCTCGAAGGTGGTCTTCTGAACCCGCGCCTTCGGCACTTTCACCTTTTGGCGCAGCTTCACATCATAAAATTCGACTTCCATGATATTCTCTCCAGCACAGGAATGTGCAATGCAGTGAACAAACTGGCAGTGGGGCAGCCGCCTCTGCGGCACCAGTACGCACTACCTTTAATCATTGTACTCATAATAAAGAATTTTGTGCTCAAGTTTTTCGCAGAAAATGCCAGTATTTGGGATTTTTGCGAGCGCAATCAGCAGCAAAAGAATTGAATTTTCATAAGCAAACCCAAGCAACCATACAAAAGCGCCGCTGTGCTACCTGAAGGCCTGCATCGCCTGTGAGGTCATGACGTTCATCCGCGTGGTGGGCGAGACAGCCGCGATCGCGGTCACCTATCATTGTGTCAAGAATTAGAACTTGACGATGGTTGCACAATCTGTACTTTGCCCGTCTACACATCGTACCGAGTGATGAGGCATCACAGCGCCACTCACAGCGCGCAGCACATCAACGACTCGAAACCATGTCAGTGCGAAATCTGTTGGCTGTGCTGTACCAGCATCTTGCAGTGACGGTTCGAAGGCCTATGACCAGAAAAGCTGATTGTGATGTTCGTGTCCCCTGCGCAGCATCGGCACTACGCCGAGCTGGCCACCAACTGCAGCGCAGTCCACTAAATCGACCACACAGCATAGATCGCTTGTGCGCGTGTCCGACTGAGCCATATCCAGCCTCAGATGCCAAGAACGTATTCAGCAACGCTCTTTAGCTTTTTTTAATTCAATCTAAATTCAACTACCCTTAATTACGGATATAATTTAAGTGATTATAAGGGGTGCTTCTCTGGTTCGCTGTACCGCTTGGTATGCCCACCAGCCGGAAATGCCCAGCATCTGAGGGGAACGGTGGAATGCAAGGCTTATTTCGTCGTAGTGACGAAATAAGCCTTGTTTGCGCTTAGGCAGATAACACATGCGGAGTCGATCCCGTTCGTTCACTTTGTCTACGCAAAAGTGATGCATTGGAGGCATGGTGCCGTGAACGTGAACTACTACGTGACTAGGTTCAACAGGTGGTTTCACCACACACGGCAGGATGGATGTAGTTTCACCGACCAGTAGCCTTGACAAGGAAACTGCGGTGAGATGTGCTGAAACTCTGTGAAAGGAGGTCTGGCAATGAAACGTCTATTTGGGGTCTTACTCTTAGCGTTCGTCACCGTCGCGCTGCTGCTGCCGATCTCGGCGACAACTGCGGAGGCTCCCGCCTACCGTGAAGGAATTGCAGTACGTCTTCGCGATGGGTGGAGCTGGCATGTGTACCATATTGACCTGCACGCTACCAAGCTGGTTGATGAGGACTACCGCAGCAGCACGGTTGAGCTGAATTTCAGCGGTCCGGTGACAAGGGGTTATGGTCGTAGGGATATCACTGCCGTTTTCACCGTGCCGATCGACCCGGATTATCTGGAAGTCAGTGAAGACCTAGGTTGGGGCGGTCTAGATGCTGTGGTCTGGGTCGAACAACGGACACGATGGTTCGATCCGGCGCGTCCGCCAGAGACCAGAATGGTGCCGGTCGAGATTCACCTTGACCTGTATCACACTGCCCGCAGCAGTTTCTACCGCGATGGCTTTTTCTATCGTCAGGCAGATGTGCGGGGCACCATCACCATCGATGGCTATCAGTTCGGGTTTGCTCTACCAAACGACCACTTCCGTAGAGAGTCCGGTCACAACTTCACTGATCAATGGCCGGGTTTGTAACTCGGCGGCTAAAGCGACTGCAAACCTTGTGAGAGGAGATCAGGCGATGAAACGCCTGTTTAGAGACAGCCTTTTCGCACTCGCGATCGTGACACTGCTGCTGCCATTCGCGGCTGCAACAGCAGAAGCCCCCGCTTACCGCGAGGGCATTCAAGTGCATATGAATGAGGGGTATTACCCCGATCAGTACGTGATCAACCTGCGCGCCGTCAAGCTGGTCGATGAGGATTACCGTCACAGCACCGTCGAGTTCCACTTCGCCAACAATATGCGCTCAGGACGAAGGGAGATCGACACCGTCTTCACCGTGCCGCTCGATGCCGATTACCTGGAAGTCAGCGAAGAGCTGGGCTGGGGTGGGCTGTATGCGGTCGTATGGGCCACCATGTACACCTATGATGTAAGCGGCGCGGTCACCACCTCGCGGGTGCGGCTGGAATTTCACCTGGAGCTGTATTACACCGCAGCGAACAGTGTCTACCGGGATGGGCTCTTCTATCGTTCGGC
The DNA here is from genome assembly GCA_964438415.1 of uncultured Pleurocapsa sp. Lineage (GTDB taxonomy): Bacteria > Chloroflexota > Anaerolineae > Aggregatilineales > Phototrophicaceae > Flexifilum. The sequence goes on along the minus strand of CAYTME010000180.1, from coordinate 2,357 downwards.
GGACGTTCGGGGTATGGTCAAGATTGGCAGCATTCGGCATGTCAACTTTGACCAACCCAACGGGGTAGTATGTCCAGTTGTGGAGCCAACACCTGTGTGTTTCGGTCACCGCGACTACGGCTACAATTTCTCCGATCAGTGGCCAGGATTGTAGGCAGCGCCGTCGATAAGAGGGGGAAGTAGAAGGCATGATATAGAGGCAAGATAATACAAGCTCATCTAAATGACACCGCCGGAGTGGGACCGCTCCGGCGGTTCTGTATGGACGACTAGTTCTACACAGTCAGCTCAACCGAAACCGGGCTGGACAAACGGACACGGCTTTGCCAAGATCGCGGGCACTTGTTTGTTAGCCGATGGAGACCGCGTGTTCGCTGTCGCGCCCACCCCGATCAGTTCCGAGATCAAGCCGTTCCGCGTCGGCGGCATCACCATCGAGCAGCCGCTCACGCTGGCACCGATGGCGGGCCAAACCAACGCGGCATTTCGCCGCCTGTGCCGCGAGCTGGGCGGCTGCGGCCTCGTCTGCACCGAGCTGATCAGCAGCACAGCCATTCACTACAAAAGTGCCAAGACCTGGAAAATGTTCGATTGGGCACAGGGTGAAAGCCCATTTGCTGTTCAACTCTTCGGCGGCAACCCGGCAGTCATGGCCGAAGCTGCCCGTGTAGTCGCGGATGCGGGTGCCGACATAGTTGATATCAACATGGGCTGCTGGGTACCGAAAGTGGCCAAGACCGGAGCGGGCGCGGTGCTGCTCAAAGACGTTTGCATGGCGACTGCCGTCGTCGAAGCGGTTGTCAAGGCGGTCTCGATCCCGGTCACGGTCAAAGTGCGCGCCGGATGGGAGCCGGACAGCCCGACCTGCGTCGCTTTCGCCCACGCAGCCGAGCAGGTCGGTGCGGCGGCCATCGCCGTCCATGCGCGGTTTGCAAGCCAGGGCTTTTCTGGCGAGGCGGATTGGTCGTGGATCAGGCGCGTCAAAGAGGCGGTCAGCATCCCCGTCATCGGCAACGGCGATGTCAACTGTGCTGCCGACGCCGCCCGCATGATAGCCGAGACGGGCTGCGACGGTGTCATGATCGGGCGCGCCGCGCTCGGCCGTCCCTGGATCTTCGGTCACATGCTGCACGAGCTGACCACCGGTTACTCGCTGCCCGAACCCGACACGGCTGTACGCGCGGCCATCGCGCTCCGTCACGCACGGCTCGCAGTCGAGCATTCGCAGTTCGACGAGCGTCAGACGGTCTTGGAGCTGCGCGGTCAGCTTACGAAATACGCGCTCAACGTGCCAGGAGCAGCGCGTCTGCGCGACCGCATCGTGCGCGCCGAACGTCTCTCTGAGATCGAGGCGATCCTCGCGCCGTTGGCGGCTTGAGCGGCAGTATCCTCAGCACACAGTATAAATAGTCCCCCTTCTCGACAGCTCGAGGAGGGGGACAGATGCGGATGGATCGATTACGTCAGGCGTTGTAGGTCGCCATCTCCCAGTGTTCGGGCGAGCGCCAGAGGTTGGAGAGCAGGAGTTCGCGCACAGCGAGCAGCTCTTTCGGCAGCCGGTCGTAGAGCTTAATGAACAGCTCCTCGTGCATGACCATCTCACGCTCCCAGTCATCACGGTCGATCGACATCAGCTCGTTGAACTGTTCGCGTGTGAAGCTTTCCAACCCGCGCCAATCGAGGTCTTCATAGTGCGGCATCCGCCCGAGCGGCGACTCGGTCGCTTTACCCTGTCCGTTGGCACGCTCGACGATCCATTTGAGCACTCGCATGTTCTCGCCGAAACCTGGCCACAAGTAGTTGCCGTCATGATCCTTGCGGAACCAATTGACGCTGAAGATGCGCGGCGGCTCGCTGATCTGACGGCCCATGTTCAGCCAGTGATTGATATAGCTTGCCATGTGATAGCCAGCGAACGGGAGCTGCGCGAACGGATCGCGCCGCACTTCGCCGATCTTGCCGAAGGCGGCTGCCGTCATCTCTGACCCCATCGTTGCGCCGACATAAACGCCGAACGTCCAGTTGAACGCTTGGTAGACCAACGGCACGACCGTGCTGCGCCGCCCGCCAAAGATGATTGCTTTGATCGGCACGCCCGCTGGGTTTTCCCAGTCAGGGTCGATCGAGGGACACTGGCTGGCCGGAGCCGTGAAGCGCGAATTCGGGTGCGCAGCTTTGCGACCGCTGTCCGGCGTCCAATCGTTGCCCTGCCAGTCGATCGCGTGCGCGGGCGGCGGACCGTCCATGCCCTCCCACCACACGTCGCCGTCGTCCTTCAGCGCGACGTTGGTGAAGATGGTGTTCTTCTCGATCGTGCGCATCGCATTCGGGTTGGTTTTGTAGTTCGTCCCTGGCAC
>CAYTME010000179.1:7738-8457 GCA_964438415.1 uncultured Pleurocapsa sp. | reverse complement strand
AGTCTAAAGCCGTTATGTCGCGCATGTGTGCACGCACTGCCTCAAGCTCTTCTTCCAATGCTGCCGTGCGCATCTCGTAAGGACTGGTGCCGAACAAGTTTGATGCAGCCACTATCGGTACACCCGAAGTCGAGTTCTCGGTGCTGGCGACCGTTAAGCGCACCGTGTACATCAGATCGATTTCGAGGATCGCGGCATAGGTTTCCAGCGCGCGTAGGTATCGTTGGTTGTCAATTTGATGGGCGAGCGTTCTGGACTCACCCCACGTCTGCTGCATCAAGTCAAGTGTGGCAGTGCCGAGCATTTCACGCACTGCCTCAAGCTCTTCCTGCCGCCAGCGCGTTGGCTTGATCTGCACGTCGATGACGTTGATGCCTGGCTGGCGCATCAGCTCGGCCAACATCGAGAGGCGGTCGCTCTTGCCGCTATCGAGCGGGAGCGTCAGGTAGATCATCCGGCTGTTATGCTCGAATTGGTGCTCCTGGCGTGTGATCGCGACGGCGCTCTTGAAGATGCTCGGCTCGCGCAGCCAGGCAAGCTGAGCGGGTTCCGTCACTGGCCGGTAGAAAAGGGATGTTCGACTCAGGGGCAGCAGAGCACTGACCGAGTTCCAGACCTCAAGCGCTGCCGTCTGTACGTTCTCCTTCGAGTCGAGGCCGCTCATCCAGATCAGTAAAGCGATGGTCACTGTCTGCTGGTGGCTGATGAGGCGCCAGGAG
>CAYTME010000179.1:3514-7728 GCA_964438415.1 uncultured Pleurocapsa sp. | reverse complement strand
CGCAGATCGACGCCGAGACCATGCCGATCGGCGGTGTGTTCGGCGATATGGTGGAGCGCAATTAAGAGATCGGCGCTGGCCGCCGCGATGGGTGGCTGCTCCCGGCTGGGCTGAACCGCTGTTAACTGGACAGCGAAGACACCGCCAAAATCGTTGTCGGGTGAGCGGAAATGTTCGATGTAGGGCGCTGTCGGCAGCGTCTCCAAGCTGGTGGTACTGACTGTCGATGGGTGAACGCTGGGAAAAGCCCGCAGTCGTTCCAGGCTGGCCTGTCGTTCTGCGGCATCGAGTATTTCGATTTGTTCGATCAAGAGGCGAAGCTGATCGCTCTCCAACTGCGGTTGGCGCAGGAGCCGGCGCAGCAGATTTTGAGCGCGGTCGGTTTGGCCACTCTGCTGGTAGATTGTGAGCATACCCAGGGTTGCGCGCTGCTTGACGTCATGAGCAAAGGCACCGCAGATAGCGCCTGGTACTCCAGCAGCCGACTGTGGCTGCGGTTGTTCTGCCAGCCACCTCAGCAGATCGATCGCCTGTCTGGTCTGATCCCTGACCGTCTGCTGATCGGTCGTTTGGGGGTCTTGCATCATTTCACCTCATCAGCTCTGCGTACAGCTCGGCAGCTTTGTCTATCTCACCGCGCAGCAGCAGCAAATCGGCACCGCGCAGCCTGAACTCGCTGTCGTCTGCTTTCGGCATTGCGCGGGTGAGCAGCGCCTCGGCTGCTTCAAGCTGTCCTGCGGCGAGAAGTCGATCCAGGTGAGCGAGGGCCGTGCTGCGCGCTTGCTCAATGATCTTTTGGCCAATCTCTGACAGCTTCTCTACCGGGACTTCCTCGTAAGCGCTCGCTTGTTCGTAGGCTGTCCACGCGGAGACGTAGTCCTCCAATGCTTCACAGGTCTCCGCCAGTGCTGCCAGCGCATTTCCGCGCCGAGGATCGTCATGCGGAAGGAGCAGGGACGCTTTTTCCAGATGCTCGCGTGCACTTCGGTAGATGGCGATCCGATTCTGGTTGTTTTCCGATCGCGCTGCTCTATTGGGCAGCATCGTATCTTCGATCAGAGAGTGAAAGAAGGAAAGCGGAGTTCTATGTCCACCCCAATGCTCATTCCACTGTACCAAGAGCAGGCCGTGTGCTAGATGGATTACCGGCACACGATCTGCCAGCGGTTCGAGCGCTTTCATGCTCGCTAGAGCTTGCTCGATGCTCTGGCGATCGTTCGCGGACACCTTGTCCTCAAGCCCGTCGAGGTAGCCGCTGACCGCTTCCTCGACGATGGCGCAACCTTTGCTGAGCTGTGATGCGTCATGTTCTGCGAGCCAATCCAGCGACTGCTTTACGGTCGAAATCTCGGTCACCAGGTCGCCATTATCTCGGAGCCGCAGCAGATCTGCGATGGCCTGGGGGACTGCAGTGCCTTTACGGGACTGTTTCTTAGATTCTTTTGACGCCTTGGGCTTCGCATTTTTCTTGTGAGCGGCTCTATCAGTCACGGTGATGTGCTTTCCAGTTATGACTTTTGAAGACAACACCTGAGTTTATATTAACACAAATCTGAAGTTTATATAGAGGGAATTAAGTAACCTTTTCGCGCCAAGAGAAGAGCATCATTGACAAAGGCAGTCGAGGTGTTTCACATGCGCAGGACTTGCATCACTCGATCGCCTTCAGCTAGAATTGTTTAGCGAAGCTAAATAAGTGTCCGATGAGTCAAATGTCGAGGGAGGAAATGAGATGGCTGTCATAGGCGCTCGAATGCCCAGCGCAGCTCCGGTCACGACCGGCCGCTCGAACTTGTGGCTGCGCAGCCGCAGTTGGGACCTGATGTTCATCACGCTGAGCGTCGTCCTCGTGCCGCTGCCATACTTGTTCTATCTGCTCGGTCTCAACCTGGGGCTGCATGAAGATGTCAGTCGCAATCTGGTCAACGGTTTTGTCGCGGTCGCCATCGGCGGCCCACACATGATGTCTACTTTCCTGCGCACTGGCCTCGATGGGGACTTTCGCAAGCGGTATCCAATGCTGATCCGCTCCTCGATCATTATCCCGATCATCGTCGTCTCGCTGGCATTCCTCAATCTGACTCTGCTGCTGACAGTCTTTTTCTTCTGGGCAGCTACGCACGTACTGCACCAAGTGACCTACATCGTTGAACTGTACAACCACAAGCAGCATCGGGTCGTCCAGAAGGGCAGCGCGGTCAGCCTGCAGGCGCGCTTGATCGACTACGCCTTGATCTTGACGTGTCTCTTCCCCCTTGCTGCCTACAAAATCAGCCAAGACAACTTCTGGATTGGCGTCAATGACCTGGGGCAGGTGATCCCGGCTTTCTTCAAAGCCGAGTGGTTCTTCTATACGGTCGCAGCCGTGTTCGGGGCGGCACTGCTCGCTTTCGTCGTCAAGACGGTACGCGAAATCCGCGGTGGCTACGTCAACTGGCCGAAGACGATCTTCATCGTCCTGACGGTCGCTGTGTCATTCACTGTGCCTGCGCTGCCGAACATGGACACAGCCTTTCAAGGCATGAACACCTGGCATTCGTTCCAGTATCTGGCGATCACGTTCTACATCATCAAGATTCGGCAGCAGTACGGCGATCTGCGCGGCGCGCCGCTGGTGGAGCGCTTCTCGAAAGCGACCAAAGACAGCAAGGGCTTGTTCGCGCTGAGCACGATGATGCTGATCGGCTCGGTGGTGGTGTTCACGATCGTCTACATTGTGGCCCGCGTCATCATTCCTGATATCGACCCCAATCGGAATTTCGACATCGCCTACTACACATCAATCCTGTCGTTCCTGTGGATTCACTACTACCACGATCACTTCCTGTTCACAAACTTCGAGGCGCTCGACAAAGCCTACGGGGAAGCGTAATCTCCGCACCTCTTCAGCGTAGATTAAGTGACAAGGCGCATCTGCTGTAGGTGCGCCTTGTCCATGTCTCTGTCCTGTGTGTGGCCTTCACCCTTGCGATCATGTGATGTCAGGTGGGTGATGGTCTTCGTGCACGAATTGAACGATCCAGGGGCTATACCTGCCTGTTTGTTCTGACGGGCGACCGCCAACGCACCTTCTGAACACATGCGTGGATTGTGCGCGGCTCTGAGCTTAGAATAGGGGCATCAATCAATGGGGAGCTTGACCGTATGGGGCAGTCAGAGCGCAGTGATATCGCCTTCTTGTTCGACCTTGACGGCACGTTGGTGGACAGTGTGTATCAGCACGTGCTCGCCTGGCGCGATGCGCTGGAGCTGGCGGGCATCGAACTTTCGGTCTGGCGCATTCATCGTCGGATCGGCATGAGTGGTGGGCTTTTCTTGAACGCACTTTTACGCGAAACCGGCACCGAGGTGACGCCAGAGCAGATCGATCGGCTGCAGCAGGCACATGCCGAAGCCTACGCGCGGCGCGCTGGGCAGGTGCGCGCACTTCCGGGTGCGAAGGCGCTGCTGGTACGGCTGACTCGGTTGGGGGTGCCCTGGGCGATCGCCACGAGCGGACGCATGGCGTCGGCTGGGCGTGTGCTGACCCTGCTGGATGTACCGGCTGATGTTCCGATCGTGACACGCGATCAGGTGCCGTATGCCAAGCCCGATCCCGATCTGTTTCTAGCTGCCGCAGCCCGTTTGGGTGTCTCGATCGAGTCGTCGATTGTCGTGGGCGATAGTGTCTGGGATCTGCTGGCAGCGCGGCGGGCACGCGCGATCGGGGTTGGGCTGCTTTCCGGCGGCTACGGACAAGAGGAACTGGAGCGCGCAGGTGCCTACCGCGTCTATGAAGACCCTGACGACCTGCTGCGCCACCTGGACGAGGTCGGCGTGCGCATCGAGGCATGAGCGCTCATGGCTCGCACCCGTTTGTGGCTGGTGGCATTCGGCCTATTGGTCGGGCTGGCTGTACTCGAAGTGGGCGTGCGCGTTTGGTTGGGTTTGGGCGGCAGTGAAGAAGATCGCATTCGTTACCTCTATGCCCGTGAGACGATCGACAGTAAGACCGCCCAGCTCATCGGCGTGCCATATTTGAATTACAGCCTCAATCCTGCTTTCGATGATATCAACGCGCGCGGTCTGCGCGGGCCGCTCGTCGCTATCCCCAAGCCGGACGACGTGTATCGTATCGTTGCTCTGGGTGGATCGACCACGTACGGCCATGCGCTGAGCGCAGCCGAGTCCTGGCCTGCCCAGCTTGAGCGGATCCTCCGTGAGGATTACGATCT
>CAYTME010000179.1:2290-3504 GCA_964438415.1 uncultured Pleurocapsa sp. | reverse complement strand
GAAGTCGTCAACCTGGGGACGCCGGGTTACACCAGTCTCGACTCGCTGGTTAATCTAGCGACACGCGGGCTGGCGCATGAACCTGACATGATTATCGACTACGACGGTCTGAACGACGCGGTGCTGCGCATGTTTCAGCACCCCGACTGCTACGGTGGCGACACACCGCTGCTGGGTGAGGGTATGGATCGCGGCATTTGGCAGTACGCAGGTGATGAGCTGCCGCCGAGCGCACTCTACCGGGTGATCGGTCTGCGCGCGGGTTGGCTGCGCGACCCAACTGTCTTCACTGACCGGCTGCGGCACACCGGCTTGTGTCCGCCGGAGCCGGGAACGAATCCACTCGATCTGCTGGCGCAGAATCGCCCTATCTACTACGAGCGCAACCTGCGCGGCATCGCGGCGCTGGCTGCAGCATCGGGTGCGCAGGTCGTCTTTTCGACGGTCGCTTGGGATCGCGCTTCTGTCGAGGCCGCGCTCGCAGCCGACCCGTCGCTGACACAGGCGCGCGCCTTGCTGACAGCCATCGATGAGCAGAACGACATCATGCGCGGGGTGGCTGCTGAGAGCGGCGCGATTTTGATCGACTTAGCGGCGGCGCTGGGGCAGGGGGCATACTTTCAGGGTGACCAAGTGCATCAGACAGCGGCGGGGGCAGCACGCCAGGCGAGTATATATGCACAGGTCGTGAGCAGGATGGTGGCCGAGACGCGAGGTGTCGAATAAGGCCCTGGCACCCTTGATGCGTGAGAACGGCGCGCGAAAGGGTCAGCGTCCCTTTCGCGCGCGATACAGCAGCAGCCCTGTGGCTTACATGATCACCCACAACCGGTCATTCACGCGCGTCACTGTCCGGCCATCCGGCAGCGTAAAGCTGTAGGTCTGCCCGGTATTGAAACGCTGGACTACACTCAGGTAGCCCTGTTCCCCCGTCAGCGGCCAGCCGAGCGCTGCGCGGATATTGCCGTAATTGCTCCATACTCGGCCAAAGCCGTCATTCGGGCGGATGCGTCCCGGAGGCGGGACCAAACGGAAGTTGATGGCCAGGCCTCCGTATACGGAGCCGGGGAAGACGAACAGCTCGTTCGTGGCGTAAATGTAAGCGTAGATATCGTTGGTGTCGGCGCGCCAGACCATGAAACCGCCGTCATACGGCTGGTACGTGAAACCGATCGATGGAGGGTTCGGCTCGATGAACGGTGGCGGCGTGACGA
>CAYTME010000179.1:0-2279 GCA_964438415.1 uncultured Pleurocapsa sp. | reverse complement strand
CAATGGGCGGTACTCCGCCATATGACCAAGTGCCGTTGAAATTGTTGATCAGGAACTGGCCGCCCGGCAGGCTGAAACTGGTCACCCGATTGGCTGCGTTATAGTTGACGGTCATCAGGTAACCCTGTTCCGGTGCCGTCGCCCATCCAAGCGCGGCGCTCAAGCCGGAAGCCGTATTCCACACCTTGCCGAAACCCATCTGCGGCACGAACCGGTTGGCAGGTGCCAGCGTGCCCGGTAGGGGACCTGGCCACCCGCTGTAAGTGCGTGCGGCGAAACTGCGCAGCCTCGCCTGCGCGGCGACGTAGGCCGAGATCGCACTGCTATCCGAACTCCAAACCATGAAACCACCCTCAAACGGCTGGAAGGTGGCGAAGATCGTCACCACACGCCCGATCGGCCCTGGCCCTGGCTGGCCGCTCGGCGGTACATGCAGCGTTTGGTAGGCGAAGATGGTGGTGCTGACCAAACAGTTCCCAGCCATCAGCGTCGCTGTATCGGTGCCGTACCGCTGCGCGATGCGGAAGAGGGTCTCACCCGGCTGCACGATGTGAATTGGCCAATCTGTGCGCACGACGCACTGTGCCTGCGCTGTCAACAACGGCATGGTCATACCGAGCAGGCCAATGACGATGATGAACAGTAACATCCTCTTTGACATAAGCGTCCCTTTCAGTGATGGCAGACAGCTCTATCTACGATTCAACATCAAGTCATCGTTTTGTGCAGACCACCGCCGGGCAAGCGTAGGACAGGCGTACACGTGGTCATTTGGGTGCCGACTGCTAGGCGCGACCTCTATCATAACCCGAACAAGGTACACAGGTTAACCGCTTGCGGTGTGCCGCAGGTGCTCAACGCCGACCAGAGCAGATACGCACCGCCGCCGCAGATCACGATAACAACCACGAGCACGATACAGCTGCACCATGCCGCCGGCCCGCCGGTGATGATATCGACTCCGAACTGCAGCACCCCGCCCAAGGCGCCCACGAGTGTGCCGAGGAAGTTGATCGCCACGGTCAAGACGACCCCAACGACGCACAATACGCCGCAGCCGATCAGCAGGGCGGGCAAATTGACAGATTCGAGAAACTGCTCCACTTTCGCCGCCCCTCACTCAGCCGCAGGCTGCCCGTCGAGAATTGGCCAACCATGCGCCCGGGCGTGTGCGCGCAGGGCATCGTCCGGATGCGCCGCGACAGGGTTCGCGACTGCCGAGAGCATCGGCACATCGGAGAAGCTGTCTGCGTAAGCGGAGGCTTCTGTCAGCGCCTGGGTTCCAGCGAATGAGCGCATGACAGCCAGCTTCTGCTCGCCAGCACAGGCGCGACCTTCGATCTGACCAGCACACACGCCGTCAGTGAAAGCAAGGCGCGTGCCCAGGCCGGTTTCCGCGCCGAGCAGATGAGCGAATCGTTCCGCCAGCCCGGCAAACATACCGGAGATCAGCACCACACGATCACCTCTTTCGACATGCTCGCGCAGCCGCGCAGACATGTCTGCGCGAAAACTACTGCGCATCTGTTCGAAGGCGATACGGTCCAGCAGCACATCGACCCTCTCCTGCTGCCAACCGCGCAGGAGCCGCGCCATCTGACGGATCCAGGCTTCACGGAAACTGGGCTCGTCGACCATGCCGAGCTTACGCGCAGCAAATGTCGGCGCGAAGTGCACAAGGACAGCGCGTTTGCGCGGCGCGATCTCCGGTGCGGAGAGGAAGTACTCCCACACGTTCTCGTCAGTCAAGGTGCCATCGATATCGAAGAATGCGAACTTCTTCACGTAGCTTGACTTTCTATCTTTCCAGCGTATCGCAGTCGTCCGGGCCACCCGCTTCAAATGACCAATCCCCACCTGACTGCGGACGTCCGTAACACTCACAGAAGCGTGAAGGCTCTTGCTGGCCCATCCACAGCAGGAAGCGCACGTCATGCTCGACGCAGACGGTCGTCTCAGTCCGTTCAGCTTCCCAGGCATTGGCGATGCCGAAGCCGCGCAGCCTCGGCTCGCTCACCAGCCAGATGCGCAGCTCATGCTCCGGTGCGTCGCCCAGCGGCACAACAATCTGCCCCTGAGTCACCATAATGATAAAGAACAGCGGCAGCAGCAGCAGCGCGAACCACAACACCAACAGCATGATCCTGCGCGCCATGCGCATACGGCTCGGCTTGCGCGGTGCTGCTGGCACGTAGCGCACTTGCACCTGGTCGGCAGCGGGTTTCATCGGTTGAGCCTCAATCGAATATGGATTTGAGGAGGCAGTATCCTCACGTTGT
>CAYTME010000178.1:3184-8463 GCA_964438415.1 uncultured Pleurocapsa sp. | reverse complement strand
GCTCACGCCGCTCTTCTCGTCTGCAGGTGCGAGATAATCTCACATGACTACCCGCCAGTGCAAAATGGATCGGTTTCATTTCTTGAGTCTGGAGAGCCGCCTCGATTGCAGCGCGGCACCAGCGTCACATGAGCCAGGGAGACCGTCAGCTGAGCGGTTTTTTGCTCCACCAAGGCGAACCGTCTGCTGCCGCTGACGTGGATATGCAGAGGATATGAACCTAGATGCGCTTCGACACTGACGAACCCGCCTGTCAGCGCGGCGCGCCCGACCGTGATTGTCGCGACATTGCGGTGGTGTGGTGCAGCATCAGGAGGGATCACATCGATATCATCGGCGCGGATGCACGCCCAGACTGGCTCTCCAACCGCGACGGGGACTGCTGGCATCTCGGCAGTGATTTCCAACGGTGCATTTTCCACCTTTAGCGTGACCTGATGCTTATCCAGACGCGCCACAACACAGGGCAGCATGTTGTTAGTGCCAATGAAGCTAGCGCTGAATAGGCTCTGAGGGCGGCGGTAGATTTCCAGCGGCGGTCCCTGCTGCACGACCTCACCTTCGTTCATGAGGATCAGACTATCGGCGGCGGTCAGCGCCTCTGACTGGTCATGCGTGACGAGGATGGTGGTGCAGCGGGTTTCGCGCTGGATGTCCACGATCTCTTCAAGCAGCTCCGCACGCAGCTTGGCGTCAAGTGCGCTCAAAGGCTCGTCGAGCAGCAGCAGGTCGGGTTTGGGCGCGAGCGCGCGCGCGATGACCACGCGCTGCGCCTGACCACCGGAGAGCTGGTTGAAGCGCCGGTCTTCCATTTCGTGCAAGCGCACCAATTGCAGGATTTCGCGTACGCGGCGCGGCACATCGTGCTTTGGCCAGCGGCGCAGCCGCAGCCCCCAGGCTATGTTCTCATAGACCGTCATATGTGGGAACATGGATGGCCGCTGAAAGACCATTCCCAGGTTGCGGCGGAACGGCTCTGCACGCGTCACATCCTGGGAACCAATGACGATGCGGCCCTCATCAGGCAGCAGCAGCCCGGCGATGCAGCGCAGGAGCGTGGTCTTGCCGCAGCCAGAAGGGCCGAGGATCGCCGTCAGGGATCCATCAGCGATTGAAACACTTACTTGTTTCAGCGCGGTGACCGCACCGTAGCGTTTGACCAGATTGTCGACATGGACGTCTGCCATAAAGCGCTCACACGAAAAGTCCGCGAAACTGCTTGCGAAAGACGAAATACAACGTCTGCACGATGCCCAGCACGACCGCCTGGATCACCAGCACCATCACGGCGACGCCGGGCGTGAAACCGACTTTCCCGATTTCACGGTAGATGTAATATGCAGCGGTTGGCTGCCCGGAGCCGAGGATGAACGCGGGGGTGAACGACATCGCCGCTGCTGTGAACGCGATCATCGATGCGGTGACCAACCCAGGACCGATCAGGGGCAGCGTGATACGGGCAAAGGCCTCGAGTGGGTGCGCCCCCATCACGAGGGCTGCCTCCTCGTAGACCGGGTCGGTGGTGGCGAACGAGGCTTGCAGCGCGCGCACGACCAGCGGGATCGCGCTCATGGCTGTGCCCAGCAGTACTACCGGAAATGTGCCGCGCACGTTCGGGAAAAAGATGGCGACATAGATCCCAATCGCCGAGACATAGGTGACGCCTGGGAATATCGTTGGCACAAAGATCAGTACCGAGAGTAGGTTCCGTCCTGGAAAGCGGCGGCGTTCCAGAACGTAGGCAGCAGGCAGGCAGATCGCCAGCAAAAGCAGCGTTGTCCAGAAGCCGAGTTCCAAGCTGAAACGGATGGCGAGGACATAGCTCGGCCAGACGATCGATTGAAACGCATTCAGGCTGAAGTTGCGCGGCGGGAAGTCAATGTCGGTCGTGAACGAGCTGAGCATCATCTGGATCACCGGCCAGATGAGAATGAAGGCTAGCAGCAGTGCTGCGGCATTCAATGTCACCAGAACTGGACGCGAGAGTTTCACGACTGTCTCAAGACTCCTGATTGCGCAAGTATAGGTACATCAGCCCGGCGCTGATCGACGTCAGGATTACGCCAAGCGCCGATGCCATGGGGTAGTTGTAGAACGGGTGAACTTCACGCTGGATGCGCGTCGCCAGCCAGATGTTGTTCGGCCCGACCAGGATCAATGGCAGCGTGTATGTTCCCACTGCACCAGATACGCTCAAGAGTAGGGCTCCCGTGATCCCTTTCCTGGCGAGCGGCACCGTCACACGCCAGAAGGTTTGTATGCTGTTCGCGCCCATGGTCTGCGCCGCTTCCTCATACATGACGTCGACTCCCGCGATTGCGCCGCGGATCAGCAGCACAGACAGAGTCGGGATCGACATCCAGACGATGACCGAAGCCGGATTGCGGATCAGTTGAAGCGGTTCGCGGATCAAGCCTAAGTTCATCAGCAGCCAATTCAGGGGGCCGCTCGGCGTCAGCGCATAGGCCAATGCATACAGGGTGAAGATCTCGCCGAAGATCGGCAGCAAGAACGAAAGCTCGATGAATGGACGTCCGAACGCCCTGTAGCGCGCCAAGAAGTAGGCGATGGGAAGCGCCAGCCCGATCGACACAGCCGAAGTGAACAAGCCAACCGCTAAGGTCCATGTGAGGCTGTTCACATATTCCGGCTCGGTAAATGCGCGTGCGAAATTGGTCAGCGTGAAGTCCGGTACAGGCAGCCAGAGCACGCCACGATACAGCTCACGTGAGTAAAAAGCGAATGCCAATTGATAGATGACCGGGACAGCGAACACAAGCAGCATGTAGATCAGAAGCGGCGAGAGCAGCAGCACCGTTGTGCCGTGCGCTTGTCGCCAACGCCGTAGGCTGAAGCGAGAGAGCGTCTGCTCCCTCGCCTCAGCAGCTACATGATCGGGCGCGGATGCGCTGTTACGCGCCCTGGACGATGCGCTCGTAAGCGCGCGAGATATTCTCGGCATTCGGAACATACCAGTCCCAATTGACGGTCAGGATCAGGCTGCCGGGATCCTCCGGATGATACGGCTTCGCCCAATCGGGCATCAGAGCGCGGTGTTCGGGTGCGACGCCGCCCGCGTAGACGACCAGATACTGGCTCTCATTCACGTTCCAGCGATTGATCGCCTCCGAGTCTGGGGTTTCCTTGTACCAACCGACATGTTGGAACGGCGTGCTGATCATCCAGTTGATGAGAATGCGCGCAGCCACCGGATGTGCTGCCCCAGCCACTGGGGTAAGCGTCTCGCGGTCAGCAGCAATGCCCGACGTGGGATAGAAAGCGGCCAGCACGTCGTCTCGCTGGTTCCATTCTGTGCCAAGCAGCTCGCGCGTGTATACACCCCACAAACCAGACCACCAAGCATTGCCCGCCTGCAGATCCAGGCGCAGCGTTGGGTCATTGCCCATGTCGCCATACTTGAAGATCTGCTGCTCCATATTGTCCCGCCACCATTCCAAGCCGGCTTCCCACGTGGCCAAATCCCACAGGTCACCCGTGACGATCCCTTGACGTACCAAGGAGTTGAGCATCCCGAGAAAGACGAGGTGACCGCGCGCGTCATTGCTGAGCGAGTACGTCACGCCCTTCCCTGCCATCTCTGCACGAGCCAGGTCGGTCCAATCCACAAAGGCGGCGGCATCCACCTTATCCTTGCGGAGGATAGCTTGCAGCCACTCGTAGCCTTGGTAGACCACGCCGTAGATGTCACCGCCGTTTAACGCCATGTCGCTGTTGCGGAAGATGTAGGGCGCTTCCACGCTGGGCAAATTGGTCAGCAGCGGCCGATACTGCTCCTGATCAACGGGTTCACCCCATTCCAACGCCATGATGCGGGAGAAGTATTCTTCTTCTTTGTCGATCACATCGATGCCCAGCTCACGGATGTGTCGGTTGGCCAATGGCAGTTCCTGCATGAAACCGTCGAAACTGCCCTCAGCGTAGGTGAGCTGGACGGGGACACCGTACAGCTCTTCAGTATGCCTGGCAAACTGCTCGACGAATACTGTCTCGCGCAGACCCGAAAACCCCCAGGTATGCATGGAGACGGTCGCCCCTTCAGCCCGAAGCGCGGCACCCACTGCCTCAGGGTTGGTGAAGTCAGGCTCACCTAGCTGATGAACAAAAGCTGGAACGCCAAATCGCGGTGAAGTCAGGTTGCCGAGTGCGAGACCAGCACCCGCACTGCCGGCCAATCGGAGAAAATCGCGGCGAGACAGCTTACGCGCAGTCATGGTCAGTCCCTCCTGAGGTATACGCATGGCGACCAAAACATCGACCGTCGTGAGCTTAGCGCCGCGTGTTTAACGCTCGGGAACCCGCGCATGAAAACTACGCACAGGCTTCGTGTCTTTCGCATTAAAGCTGGATCAGTCGCGCTTAACGATCTCCGCTGCCATCGAACCACATTGGGTTTGACCACGCCTTGCGTCCGAATTCGTCACGTACGAGGATCCGGACGTACGGGCTTTGCCAGCCGGTCAGGTCGAACTCTGCTTCGAGCAGTCCCTGACCGCCGACGCTCATGTACTCGGTTGGGACACCCATCACGAAGATGCGATCTGCCGGACTGCTGCGCACATACATCCGCTTGCCCGGTTCAAGCGCAACATCGATGATGCGCGGCCCAGTGCTAGAGTAGAAGTCTCCTGCTTTGAGTGCGCTCAGCAGGGCATCCGGGTCGAGGGTTTCACTTCTGACCATCACCCAGCCGGCCAAGCGCTCGCGCGAATTCGGCACGAAGTGGGCATCGTCGGTCGCACAGATGGTCATCCGTCTGCCACGCGCCAGCATGTAATCGAACATGTAGGCGCTTTCGGCAGTGTCGTTGTCGTCGGCAGCGCTGGCATTGTAGATTTCCATGCTGTGAATACCCTCAAGCGACTGCAAGTCCGCCGCTGTCATCATGAACCAGTGCGGATGCGCGGCTGCCACAAATGCACCTGCTGCTAACGCCCGCGCACAGAGTTCCGGGCCGGTCTCATCATCTGGGCAGTGACCAAAATCGAAAGGCAGTCCGACCGCCACCAGATGCCAGGTGTTTCCCAACTCCATCCTGTGCCGTTCGGTGTGGATTTCCGCACCGATGATGGTTGTGAAATCGGCTGTGCGGAACGGGCGTGTATCCGTCACGGGCCAGTCGTGTTCCGGTCGGAAGTGGTCCGTCAGCGCTAGGAAGTCGTATCCTGCTTCGCGATACGTGCGGCACACGTCTTCCGGTGAACGATGGCCGTCAGACTGGGTTGAATGAGTGTGAAGGTTGCCGCGCCAGAACCTGCCTG
>CAYTME010000178.1:0-3171 GCA_964438415.1 uncultured Pleurocapsa sp. | reverse complement strand
TTGTTGAACGGTGTTTGCACAATTCCCTCTCGATCGTTCGATGCCGCGCCCCTGAACGATAGCAAGCGCGTGTTGAGCGACGACGGCATAGGGATTAAGTGTCAAGGGTTTGTCTGTTAAACGTCGTCAATCCAACAAGATGGCGAACAAGGGTTGAAGTCGAGGCGGTGGAAATCGATGCCCAGAGAGGCGCAGCACGAGCCAATTCAGGCGCGAGCGCGCTGATTGTGAGGCTCGACATGATGAACGGGTGGCGGCAGCGGGACCGAGTGTGGGCGAAAACACTCGACTCCTGGCAGTGCCATGTTCGGCAAATGCAGCTTTGCCACCTCTGGAGATATCCGCCGAATGATCCCTCACGGTGGGGTGTGCCACCACAGTATCGAGCCAGTCTCCTGCTGCCACCGCTCAGCCAGCCGCGCTGCAGATGTCCCTTTACGTGAAGCCCAAGTGTTGTTTTCCGCCGCGCTGATCCCCAGCGTCGAAAGCGGCCTAGGTGCCCGGCAGCTTACACGTTCCATCTTCGCAGATGGGCGCGCCCAGCCAGCGGTTGATCCGATAGCGGTGGCGGGCGATGAAGCGGTAAACGTGCTGTCCCACCCATGACATGCCGGGCAGATGGAGCAGCAGCCACAGCGGATACGTCAGCGGCAGGACGCGCAGCATCCGCCGAGTGCCGAAAAAGCCGCCGTACGTGACGTCGCCATCGCGCACATGGATCTGTCCGAGCGCGGTCTCATAATCGACGCCCGGCAGTTTGTCGCTGACTTCCGGCCACCGCTGCACGTCCAACCACTCGATCTGCCTGCGCCAATCGAGGGCTGTGACGATGCGGCGAGTTTGGTTGCAAATGACACACATGCCATCATAAAACGCGAGCATGATGTGCGATCTCCTCACTTTTCCGCTTTTCGATTGTCGCACAACTGGGTGAGATACAGCTTAATCCGCCGCTGGACGGCCGCATGAGTCAGTAAGCTCCCTGGCGCATGAGCACGCGCGGGATCGTCATCATCAGGATCTGGGCGTCGAGCTGCATCGACCAATTCTCGATGTAATAGATGTCGAGCAGACACATCTCCTCGAACGGCACATCGCTGCGACCGCGCACCTGCCACAAGCCGGTCATCCCCGGCTTGACCTGCAGGCGCTGCATGTGCCAGGGTTCGTACAGCTCGACCTCGTCGGGCGTCGGCGGGCGCGGACCGACCAAGCTCATCTGCCCGCGCAGCACGTTGATGATCTGCGGCAGCTCATCCAAGCTCAGCCGGCGGATGACGCGGCCGACGGCGGTGATGCGCGGATCGTTCCTGAGTTTCGGATGGCGCAGGTCTTCGCCGCTTTCGCGCACGAGCTGCTGGTGATACTTCTCCGCATCCGGGATCATGCTGCGAAACTTCATGATCTTGAACGGGCGGCCGTGTTCGCCGATGCGGATTTGCGAGTAGAAGATCGGGCCTTTGCTCTCCAACCAAATGGCGAGGGCGATGACCGCGACGACCGGCAGCCAGATCGGGAGGCTGAGGACCACCAGCGCCAGATCGAGCAGGCGTTTGACCAAACGGTTCGACTGCCGGAACGGGGTCATCCCGTTCACGCGCAGGAGCGGGATGCCGTCGAGGTTGTCGACCTGGACCTGGCGCAGGTTCAGCTCGAAGACATCGGGCACCAAGCTGACATCGACGCCCGCCTTGCGGCAGACCTTCATCAACTGCATGATCTGCTCGCGTTCCGACCAGGGCTGCGCCCCGATCGCCAGCTCGACCTGTTCCTCGCGGATGACGGCCTCCAGCCGGTCCAACCCCCCGAGGACGCGCACGCGCCCGATATCCGCCCCGGTTCGCGCGGCCTCGTCGTCCAGAAAGCCGACGGGGAGATAGCCCAGCTCCTTGCGTGCGAGCATGTTGCGCAGCACGGCGCGCCCGATGTCCCCACCGCCGATGACCAGCGTGCGCTGGACGCCGATGCCGCGCGCGCGCAGGTGCGCATGGATGATGCGGCGCAGCGCGCGCACCAGCGCAAGCAGCACAACCGTGATGATGGCGACATAGATCATCATCAAGCGGCTGAAGACGAGCGGCTGAAAGAAGAAGCTGAGCGCCATCAAGACGACCGTCGCGTTCGAGACGCCGTTGATCAGGCTGTAGACTTCTTCGGTGTACGGACGGCCGCGCATCGGCCGGTAGAGGCCCGCCCCGCGGCAGTGGAGCTGCAGCCAGATGATGTACACCGCCGCGTATGGGAGATACGGCTCAAAACCCGCTCGGTTCGGATCGAAGACCGGGCGGATGATCTGCAGATCGTAGCGCACGAAGTAGGCGATGATGAAAGAGGCGAAGGCGAGCGCGATATCGATCATGGGCAGCAGCCAGGGCGGTTCCAGTGATTTCTGACCGCTGTGTCCGCTGTATCCTGCCATCTGCTCTCTCACCTCGTCTCAAGCTCAAGTGCGCGTCGGTAGCTGCTGACGGTCATCTGCGCGGTCGCCCGCCAGGTGAAGCGCGCGGCATGGGCCAACCCGCGCGCACGCGCCTGGGCGCGCCAGCCCTCATCCTCCGAGCAGCGGCTCAGCGCGGCGGCCCAGCCATCGACATCGTCCGGCGCGACTTGCAGGCCGGCATCTCCAGCCGCTTCCGGCAGCGAGGAGGCATTGGAAGTGACGACCGGCGTGCCGCACGCGAGCGCCTCAACGACCGGCATGCCGAAGCCTTCAAAGACCGATGGGTAGATGAAGGCTTGCGCGGCATTGTACCAAAGCGGGAGTTGTTCCGCCGAGATGTAACCCGGAAAGCGGACGTCCGCGCTGAGCTTCAACTGGGCGACAGTCTCAAAGATCGGCTCGTAATCCCAGCCTTTGGCCCCGCCGATGACGAGCGGCAGGCGCACCGTGCGCGGCAGCGTGCTGTAAGCCTTCAGCAGCGTGACCAGGTTCTTGCGCGGCTCGAGCGTGCCGATGAAGAGCCAGAAGCGATCTGGCAGGCCGTGCTCGCGGCGGAAGACCGCCACCTGCTCCGGCGCAAGTGGTCGAAAGCGCTCGTGATCGCAGCCGGGCGGCGCAGTGTCGATCTGTTCTGACGCGATGCCAAAGACGGCACTGATGTCACGGGCGGTATGATCGGAGATGGCGATGATGCGCCGCGCGCGTTCGCAGGTGAGCCGGCTGAAACGATC
>CAYTME010000177.1:7853-8481 GCA_964438415.1 uncultured Pleurocapsa sp. | reverse complement strand
CGATGCCGAGCAGCTCGTCCGGGTCGTAAGCGGGCGGTTCCGGCGCGCGCAGGTCGGCGCGGATCGTCTTGCGCCAGTTGAGCCGCGCGACCAGCTCGCGCCCGATGCGCACGGCTTCAGCATCGTTTTCCGCCAGGTAATCGGCCAAGCCGCTGACGCGCGCGTGCATGAGCGCGCCGCCCAGCGACTCCTCATCGACCTCCTCGCCGGTCGCCATCTTGACCAGCGGCGGGCCGCCCAGGAACGCCAGCGCCTGATCGCGCACGAACACGCTGTAATCGCTCAGGCCGGGCACGTAGGCTCCACCCGCCGTGCTGCTGCCGAAGACGAGGCTGATCTGCGGGATGCCGAGTGCGCTCATCCGCGCCTGGTTGCAGAAGCTGCGCCCGCCCTCGACGAACAGCTCGGCTTGATGCGGCAGGTTCGCGCCGCCGCTCTCGACCAGATAGATGCACGGCAGGCCGTTCGTCTGCGCGATCTCCTGCGCGCGCAGCCCCTTCTCGACGCTGATCGGGTAGCTGGTGCCGCCTTTGACCGTCGCCTCGTTGGCGCTGATCATGCACTCGACCCCGCTGACGATGCCGATGCCAGTGATCAGCCCTGCGCCGGGCGTCTCGTCGTTGTACAT
>CAYTME010000177.1:3781-7830 GCA_964438415.1 uncultured Pleurocapsa sp. | reverse complement strand
CAGCTCCAGGAACGGCGCGCCGGGGTCGAGCAGCAGCTCGACGCGCTCGCGCGGCAGCAGTTTACCCGCCTCCAGGTGCTTCTTGATGGCGCGCTCGCTGCCTCCCGCGCGGACGCGCGCCTGCCGTTCGGCCAGCGTCTCAACCAGCGTCTGGTTGTGTATGTAGGCGGCGCGGTACTCGTCGCTCCGCGTGTCGATCTTGGACTCGAACTTGTGCATGGTGACGTACCCACCGTGACATCGAAATCGTTTCTCCGCGCAGAGGATACCCAGTCATGCCCGCCGACGCCAGACGGCCGAGCGCTGCCTTGCGGTGGGTGCATACGGATCTCGGGGTGCGTCTGCTCCGCCGAGCGTTCAAGCGGCTCGGCTGGTCTGCGCAAGCGCGCTGAAGGCGTTCCAGCCTTTGCGGATGGTTTTCCTCGTCCCTACAGGGTTCGTTTCGTAGGGACGACCCAGGAGGCGCCCGACGCCCCATTTCTAGATGCGCCCCTCGCATGGCAGTTTGCCGTTTTGCACGCGCCGCCTGCACCCGCTATACTCCTGATCATCGCGACCGTGACGGTTTGTCCAGCGGTTGCGACGTAAAAAATGGCGATATTGTAGGAGGACTCAAAATGCGCAAAATTTTGCTCATAACCTTTACGCTGATACTGACGCTGTTCTTGAACGGGGTTATCGCTGCACAGAGCGGCACGATCATTTTTTGGAGCACCGAGGAACAGCCTGAGCGAGTCCGCGCGACGCAGGCCATCATCGAGCGCTTCACCGCTGAGACCGGCATCAACGTCTCGCTCGTGGCCACGAACGAAGACATCCTCGACAGCCTGATGGCGGCCAATTTCGCCGCTGGCTCGCTGCCCGATGTCATGTTCCACCCGGTCGATTACAGCGCCGCCTGGCATGCCAGCGGCATCCTGAGCGCCGAGGCGGCCACGCAGGTGATCCGCGATCTGGGCGAAGAACAGTTCAGCGCCCTCAACCTGGTCGATGACGGTATGGGCGGCTATATCGCCGTGCCGACCGACGGCTGGGGCCAGCTCTTGATCTACCGCAAAGATCTATTCGATGCCGCTGGGCTGGAAGCGCCGACGGATTACGACAAGATCATGGCCGCCGCGATGGCGCTCTACGACCCGGCGAACAACTTCTACGGCATCGTCGCCGCGACCGACCCAGCGGCGGTCTTCACTCAGCAGACGTTCGAGCATTTCGCGCTCGCCAACGGTGTTCAGCTCACCGATGACGAAGGCAATGTGACGCTCGACTCGCCGCAGATGGTCGAAGCGCTCCGGTTCTACACCGATCTGGTCGGCAGTTACGGCCCGCCAGGCGTGATCGATGTCGCCGGCTCGCGCGCGACCTATTTCGCCGGGCAGGCTGCGATGCTCGTGTGGTCCCCCTTCATCCTCGATGAAATGGCCGGCCTGCGCGACAACGCGCTGCCCAACTGCCCAGAGTGTCTCGCCGACACTGCCTACTTGGCGCGCAACAGCGGCTTCGTCCCCGCGTTCGTCGGCCCCAGCGGCACCGAACCCGCCCAGTACGGCCAGGTCAGCATGATGGGTATCTCCACCAGCGCCGGGCCGGAAGCGGTCGAATTCGTCAAGTTCTGGCTCTCCGATGGCTACCTCGACTGGCTGGCCGTCTCGCCGGAGGGCAAGTTCCCGATGCGCCGCGGCACGCCCGAGAACCCGACCCTCTACGTCGAGGGCTGGAGCACGCTGGAGACCGGCGTCGATCGCAAAGCGCCGCTGGGCGATTACTACAGCCAAGACGTGATCAACGCCATCGCTGCCGGCGCGGCGGATTTCGCCCGCTGGGGTTTCGCCCAGGGACAAGGCCAGCTCGTCAGTGCGGTCTATCAGGATTTGGTCGTGCCGCGCTACATCTCCGACATCTTGAACGGTGTCCTGACGGCGGAAGAGGCAGCGGCGGAGATCCAGGCCGAAGTCGTCGATATCCAGGCTGGTCTGGGCAGCTAAGCCAGTGGTCGAAAGTCATCCACGACCGAGCAGCACATTTTGGACTTGAAGCGCTGCTCGCCGAGGTCGTGGATCATGGACATGTTTCGACCATCGCCTTAGGCCGCATACCTCCGGCCTTTCCACACCGGACAACGGCGAGGGGGCGCGCGGGCAAGCCGTGCGCCCCTTTTGCATTCGCACCCTGCTCAGGAGGCCTTATGTTAGCCACGTTCTCGGCGCTGGAGCTGGCGCTGTACGCCCTGGTCTGGGCGGCGGCCGGCGGCCTGGCGCTGTTCTACCTCTTCGGCGCGCTCGATCGCAATCCGCGTGCGGGCGCGCGCCTCGGCGTGCTGATCGGCGTGCTGGTCGGCATCGGCGGCGCGCTGCTCGGCTTGATCGACAGCGCCAATGCGCTCATCAACGCCATCATGATCTTCTGGCTGGCGGCGCTGGTCGTCGGCTTGGTTGCCCGTTCGACCGGACAGCTCATGGGGACGTTCAGCCATGTGAAAAGCATGCGCCAGAGTATCGCCGATCTCGCGTATGGGCTGCTGCTGCCGACCTTTCTGATCGTGACGGCGATCATCGTCTTTCCGATGATCTGGAACCTGGTGCTGGCGTTCCGACCGGTGCGCCTGCGCGATCTGCCCGATCTGCGGCTGTTCGCGTTCGACCAGACGTTCACGCTCGAAAACTTCGACCGCGTGATCAACGCCCGCGATTTCGGCCCGACGCTCACCCGCACCTTCGTCTACACGATCACGGGGACGATCCTCGCCATCGCGCTCGGCTTGGTCGCGGCGCTGATCGTCAAGGACAAATTCCCCGGTCGCAACATCGTGCGCGGCTTCATGCTCTTCCCCTACATCGCGCCGATCGTCTCGGTCGTGCTGGTGTGGAAGCTGCTGCTCAATGCACAGTTCGGCCTCGTCAATGAGTTGGTAGCCGGTTTCGGCGGTCAGCGTATCGACTATCTTTCGACGCCGGCGACCGCCTTCACGATGGTCATTCTCTTCCAGGGCTGGCGCTATTTCCCGTTCGCCTTCTTGTTCATCCTGGCGCGCATCCAGGCGATACCGGAGGATATGTACGAGGCGGCCAAAGTCGATGGGGCTGCGCCATCACAGCGCTTGTGGCACATCACGCTGCCGCAGCTTCGCGCTGTGTTCGGCACGCTGTTCCTGCTGCGCTTCATCTGGACGTTCAACAAATTCGACGACGTGTTCCTGCTCACGGGCGGGGCGGCCAACACCAAGCTGATCACGATCGAGGTCTACAATCAGCTCTTCGGCGCGCGCAATGTCGGCGCGGCTTCGGCGGTCGCCGTCATCTTGGCCATCTTCCTGTTCATCGTCGTCGGCATTTACTTCCGCTGGTTCTTGGTCGAGGAGCGTTAACTCACGATGGCTGCACAGACTCAATCCCAACCGTTCGCAGTCCCGCGCCAGCGCCCGCCCATCAGCCGTGAGCAGGTCGAACTGCGCATCGGGCGCGTCCTCAAATGGCTGTTCATCGTCCTGTTCTTGGTGCTGACGGCCTTCCCGTTCTACTGGATGCTCAACACGTCGATCCGCGATATCGGCGATGTGCTGCAGTATCCAACGCGCCTCGTGCCGACGCTCGAACAGCTCAGCCGCTTCTGGGAGCCGTACCGCGCCGTGCTGGTCGATTTCAACTTCCTGCGCTACATCGGCAACAGCCTGCTCCTGTCCGTCTCGACCGTCACGCTGACGCTGCTGCTGGCCATCCCCGGCGCGTATGCCTCGACGCGGCTCGACTTCAAGCTCAAGAACGTGATGAGCTGGGGCATCCTGCTCGTCTACATGTTCCCGTCGATCGTGATCGGCATCCCGCTCTTCGTCATCTACACGCAGCTCGGCATTCGCGGCAACCTGCTCGGCATCATCATCATCTACATGTCGGGCACGCTGCCGGTGGCGCTCTACATGCTGCGCAGCTACTTCCAGACCATCCCGGCGGAGCTGGAGGAGGCCGCGTTGATCGACGGCGATACGCGCTTGGGCACGATCCTGCGCGTCGTGCTGCCGCTCTCGGTGCCGGCGGTCGCTTCGGTCGCGCTCT
>CAYTME010000177.1:3100-3771 GCA_964438415.1 uncultured Pleurocapsa sp. | reverse complement strand
ACCTTCATGATCGCCTGGAACGAAATCCTGTTCGCGATCTTGTTCTTGACCGACAGCCCGCTCTCGTGGACGCTGCCGCTCGGCCTGCGCCAGCTCGATACGCAGGAAGTGCCGCGCACGATGCTGATGGCCGGGTCGGTCATCATCACCGTGCCGATCATCGTGCTCTTCTTCTTTTTCGAGCGTTTCTTGACGCGCGGCCTGACCGCCGGCGCGGTCAAGGGGTGAGGCTCACCCGCACAGTGCCGCCGCGATGCGCACCGTCTGGGTGTGGATCGCGGCGATCTCGTCCACATCGACGGCGTAGCCGCCCGCCATCGTCACCGCGACGGGCAGCCCGGCCGCGCGGCACAGGCCGAGCACGATGCGATCGCGTTCGGCCAGCCCCGCCATGCTGACGGCCATGCGCCCCAGCCGGTCGCGCGCGTAGGGATCGGCCCCGGCCAGATAGATCGCCAGATCGGCGCTGGCGTAGGCGATGGCGCGGCGCGCCCCCTCCTCGACCAGCGACAGATACTCCTCATCGCCGGTCTGGTCGCGCAGCTCGATATCGAGATCGCTGCGCTCTTTGTGGAATGGGAAGTTCTTCGCCCCATGGATCGAGAAGGTGAAGACATCGGCATCGCTCGCGAAGATGGCCGCCGTGCCGTTGCCCTGATGCACATCGCAGT
>CAYTME010000177.1:1144-3082 GCA_964438415.1 uncultured Pleurocapsa sp. | reverse complement strand
TCGGCCTGCATGGCGCGGATGGCGACGGCGCTGTCGTTGGTCACGCAGTAGCCCTGGCCGTGGTCGGGATAGGCGTGATGCGTGCCGCCGGCCAGGTTGACGGCGATGCCGTCGCGCAGAGCGGCGCGGCAGGCGGCGATCGTCCCTCCAGCGACGTAGCGCGTGCGCGTGACCATCGCCGGTGACCAGGGGAAGCCGATGCGCCGCTGCTCGCGCGGCGTCAGCGCGCCCGCGTTGAGGCGCCCCCAGTAATCGGCCGTGTGGACGCGCAGCATGTCGGCATCGCTGGCCGGCTCGGGGATGTGCAGCCGTTCAGGCGCGACGATGCCCTCGGCGAGCACGCGCGCGCGCAGCCGCGAGTACTTGTCCATCGGGAATCGGTGCTCCGGCGGCAGCGGCAGCACGAACGTATCGCTGTAGAAGGCGTCCACGAAACCTCGATCGCTGAGTTCTCGCTGCAATGGTACAGTGGCGCGCGCCGTTTGCCGAGTCTATCCGTGCCTACGGGCGTACTCGGAAATGGCGGCGGCGGGCAGAGCGGATTTCGCCAGCGAGTTCACTCGCTGGCTGGCTGGCGCTTGGGCGTCCGGCGTATGGGGTTCTGGCGGGCGGTTGACTCGCCGGCGGCGGGCAGGGTGCGTCCACCGCGCGGTGAGAGAACCGATGTTACCCCGCCGCCTCGGCCTTCTTGTGGTTGGCGATCACCGTTTGCATGACGTGTGCGGGCACGGTGTCGTAGTGGCTGAAGCTCATTGTGTAGATGCCGCGTCCGCCGGTCATCGAGCGCAGGTCGTTGCCATAGCGCATCATCTCGGCCAGCGGCACCTGCGCCGTGATCACGCTGCGCGGGCCTTCTGTCTCCATGCCCTGGACGCGCGCGCGCCGCGTGTTCAGATCGCCCAAGATATCGCCCATCATCGACTCGGGCACGGTGATCTGCACGTTCATGATCGGCTCAAGCAGCACTGGCCCCGCACCTTCGAACGCCTCCTTGAAGGCCTCTCGCCCGGCGATCTGGAAGGCGATATCTTTCGAGTCGACCGGGTGCATCTTGCCGTCATAGACGATGGCTTTGACATCGACGATCGGGAAGCCGGCCAGCACGCCCTCTTCCAGCACCGAATTGATGCCCTTCTCGATCGAGGGGAAGAACGAGCTGCTGATGGCACCGCCGAAGACCTCAGATGAGAACGAGAAGCCCTCGCCGGGGCATGGCTCCAGCCGCAGCGCCACCTCGCCGAACTGCCCCGCGCCGCCGGTCTGCTTCTTGTGGCGGTAGGTGGCGCTGTTCGTGCGCGTGATCGTCTCGCGGTAGGGGACTTTCGGCGTTTCGGTGTCGAGCGTGACGCCCAGCTTGGCCGCGCGGCTGATGGCGACCGCGACGTGCATCTCGCCCATCCCCTCCAGGATCGTCTGCTTGATGTTCGGGTCCTGCCGCCAGCGCAGCGTCGGGTCGGATTCGCACAGGCTGGCGAGCACCGTGCCCATCTTGGCGCTGTCGGCCTGCGTTCGCGGATTGACGGCGACCAGATAGAGCGGGTCGGCGAACGTCGGCTTGACGATGGTGAACGGATTGTCTTTGCTGCTGAACGTATCGCCGGTGCGTGTGGCCGTCAGCTTGGCGACGACGCCGATATCGCCGCAGTGCAGTACATTGGCCGGCATCTGCTCTTTGCCGCGCATGACCAGCAGCGCGGCGAAACGCTCATCGACGCCGCGAGTCGCGTTCCAGGCGTGCTGATTGGCGCTTAGCGAGCCGGAGAAGATGCGGAAGAACGTCAGTGCGCCGACGAAGCGGTCATTGGATACTTTGAACACGTAGGCCGCCAGCGGCCCGTCGTCGCTCTGCGGCGCGGTCATGAATTGGGCTTCGCCTTGCGGCGTGATGATCTGGAAACGCCGCTCGGCTGGCGATGAGACGTAGGCGACCATCGCTTC
>CAYTME010000177.1:0-1134 GCA_964438415.1 uncultured Pleurocapsa sp. | reverse complement strand
TACACTCTTTCCCTACACGACGCGCTTCCATCAGCGGGTAGGTGCCGATATTGCGCGCGCCCGCGGTGACGAAAACCGGCACCGTCTTGAGATAGGCATCGCGCGCGGCCTTGCGCATCCCGTCGCGGATCTCTTCCGGCGTGAGGTCGTTGGTCTCGAAGTATTTCTCGATCAGCTCGGTATCGGCTTCAGCCGCCGCCTCGACCAGCACCAGGTGCGCTGCCTCTGCCGCTTCCCGCATCTCGTCGGGCAGGTCACTGCGGTCTTTGCCGGTGTCGTAATAGGCCTTCATCGTCACCAGGTTGACGACACCGCGGAAATTCGCTTCCGCGCCGATCGGGATCATCACGGGGATGAACTTGTATTCCGGGAAGCTGACCCGGAGCTGGTCGAGCGTGCGCTCGAAGTTGGCGTTTTCGCGATCCATCTTGTTGATGACGACGATGATCGGCTGGTGATACGTCTCGGCGTTCTGCCAGGCCAGCTCGGTGCCGACCTCGACGCCCGACACCGCATCGACCACCACGATGACCGAGTCGGCGACGCGGATGGCATTCTTCATCTCGCCGGCAAAATCGGTGTAGCCCGGCGTGTCGAGGATATTGATCTTGTGGTCGTTGAATTCGATCGGGATCAGCGATGTCGACAGCGACAGCCCGCGCTCGCGTTATTCCTCATCCCAGTCGGAAACGGTATGCTTGTCTTCGACGCGGCCCATGCGGGTGATCGCGCCGGTGTTGAAGAGCAGCGCCTCTGCCAGCGTGGTCTTGCCGCTGCCCTGATGCCCGACAAAGACGACGTTGCGCAGTTTGTCGGTCGTATACTCCTTCATAGCGAAACCAGCTCCTAAGCAATGTTTATGTTTCCATAAAGCCGATTTTAAGTTCCCCACACCTGAAAGTCAAAAAGACCGCGCTGCGGGGGCGCATACGGGTTTGGGGCGCGTCCGCCTCGCCGAGCGCTCAAGCGCGCTGAAGGCGCACCGGCCTTTGCGGACGGTTTTCCTCGTCCCTTCGGTGGACGAGCGGCCTCGCAGCCGGCGAGTTCACTCGCCGGCGAAGTCAGACCAAACCGCCCGTCGAAAGACGAGGCATGCCTCGTCCTCTGCGGAGGTTCGTTTCGTAGGGACGACCC
>CAYTME010000176.1:1452-8495 GCA_964438415.1 uncultured Pleurocapsa sp. | reverse complement strand
GTGAACTGGATGCGCGCGAACTTGAGATCGACGGCGTCGGCCAGCGTGCGGATGAGCATCGTCTTGCCCAAGCCCGGCACGCCTTCGAGCAGCGCATGCCGCCCGGCGATGATGCAGATGAGCACCGCGCGCACCACGTCCTCTTGGCCGACGATCACGCGCCTGACCTCCGCCTCGATCGCCTGGGCGGTCGCGCTGAAGGTTTCCAACGTCATTCCCGGGGTATCCGCCATGCCTCGTCCTCTCTGGCTGCACATGTGCGCACCATCTTACCCCGAAATCCCGCCGCTGGGTTCACCAATTGGGACGACGCACGGGATCGTCCCCTTCACACTTGTCTGCCCGAAAATCCGTACGCACCCCGCGCGAAGCTAAAGGCCGCGGCGCTGAAATCAGTGCTATCCTGGCATGAAAAGCGGAGTGCGCGAGCACACGCCCCAATCCGCATCATGAGCTGCCAGGCTTGGAAGTCTCTTTAATATCGTTGTTAGGCTGATGATAGGTCTCATGCCTAACATCTTTAGTGAGGGGATGCGTCGTATCGCGAGGGCTGTGCATGCGCTGGCGATGCCCGCATCAAGATCGCCGTCATGTACTCTTCATCACCTGGACACGACCCGCTGGGGGAAGGGAGGTGTCTGGCAGTCAGGACATCATTGCATCGATCTTGAATAAATCTCCATGGCACGCAAAGGACGGTTTCATGCGTTTGCTCCGTCATCGCAAACAACTGCATAGGGTACTTTTGTTTGTGGCTTTGTGTACGCTGATCGTAGGGGGCTACAGCGCCGCGCAAGAGGTCAACCCCGCCGATATCGCGGCGCTCAAGGCTCAGTACGAAGCCGAGTCGTTTCGCCGTCCGCCGATCCCGACCGATCAATGGGCCGTCGTCTTGGAGCCGGGTGCCGATCCGAGCGCCGTCGCTCAGCAGTTGGGCTTCCGCAACGCGGGCGGCATCGCCGACCTGCCGAACACCTACTTGTTTGAGATGGGCGGCTCGCGTGAGGGCGCGGCAGCGCAGCGGGCAGCGAATGCACTCTACACGAGCAGCAGCGTCGTCTGGTTTGAGCAGCAGTTTGCTCGTCAGTACGAGCGGTACCAGGATGACGGCACCCCGCTTGCGCCGGCGGGTAACGGCGGTTCGCTGCCGGGCACGACAGCTCGCGAGCGGCAGGTCGTCAGCGGGGGGCTAAACACATTCGTTGCTTACGAGCTCAACGGCGATGTGCTGGTCGCGGGCGAAGGCCTGCGCGGCACGGGCAGCGGCAGCATCTTGGTGCGTGGGCTGCCCAATGGCGCGACGATCCACGCCGCCTTCTTGTACTGGGCGACCATCGGCAATTCCAACACATTCACCACCGTCAACTTCGCCGGATCGCCTGTGACGGGGGTAGTCATCGGCACGGCGAGCGATAGCTGCTGGGGCGCATCGGCCAACTTCGCCTATTGGGCCAATGTCACCAGCCGCGTCACCGGCAACGGCACTTACACAATCAGCGGCCTGCCGAGCAGTCTGGCTGGCGGCAACGACTCGCAGGGTGCGAGCCTGGTCATCGTCTACACGCATCCATCGATGGCGCGCCGCAGCATCCGCATCAACGACGGTGCGGTCGTGCTGACCGCGAACGGCGACACCTATTCGAACAGCTTCACCGGTATCACCACAGACGGCACGCCTGTCACCAACGCCAAGATCAGCCTGGTCGTTGGCGATGGTCAGAGCGGAAGCGGACTGAACGAGGGTCAGCAGTTCCTGAACGGCACCGCATTTGCGACGAATCCTTTCACCGGCCGCGAGGGCAATTACTGGGACTCGCTGACCTGGGATGTGACCGGCATCTACCCGGCCTCCAGCACGGTGACGACGCAGCTTCAAACGTCCGACTCGAGCGGCAACGTCGACTGTCTGCTCTGGGTCGCCAACATCCTCTCGGTCACCACGACCGGCTTCACACCGCCGATACTGCCGATCAGCGACCCGCTGCGCCGCCACCAATGGCATCTGAACAACTTCGGTCAGACGGGTGGGACAGTCGGCATGGACGCGCGCGTGCTGCCGGTGTGGAACGCGGGCATCCGGGGCAGTGGGGTGACGGTCGCGGTCGTCGATGACGGCTTGCAGTGGACACACCCAGATCTTTCGCCCAACTATGTCGCGTCCGCCAGCTACGATTTCAACGGCAATGACAGCGATCCATCGCCCGGCAGTTCAATCGACTCGCATGGGACTTCCGTCGGCGGGGTCATCGCCGCGCGCGATAACGGCGTCTGCGGTGTCGGTGCTGCGTATCGAGCGGGTGTCTCCGGCATCCGTCTGCTCGGTGCCGCGACGACCGACGCACAGGACGCCAACGCGCTGACCTACCAATTCAATACCAACTGGATCTACAACAACAGTTGGGGGCCGAATGCGCCGCTGGATGGGCCGGGACCGCTGCTGGCTGCGGCGATGTCCAACGCGGTCGTCAATGGACGCAGCGGGCGCGGCACCATCTACGTGTTCTCGGCGGGCAACGGCCTGCAAAACAACGAGAACGTCAACGAGAACGGTTTCGCCAATTCGCGCTTCACCATCGCCGTCAGCGCGGTCGATCACAATGGGCGGCAGACTTGGTACAGCGAGCCAGGCACGGCGATCTTCGTCACCGCCGGCAGCAACTTCATGTACAACTGGTGGAACTACAACACACTGCCACCTGGGACGACCGGCATCACCACGACCGATCTTCTGGGCAGCGCGGGTTATAACGGCTACAGCGCGACGCTCGACTGCACCAACGACTTCGGCGGCACGTCGTCATCCGGGCCGCTCGTCTCCGGCGTGATCGCGCTCATGCTGAACGCCAACCCGAATCTGGGCTGGCGCGATGTCCAGCACATCTTGGCGCGCACCGCGTTCCAGAATGACCCGACCGATCCCGAATGGCGTACCAACGCAGCGGGCTTCCGCTACAACTTCAAATACGGCTTTGGCGCGGTCGATGCGCAGGCGGCGGTCGCGCTGGCGCAGACGTGGACGAACGTCCCAGCACCGACCAACTACAGCGGTTCGCAAACCGTCGATGCGACCATCCCCGACGCTGGCGCGCCGATCACGCGCTCGATCAATCTGAGCGTGCCGTCGAACTTCGTCATCGAGCATGTCGAGGTCGTCTTCAACGCCACCCACACCTATCGCGGCGACTTGGAGCTGCTGCTGACCGCGCCGAGCGGCACGCAGAGTCTGATCAAACCGACGCGCATCCAGGACAGCGGTGACAACTTCAACAACTGGCGCATGATGACGATCAACAACTGGGGTGAGAACGGCAGCGGCACTTGGACGCTGAGCGTGCGCGATGCTTTCACTGGCGATGTTGGCACGTGGAATTCGTGGCAGATCGTGCTGCACGGCTATCTGCGCACGGTACCGCCGCCGCTCAATATCGCCGACCGCATCGGCATCTACAACCCGGCGACGGCGGTCTGGATGCTGCGCAACAGCCTGACGACCGGCGACCCGAACATCATCGCGCTCTACGGCGGCATCGCGGGCGGCCTGCCCGTCACCGGCGACTGGAACAATGACGGAGTCGACACGCTCGGCATGTACGTACCCAACTTGGCCTACTGGTTCCTGCGCAACTCGAACACGACCGGCACAGGGGAGATCTTCTTCGTCTACGGCGGCATCCCTGGTGCGCTGCCTGTCGTCGGCGATTGGAACGGCGACGGCATCGACACACCCGGCCTCTACGTCCCCTCGACCGGTCAGTGGCTGCTGCGCAACAGCAATACGACAGGCACCGCCGATATCAGCTTCGTGTTCGGCGGCATCCCTGGTGCGCTGCCGATCGCGGGCGATTGGAACGGTGATGGCATCGACACCATCGGCCTCTACAATCCTGCCACCGCCCAATGGCTGCTGCGCAACAGCAACACGACCGGCGTCGTCGATGTCTCGCTGCTCTACGGCGGTATCGCCGGCGGCCAGCCGGTGGTCGGCGACTGGGATGGCGACGGCGATGACACCGTCGGCATGTACGTGCCCAACTTGGCCTACTGGTTCTTGCGCAACAGCAACACGACGGGCATCGGCGAGATCTTCCTCGTCTACGGCGGTATCGCTGGCGCGCCGGGTATCACCGGCCACTGGACGGGCACCGTCGCGCTGAGTCCAGGGGCGGACGCCGTCGTGCCGGAAACGCCGGCTCCGCTGACGACCGTGATCGAGTCCGACAGCGAGCGGGTCAGCGCCAGCGAGGGTTGGCGCCCGATCCCCGCGCCTGAGGCCAGCGGCGGTCAGTACTTGCAGAGCGATGACCCCAATGCTGCGCTGACGCTGCCCTTCAGCGGCGGCAGTGTGGCGGTGGTCTACACTGCGGCACCAGAGCTGGGCGCGTTCGACATCGAGGTCGATGGTGTCATCGTCCAGACGGTCGATGCGCACGCCGACGAAATGCAGTTCCGCCAGCAGGTCGCCGTCAGCGGTCTCGGCGCGGGTGAGCATGTGCTGCGCATCGTCAACCTGATCGGGGCGGCAGCCATCGATGCTTTCGTGGTCGAGGGGGCACCGCTCGGCGGGTCCGCTGCGGGCGCGGATGACAGCGCTGCCGTCGTGACGCCGGAGCCGACTGCGGAACCAGCCGGCGCAGCGCTGATCGTCGAGGGCATGGTCACCGTCGAGTCGGACGATCCGGCGGTCATGCGCTCGGCGGATTGGCAGCCGATGAACCGTCCGCCAGGGGCGAGCGGCGGCCAATACTTGATCAATACCGCTGCCGACCAGACGCTCAGCCTGACCTTTAGCGGCACGCGCGTCGAGGTCGTTTATGTCAACGGGCCGTCGTTCGGCGACTTCATCGTTCAGATCGACGACGTCCAATATCCGGCGGTCAGCACGGGGTTGGTTGAGTATGCGTTCGGAAGCCGCTTCGCCATCGAGGGCTTGGCCGAAGGCGCACACACGCTCGTACTGCTCAGCAGCGGCGTGGTCGGCATCGATGCCTTCCTCGTGCAGACGCTGGGCATACCGGTTGAAGACCCCGCGCCTGTCACCGCTGAACCGGTCATCACCATCGAACCGACAGTTGAACCGACCGTCGAGCCGACGCAGCCGGCGCTGATGCCGCCGATCTACCTGGACCTGAACGCGGGCGCGGAGGATTGGACGGCGAGTGCGGGCTGGCAGTGGACGTCTGACGCCGCGTTCGGAGGCGTCGGCGCTGGCTTGGCGCTGACGTCTGGGGAACTGGCTGAGGAAAACGCGCAGTGGCTGCTGCCGGTCGATCTGCGTCTGGCGACACAGCCGGTCAAGCTGATGTTCCACAGTTGGTATCAAGGCGTGGGGTCGGCGCTGGTGCAGGTCAGCATCGACGGTGTCAACTGGCTGCCGGTGTCGGCTGTGCCGGTATCGGGCGAATGGTTGGTGCTCGAAGCCGACTTGAGCGCCTTCAGCGGCCAGATCATCCAGTTCCGCTTCACTTGGCAGGCAGGCCCGACAACCGGCAGCATCGCGCCGCCCGATCGCTGGCTGGTCGATGATGTGCTGATCGCGTTTGTCGAAGCGGTGACGCCGACCGACGTACCGACACTGCTGCCGACCGAGCAGCCAACACTGTCACCGACCGACGTACCGACACTGCCGGCGGTTGAGCCGACTTTGACAGAGGAGCCGGTGGAAGCACCGTCTGCAGAACCGACAGCCGCACCGACCGAAACACCGGCATCCGACGCCGGCCAGTCCAACGGCTGACAGTCCATGATGACGCCCCTTCCTGCCAGCTCGTGCGGGAAGGGGCATTTTTTATTCACAAGCGCTTAATCGACGAATGCCTGCTGATCGATTGAGATCATCTGTATGACGTGCTATATTAGCAGCGGCCACAGTAAGCCGGAGGCATTCGGCATCGATGAAGGTCAATATTCTCTTTCGCTACAACTTGCGTTTTCAAGTGTTCGCGGCCTGCTCAGATGCGCTGATCGTCGTTTTAGCGCTGGCGATGGCTTCTTTTCTGCGCATTCACATCCCCTACGGCAAAGAAGCGGTGCTCGAAACCTTCATCAATCCGCCCTGGCTCTATCTAACAGGGGCGGCAATTTGGGTGACGATCGGCTTCTACAGCGGCAGCTATTACGCGCGTCCAGACGTGCTCCCGTTCGCGACGCTGCGCCGCGTCATCTCGAATCACCTGCTGGCTTCGCTCATCTTCTTGGGCATGATCTATTTGTTCCACCGCGATTTCTCGCGTTTGCAGGCGTTCTATTTCCTGATCATCGCGCTCGTGGGCGTCTTGGCCCACCGGCTGCTGCTGCACACTTTTGGCCAAAAACTGCAAAACATCATCCACGATCAGCGGCGAATCTTGATCATCGGCCAGGCCGATCATGTCGAACGCCTGCGGCGCAAGCTGGCACGCTGGCAGCAGGCTGGGATCAGCGTTGTCGAGAGCGTCGCGCTCGACCCGCGTGCAGGCGACCTGTGTGAGCAGATCGGCGCAGTGCCGCAGATCGTCGATCATCTGGCGATCAACGAGGTGATCGTCGCAACGCGCTGGTACGACGAAGCGACAGCCAAGCTGATCACCCGGCTGATGCGAGATCTGCATCACAGCGCGGTCAACGTGCGCGTATCGCCCGATTATGCCGATCTCGCCTACTTCCGCGTCAATGCCGACGATCTGCACGGCATCCCGCTGATCGGCCTGCGTGAAGCCGTCCTGACGCCGTTCCAGCGCGTGACCAAGCGGGTGATCGATGTGCTGCTGTCGCTGTTCGTGCTGGTCATCATGTCGCCGTTGATCGCCGGGATCGCACTGGCGATCCGGCTCGACTCGCCCGGTCCGGTCATTTTCCGCCAGCGGCGCATCGGTCAGCATGGGTCTGAATTCACCATCTACAAGTTCCGCACCATGTTCCATGATGCAGCACAGACACCGGATGACGGCTACATCAAGCGAGCGGACGATCCACGTGTCACCCGCGTTGGGCGTTTTCTGCGCCGCACCAGCCTCGATGAACTGCCGCAGTTCTTCAATGTCCTGCGCGGAGATATGAGCATTGTC
>CAYTME010000176.1:0-1442 GCA_964438415.1 uncultured Pleurocapsa sp. | reverse complement strand
GCCCACGGCCAGAAATGGCGCAGGCCGCTGCGCACTACACCTGGCGACAGCAGCGGCGGCTGGAGGTGCCGCAGGGTATCACCGGCTGGTGGCAGACCAACGGACGTGCCGATCGTCCGCTGCGCGATCACATCGACGACGATCTGTACTACATCCGCCATTACTCGATCTGGCTCGACCTCTGGATCATCCTGCGCACGATCCCCAGCGTGCTGAGCTTGAAAGGCGCTTACTGACCCGGCTCATGTCGGGCATGACAGCGCGCTTCGCTCATGGAGCATCCCAGCATCACATTGGTCACGCCGTCGTTCAATCAAGCCCGCTTCGTCGAGCAGACGCTGCGCTCTGTCCTCAGCCAGGGCTACCCCAAGCTTGAATACATCGTCACCGACGGCGGCTCAACCGACGGCAGCGCTGAGATCATCCGCCGCTATGAGGATCAGCTCGCATGGTGGGATACGACGCCCGATGACGGCCAGGCCGCGGCCATCAACCGGGGCTTTGCCCGCTCATCGGGGGAGATCATGGGCTGGCTCAACAGCGACGATCTGCTGCTGCCGGGCGCGCTTGCGCTCGTCGGGGAAATCTTCGCCCGCTTCCCGCAGGTCGCTTGGATCTCAGGATGGGGGCTGCATGCCAGCACTGAGGGTTACCTGACCTCATTCACGCCGCCGACCGCGCGCTTGCGCAGCTTGATCGCGCGCGGCTGGTATCATGGGCGCGGTCTGGGCTTCATCCAGCAGGAGTCCACATTCTGGCGGCGCCGTTTGTGGGAGGCCAGCGGCGGTTATGTGGATGAGAGCCGCCACTACTCGCTCGATTTCGAGCTGTGGCAGCGTTTCGCGCGGCACGCGGCGCTGGTCACGGTGCGCGGGCTGGTCGGCGTCTTTCGGCGGCATCCAGCCCAGAAGTCCGGCCAAGCACAGCGGTATTACGAGGAGATCGGCGTGCGGCTGCCCCACGCCGCCCGCTTGATCACAGTGCCGGGTCGCGCGCTGTTCAGCCTGGCGCTGTGGCCCGCCGTGCCGAGGATCGTCTACTCGCGGCGGGCTGGTGGGTGGGTCTTTCATCCGGGATTGCGGTTCCGTCCTGGGGTATTTTGATGCGCACGCTCAACCGCCTGATCGGTATACCTGCGCGCGTTTGGCTGCGCGCCATCCTCGCGCTTCAGCTCGCGATCGGCGTATCACATGCGCTGCTCAAACCGCTGTGGCAGGGACACGAGGCCGATTACTACAACGTCGTGCGCCTGATCGCGACAGAACGGCGTCTGCCGACGGTCGAGGACTACCCACCTGGCGAGGCCGCTATCCGTCAGGCGACACAGCCCCCGCTTTACTTCCTGCTCGCCCTGCCGGTGGCGGCCGCTTTCCCGGATGACCAGCCCATCCCGCCGCCGCCTTACCCCAACTTGATCTGCATTGGCGGCGAGCTTGATGCCG
>CAYTME010000175.1:0-8568 GCA_964438415.1 uncultured Pleurocapsa sp. | reverse complement strand
CGAGTCTTCTCCCAGTTCGGGCGTCTTGTCCCAGTGAATTTCGCTGGTCGGTCCACATGGACCGGTCTCCGCCATCTGCCAGAAATTGGTCTTCGGACCCATCCGGGCGACGCGGCGCGGGTCGATGCCGATGTCATTGACCCAGATGTCGAATGCCTCGTCGTCGTTCTGGTAGACGGTGTAGACCAGTCGATCGGCAGGCAGACCGAACACCTGCGTCAGCAGAGTGTAGGCGTAGCGGATGGCATCGCGCTTGAAATAGTCGCCAAAGCTGAAATTGCCCAGCATCTCGAAGAAGGTGTGGTGGCGCGGCGACGGACCGACATTTTCCAAGTCGCTGTGCTTGCCGGAGACGCGCATCGACTTCTGTGAGGTGACAGCGCGGGTATAGTCGCGCTTGTCCAGCCCCAGGAACACATCCTTGAACTGCACCATGCCTGCATTGGTGAAGAGCAGCGTCGGGTCATTGGAAGGCACGAGTGACGACGATGCCACCTTCCTGTGCCCCATTTCTTCAAAAAAATCGAGGAATGCCTGGCGCGCTTCGGCGCTGGTCATCGGTTTCATGGCGGGTTATGCGCTCCGGTTTACAATGACGCAGTGAATGATACAGGCTGCTCATGTGCTGGTTATCTTGTGTGATTATAAATGTCGTACACCGCAAACGGTAGAAGCGGTTGTGGTGTGATATTCTATCCTCTCTGGAGTACTGTGATGACGATCTCGCCGGAAGTGCGCGAATTTCTCAAAACCCCGCTGATCGCCCGCCTGAGCGTGACCGACGCGAACGGCTATCCGCATACTGTGCCGCTGTGGTTCGATGTGGATGGCGATGATCTGGTGATCATCACCGACCGCAAGACGCGCAAGGTCGATTATCTGAATGCCAACCCGAAGGCGTCGGTGTGCATCGGCGGCGGGGAGATCGCTGCTGGCGAGATCACCCCCGGCTGGCTGTTCAAGG
The DNA here is from genome assembly GCA_964438415.1 of uncultured Pleurocapsa sp. GTDB lineage: Bacteria > Chloroflexota > Anaerolineae > Aggregatilineales > Phototrophicaceae > Flexifilum. Next base: position 7,604 of record CAYTME010000175.1, on the reverse strand, counting down.
GGGAGGGGCATGTCGAGGAAGACCCCGGTTATGCCTGGCTGCGCCGCATGACGTACCGCTATGAAGCGCCCGATGCCGCCGAAAAAGACATCGAACTGTGGCGGACGACTCTGGACATGGTGATAATCCGGTTTAAGATTCACCGGGTCACCAAAGTATTCTGACCCGTTTTTACCCGCGTATTGTGAAGATGAGCCACCCATGCCGACGATCGACGAGCAGGTAGAGGTACTGATGTCGGGCGCTGAATATGGCGACCCGCAGACCAAACAGACGATGACGCGCGAACTGCGCGAACGGCTGATCGAAGCCGAAAAACAGGGGCGTCCGCTGCGCGTCTACTGCGGCTATGACCCGCGCACAGCGGACCTGCACCTGGGGCACACGATCACCATGCGTAAACTCCGCCAGTTTCAGGAATTCGGACACGATGTCACTTTCCTGGTTGGCACATTCACCAGCCTGATCGGAGACCCGTCGGACAAGGACAAGGCGCGCCCGCAGCTCACCCGCGATGAGGTGCGTGAGAATGCCCGCACCTATGCGGAGCAGGCATTCAAAATCCTCGATCCGAATCTGACGCGCATCCGCTACAATGACGAATGGCTGTCCAGCCTGGATTTCGCCGACATCATCCGGCTGGCGTCCAATTTCACGGTGCAGCAGTTCCTCGTGCGCGAGAATTTCAGCAAGCGCGTGGACGCCGGGCAGCCGATCTACCTGCACGAGTTCTTCTATGCGCTGATGCAGGCGTATGATGCCGTCGCTCAGGAGACCGATGTGCAGGTGGGCGGGCAGGATCAGTTGTTCAACATTCTGGTGGCGGGGCGCAAATTGCAGGAAGCGCTGGGGCAGCGCCCGCAGATCGCCATTATCATGGGCGAAAGTCTGCCTGGGACGGATGGCAGCGCCAAAATGAGCAAGAGTACCGGCAACCATATCCCCCTGATGGCGGAACCCTGGGATATGTTCGGCAAGGTGATGAGCCTGCCGGATGCCACCATGCCGATCTTCCACAAGCTCATCCTCGGCTGGTCGGGCGCGCGGCTGGAGGAACTGGAACGCGGGCTGGCGGATGGGTCGCTGCACCCGAACGAAACCAAGATGCGTCTGGCGCGGGAGATCGTGGCCATCTTCCACACCTCGGCGGATGCTGAAGCCGCGCAGAAACGGTGGGATGAGGTCTTCCGCAGCGGGACGGGCATGCCGGAAGACATCGAGGAGTCAGTACTGGGGGCGCCGGAGAAGGTGGTTGATATTCTCCGACGGCTGAACATGGTCGCCAGTGGGGGTGAGGCGCGCCGTCTGATCGAGCAGGGCGGGGTGCGCGCCAATGGCGAACCGGTGACTGACGTTCATGCCATGATCGACCCGGCGGCGCTGCCGATCGTGCTTCAGGTGGGCAAGCGCAAATTCATGCGACTGGTGGCGGGTTAGCTGATCACAAGGCAGATGTGGGCAACAGAGCGCCTGCATCTGCTTCTGCATTTAAAAGATGGTTTGCACATCCTTAACTGGCGCTGATTAAGCTTTCGTCTGTTTACAACTATTCCGAACGAAAGCGTCATCATCATGCGTCTTCCCACTGCTTACTACGCTGTCTTTCTGATCATCATCCTTTGCTGTATCGTGGTAGGGTTGAGCAGCGGGTACAGCGTCATAGCGGAAGATGAAATCCCCGAATTTTATGCCGAACCTGTGTTCATTCTGCCCACAGCGACCCCAGCGCACCGATATATCGCCCGCCAATGGGTGATGGTACAGCCAGGACTGGAATACGGGATGTACTATCCGCCGCACAGCGACGGCGCGCAGCTGATGGTCGTCCGCATCGATCCGGCGAATTTTATGCTGCGTGTGCATTATCGCCCAGGCGCGCCTCTGCTGCGCGATGAGTGGACGACGCAGATTCCATGTGCCAGTGTCTTCGTCAACGCGCATTTCTTCGACCAAGCACACGAGGCGATTGGGCTGGTCGCTGCTGACGGCGTTTTACACGGCAGGTCGCTCAATCGACGCGGTGGGATGCTGTTTGTCGATCAGCAGCATACTGTGAGGATGAGGTGGCTGGTTTCTCAGCCTTATCAGGATGAACCGATCTTGCAGGCAGTGCAGGGGTATCCGATGCTCATCAGAAATGGTGCGCCTCTTTTTGAAGACCGTCCGGACTCGGTGCTGACGCGCCGCACTGCTGTGGGAATAGATAAGCAGGGTCGTGTACTGCTGGTCAGCACGCCGGGTCTGGGGGTTCGCCTGCATACGCTGGCGGATTATCTGACGCGCACCGATCTGGATGTGGAGGCGTTGGTCAATCTGGATGGCGGAAGTTCATCACTGCTGCACTTCGATGACGGACGGGATAATTATGTCATGATCGACTCGTTGTATCCCGTCCCCAGCGTGCTTGCTGTCTATGCCAGCAGCGATATTGGCTGTTCTCGTATCGAGCGGGATGCTGCTGGTCATCCCGCTTTCTGATGCTCGCTAACCGAAGCGCCCGGTGACGTAATCTTCGGTCTCTTTCCGTTCAGGGGCTGCGAAAATACGCTCTGTCGGACCATATTCGATCAGTTGACCGACTCGCCGTTCGCCCGCGAGGAAGAAAGCGGTGAAATCGCTGACGCGACTCGCCTGCTGCATATTATGCGTGACGAGGATAAGCGTGTAATCCGCAACCAGTTCTTTCATAAGCTGTTCGATCTTGATGGTCGAGATCGGGTCGAGAGCGGAACACGGCTCGTCGAGCAGCAGGATTTTCGGTTCAACGGCGATGGCGCGCGCGATGCACAGGCGCTGCTGCTGCCCACCGGAAAGCGATCCGCCGCTCACCTTGAGCTTGTCTCGCACTTCATCCCAAAGGGCTGCACCGCGCAGCGCCTTCTCCACGATATCATCCAGTTCCGCCTTGCTTTTGCGCCCGCTGCTCAGTTTGAAGCCAGCGATGACGTTCTCGTAGATCGACATGGTGGGGAAGGGATTGGGCTTCTGAAAGACCATGCCGATGCTGCGGCGCACCTGAACCGGATCGACATCCGGCGCGTAAATATCCATGTCGTCCAGCATCACCTGCCCCTCAACGCGCGCGCCACGAATGACTTCGTGCATTCGGTTCAGGCAGCGGATGAGCGTGGATTTGCCGCACCCGGACGGTCCGATCATGGCGGTGATTTTGTTGGGCAGATACGTCAGGTTGACGTTTTCCAAAGCGAGGTTCGCGCCATAGTAGGCGGAAAGATTTTTCACCTCGATGCGATGTCCCCCACCATTCTGAGCGACATTGGGCGCAGCAGCGGGAGTCATGACGGAGGATATAGCCATATCGTTATCCTTTGCCTAGAAGTCGATCTGAACACGGCGAGTGAAAAAGCGGGCAGCAGCGCTGAACATAGCGATGGTGACGATCAACACCAGCGCAGCGGCGTAGGCGCGCGGGAAGTCACCCACGACGGTATCTTTGTAAATCTGAAGCGGGATCGCGCCCATCGGGTTCTCGAACATGTTCCAGTTGATGAAGTCGCTGCCCGCCACCAGCAGGATGGGTGCGGTTTCACCCGCTGCACGTGCCAGACCGAGCAGCACACCTGTGATGATGCCGGGGAAAACTGTCGGAATGACGACGCCGATCACCACCCGCCAGCGTGGGACGCCGAGCGCGAGTGCCGCTTCGCGCAGCATGTTGGGCACGAGGCGAAGAATCTCTTCTACCGTGCGCGCTACAATCGGCAGCATGATGATCGCAAGGGCGAGCGAACCCGTAAACCCTACAGGCAGCAGTACCCGATATTCCACCACGAACAGCCAGATGAACAATCCGATGACAATCGAGGGCATCTGTGCCAGCAGGTCGAGGCAGAAACGGACGACCTGAGCGAAACGCGAATTTTGTCCATACTCCGACAGATATACCGCTGACAGAATGCCGATCGGCACAGCCATAAGCGCGGCTGTCCCTACCATCAGCACTGTGCCGATGATCGCGTTCAGGATACCGCCTTGCAGCGACTCCTGAGTGATCAGATCGAGATTGATCGATGACACGCCGTTGACGATCAGGTCAAGAACGATCAGTGCCAGGATACTCACAGCGCTGGCAGCGAGCAGGGTGACGAGCAGCAGCATGAGTGCGCTGATGATTTTGCGGCGGTTGTAGCGTCCCCGTTCTGTAGAGGTTCCCTTGAGCATCTCCTGCCCGGCTGAGGCTGAAATGCCACGTGATGTGGTGATGTCGGCCATGGCGATCTTACTCCCCAGGCATCAGCGCTGAACGGCGTACCAGTTCGCGCGCGATGATATTCACGATTGAAGCGACCAGCAGCAGCACCAGGCCGAGCGCGACCAGTGCCGAAAAATCGATCGGCACGACCGACTCGGTCGCGGAACTGGCAATGCGCGATGCGATGGTCGAGACCGTCGAAAAGAAGGATAACTCGATGCGGTCTTCAAAGGTCACGCCACCGCCGCCGATCATCAGCACCGCCATCGTCTCGCCCAGCGCGCGCGCCAGACCGAGCAGTGCTGCACCCAGGATGCCAGAGCGGGCATACGGCAGCACAGTCATGCGGATGACTTCCCATTTGGTTGCTCCAAGTGCCAGCATCCCTTCTTTGTGCAGGCGTGGAACCTGCGCGATGATCTCGCGCGAGACCGACATGACGATCGGCAAAATCATAATGCCGAGGATGACCCCGGACGTGAGTAAGTTGCGTCCGCCAAAATCAGGTGGCGAGAAAAAGACCGTCCCCACAAATGGAATGGGGCTGATCGTGCTGATGATGAACGGGTTGATCGTCTCGCGCATGAAATTGACCAGCGCTGCTGACCCCCACAGCCCATAGACTACGCTGGGAATGGCAACCAGCAGCTCCACAATGAAAGCGACCGGACGACCGAGCCATGAGGGGGCATATTCTGAGACGAACAATGCTGCGCCTACGCCGACCGGCGTGGCGATCAGCAGTGCCAGCATCGACGAAATAACTGTGCCGTAGATGAATGAAAGCGCACCAAAACGCTGTGCTGGCAAATCCCACAATGTCCCTGTGAAGATGCCCAGCCCATACGTCTGAAGAGCGAGCTGAGATTGGGTGACGAGGACGAAGACGATCGCCATGATGAGCAGGATGCCGACCACAGCACATAGCTGAACAAGGGTGAGGAATCGGCGATCGCCAGCACCTAAAAATGATGAACGTTTGGAAGGTAGGGGAGTGGTTGCAGACATCCTGTGTCATCCTGTGCTGTCTGTAAAATCCGACAGGGGCGGATCCGCCCCTGTCGGTTCACTTCAGTATACTGAAAAACTGCGAAAGATTAGCGCGTGGCGATGCTGGTGGGCAGCGCCTGCGAACCATCGGGGTTGTTGATGCTCAGGATGCTCGCTTTTGCCAGTTCCACGACGCGGCGGGGCAGGGGGGCATAGCCCAGACGTGCAGTGTACGACTGCCCTTCGGTGACCGCCCACCACAGATAACGGGCGATCTCACGCGCGCGACCCGCATCCGACTGGTTCTGGCAGACCATCAGCCAGGTGAAGGTCGAGATCGGGTAGGCATTCGGGTTCGCCGAACGATAGATCAGGACGATACGGGTATCCTCAGGAATCTCCACACCCTCAGCCGCGCCGGAGACCGCTTCGGTGGTCGGCAGCACGAAACCGCCAGTGGGGTTCTTGATCGCGGCGAACTGGAGGCGACCGATGAACGACACTTCCACGTAACCGATCGCACCGGGCGTCACGCCGACCAGGTTGGCGACGCCCGGGTTGCCCTGAGCGCTCTGACCACGCAGCCAGTTGATCGACTGACCGACGCGCGCTGTGCCCCAGTTGGCGTTCTCGCTGGCGAGGAATACCGTGAAGTTGAAGGTCGTGCCCGACGAGTCGGCGCGGAAGATCGGGGTGATCTCACGATCGACGCTGGCGAGCTGCGGATTTTCAGCGGTCAGCAGCGGGTCGTTCCAGCGGGTGATCTCGCCCAGGTAAATCTTGGCGATCTCGTTACCGCGCAGGTTCAGGCGCTGCGTGCCGATTTCCGGCAGATTGTAAATGATGGCGATGCCGCCCAGCGCAGCAGGGACGTGCAGGATGCGCCCGCAGCGTGAGTTTGCCATCTGCCCGTCGGTCAGGAACGAGTCTGTGCCACCGAAATCGACCACACCCGAAAGGATGTCGCGCTGCCCGCGCCCCGAACCACCGCCCGCGTAGTTGACCTGCACGCCGAAACGAGCAGCGTAGTCGCGATTCCAGGCATTGTACAGCGTGAGCGGGAAGGTCGCCCCTGAGCCATTCAACTGACTTACCGCCGGAGTATCCTGCGCCACAACCGCCGACACCAGGATCATTCCCAGCACGATCACCGCGATAGTCAAAAACCGCTTCAGCATGATTGACAACAGCTCCTTGACACTATGATAAGACTCAGGCTTGATGTGATAGGTATCATGCCCAAACCCATATGCTATATGCACGCTTTCAACGACCGATTAACTCAGTAATAAGTTTCATCAGGCTTTAGAGCAATAAGCGTATAATTAATTTTTTCAAATGTTAAAGTTAATACGAAATGTAATTTCAAATATCGTTGAAGCAAATTGATTGAACCGTAATCATCCGATCAGCAGTAGTACGCCCGCTAATGCCAAAACTGCAAGCAGGATGCGTTCAAAAGAGCGCGGATCGACGCGGTTGACGATTGCTCGACCTGCCAGCACTCCCACTGGGATGAGCGGCAGGGCGGGCAGCAGCGTGAGCAGCCGGTCGATGTCCAGCAGCCCTGCGCCGATGTAACCGGGGACCTTCAGCAGATTGATAATCGTGAAATACAGCGTGATCGTGCCGACGAAGACGCGCGGTTCCAGCTTTTGCAGCATCAGATAGATGGTGTAGGGCGTTCCGCCAGCGTTGGCGAGCGCTGACGCCAGCCCGGTGATCAGCCCGGCGGCGGGGTCATGCCACGATCGGCGCACATACGCCGCGCTGAGCAGCCGATCGCCGAACAGCTTGAAGGCGACGAAGAACAGGGTGAACAAGCCCAGGGCGATCTTGAGGACGCGGTTGTCGAGGCTCACCAGCAGGGTCGTGCCGATGACGATGCCGATCAGTGCGGCGGGCAGCAGCCACCAGATATAGCGCATGTTCCATGCCCGCCAGTAGGCGGCGATGGCGAATCCATCTCCGACCAGCAGCAGCGGCAGGGTGAGCGCTACCGCCTGTGAGACCGGAAAGGTAATCGCCAGCATCGGGGCGATCAGCCCGCCCAGCGGCGCGCCCAGCCCGCCTTTGGACAGCCCGACGACCAGCCCGGCAAGCACGATAACCAGGTTGAGTGGCATGAAAATCGACCTCGACTGTGTACAATATGGCAGCAGGATTGGGGCATTGCAGCCTCAAGTGTAGCATGACCGAAACGAGCCAACGATGACCAACGCGGACTATACCGTTGATGAGCTGATCTGCACCTGCATTGCGCGGCAGGTGGTGGATGGAGAGGTGCTGGCTCAGGGGATCAACACCCCACTGGTGATGGCGGGCTTCATCCTGGCGCAGATGACTCACGCGCCGAATGCCCGCTTTGCCTCCGCCATCGGGCAGAGCATCTGCCGCGACC
>CAYTME010000174.1:6080-8758 GCA_964438415.1 uncultured Pleurocapsa sp. | reverse complement strand
AGGTCGAAGGCGCGGTTCTGGCCGCACGCGATTTCGGTGACCCGGTCATCTTGGTCGGCGACCAAGCACAGATCGAACGCGAGTTGAGCAAGCATCAAACGAGCGGCCTCAATATCGAGGTTATCCACGCGCCTGAAGCAGTGACGATGGACGACAAACCGAGCGTCGTCGGCAAGGCGAAGCCCAATTCCTCGATGCATATCGGCATGGGCCTCGTGCGCGATGGCAAAGCCGATGCCTTCGTGTCGATGGGCAACACCGGAGCGCAGCTCAGCATCGCCGTTCTTCACACGCTGCGACGCATACACGGCGTCAAACGTCCAACTCTGACCGCGATCTTGCCCTTCGCTGGGCAGCGCACCGTCTTGACGGATGTCGGTGCTAACGCAGACTGCAAGCCGGATTGGTTGGCGCAGTTCGCGCTCATGGGGTCGCTCTATGCGCAGGTGACACTTAGGATTCAGCGGCCGCGTATCGCGCTCCTCTCCAACGGAGAGGAGGAAGGCAAGGGCAACGAACTCATTCGAGAGGCAAGTGCATTGATTGGCGCGCTGCCACTCCATTTCATTGGTAATGTCGAGCCGAAGGATGTGCTCAAGGGTGCTGCCGATGTCGTGGTCACCGATGGTTTCGTTGGCAATGTCTACATCAAAACGCTCGAAGCGGGCACGCGCGCTCTTGCCGATATGATCCGCCAGGAAATGATGGGCACGCTGCAAACCAAGATCGGGGGTTTGCTCGCTCGTCCGGCTTTTCGGCGCGTGCAGCGCGCGATCGATCCGTTTGAGATCGGCGGCGCGCCACTTCTAGGTGTCAACGGTGTTGTCATTATCGGTCACGGCCGGTCGAACGCGAACGCAATTCGAAACGGCGTACGGCAGGCGCGTGACGCGGTTGCTGGCGGCGTGATCGCTGCAATCCGCCAGGGTTTAAGCGCGATGACTTAGATCGGACGCCGCTCGCAGCGAATTGCATTCTGACGGGTTTTGAGTAGCAGGTGAGGCGAAACTTTCGGCTGATGGCCTAAGCGCCAACCGCCGAACGGGGGTAAAACACATCATGGAACTTCTGCGTAATGGACGCCCGCGCGTCGTAATCACAGGTCTCGGTGCTGTTACCGCTCTGGGATCAGTCAAGGAATTGTGGGAGTCACTCAAAGCCGGACGATCGGGGATCCGGCGCATCGAAAATGTCCCGATCGATCATGTGCCGGTGCAGATCGGGGGCGAAGTGCGCGGCTTCAATCCGGATGATTACCAGATCGACCGTAAGGAAGCGCGTCGCATGGGTCGCGCTATCGCTGCTGCTCGTCAGGCGCTCGAAAATGCCGGTCTCACGGTCGCTCAGATCGAAACCCAGGGTGAACGGGTCGGTGTCTGCATCGGCTCGTCGCTCGGTTCACAAGAACTTTCAGAGCAGACGACGACGAAATATCGTGCCGATCGGCGCAAGCCCAATCCGCTGAACCTCGTCAACTCGCTGCCGAATATGCCGGCGCATTACGTGAGCAAAGTCTTCCGCGCGCTCGGTCCGCTGTTGACTCCGTCGACGGCGTGCGCAGCAGGCACACAGTCTATCGGCGAGGCCAGTGAAATGATCAAGAACGGACGCAGCGATGTCGTCATCGCCGGTGGGGTCGAAGCGGTGCTGCAAGACTATGCTATCGCCGCTTTTGAGGCGATGGAGGCGCTCTCGACCGGCTACAACGACCAACCAGAGAAAGCCAGCCGTCCCTTCGATAAAAACAGGAATGGCTTCGTTTTTTCCGAGGGTGCGGGCGTCGTGATTCTGGAGAGCGTTGCGCACGCACTCAAGCGAGGCGCGCGCATCTATGCTGAAGTCCTCGGCCATGCGTCGTCATCAGATGCTTATCATATCGCTGCGCTTGATCCCAGCGCGGGCGGCGCGACTCGGTCGATGCGCTGGGCGCTGGAAGATGCGCATGTCAACCCTGATGATATCGGCTACATCAACGCGCACGGCACCTCGACTCAAGCGAATGACTCGATGGAAACACTAGCGATCAAGAAGGTGTTCGGTGAGCAGGCATACAACATCATGATCAGCTCGACGAAGAGTATGATCGGCCATGCGCTGGGTGCCGCTGGTGCTATCGAGGTGATTGCCAGCGTCATGAGCCTGGTCGAGCAGGTCATCCACCCTACCATCAATTATGAGACCCCCGATCCTGAGTGCGATCTCGACTACGTGCCAAACGTCGCGCGTGACGTTCGTGGGCTGCGCTATGTGCTGTCCAACAGCTTTGGCTTGGGCGGGCAGAATGCCTCCATCGTGTTGGGTAAGATCTAACCTCAGCCAGTGCATCTTGGGATGACCGACTGAAAAGAACACCCTCGATTACTGCATCACTCGATGTGGGCAGTCGAGGGTGCTAGTCCCGCTTTCCATTCTTCCGCTGGCGTTCAGCTCAACTGCAGCCACTGTCAGTGTGTATCTCCAGCTCTGTGCGAGTCTCGGTCTCGCACAATGAACCGAAGCTTCGTTATTACGGTTTTTGTTTCTGTGCAAGTAGGTTCGGTTACACTGTAAGGTGAGGTGAAGGAGTTAGGCGCATGCGCATCGCTTTCATCCACCCCCCGTTTGAAACCGTCCCAACCGTGAGCGAAAAGCACGCGACCGCCTCGTTGATGCTGTGGACGCATGAAGTCACCAAACGG
>CAYTME010000174.1:4598-6040 GCA_964438415.1 uncultured Pleurocapsa sp. | reverse complement strand
GGTGGTCGTGTATTCGCGAGGGGACAGAACGCACAGCGGCACCGTTCATGACCAGGGAATTGAGTTTCGCTATACGTCGGCGAGCGCGTATGGGTGGGAGAGACGTTTCGTCAACGGCCTCATAAATCTGGAGTATTTGACGAGTTTCCCGCGACGCAAGCGTCCGATCTTTGCGACGCGTTGGTTTCATCCTTTTTACATCGAGCACATCGCTCGTGATCTGAGCCGCGAGCATTGGGATATCATTCACATCACCGCCATTCCGCCATTTGTGATATCCCTCCGCCATCACAACCCAACTTCCAAGATCATCATCCACATGCACACGCTTTGGCTGTCGCAGTTTGACCCTGCGATCGTCAGGCGCTACCTGCAAGCAGCCGATTTCGTGCTCACTGTCTCTGATTTTGTAACGGATGCATTCCGGGCCAGCTTTCCCGATCAATCAGCGCGCTGTCAGACCCTTCATAACGGTGCTGATGTCGAGCGTCTCATCGCTGAGAGCGCTGGCCGCATCTCTGCCCCTATCGATCAGCCACACCTGCTCTTCGTCGGGCGCGTCTCACCGGAAAAAGGTGTACATGTTCTGATCGAGGCCTTTCGGCAGGTGGCTGCACGCTGCCCTAAGGCGGAGCTGCATATCGTCGGTGGCACCCAAGCTATCGGGTATCACTACCTCATCCCAATGGATGACGACCCAATCGTACGCGCACTTGCGCGGTTCTACCATCCGATCACCAAACGAGATCGGTATCTGCCGGCACTGCGAGCAATGATCCCGGACGAATTGCGCCAGCAGGTGCGCATTCACGGATCGGTGCCCAATGATGAGCTGAAGAATCATCTGAGCCAAGCCACGGCATTCATCTCGTCATCCGTCTGGAGCGAACCGTTTTCGATGGCGCTGATCGAAGGACTGGCGAGCGGTGTTCCAGTCGTGTCTACCCGCAGCGGCGGCAGCGCGGAATTGATCGAGGACGGAGTCAATGGACTTCTTGTCGAACGAAACGATCCCGACTCTCTCGCGCACGCCATTTTGCGCCTCATCGATGACCCCGCCCTTTGCGTCAAGTTAGGTAAAACTGCGCAGGCCCGAGTGAAAGCGCTGCTGAGTTGGGATCACACTGTCGCTCAACTGCTCGATGTGTACGAACGGCTCCAATCGTCCCACGGGACGTCGAATTAGCTGCGCTCCGTGACCGATTGATACCATTCCCAAGTGCGTGCCAACCCTTCGGCCAGCGAGATCTTGGGGTCGAAACCGAGCAGTTCCCGTGCCTTGCTGTTATCGCAGAATGTGATTGGCGGCTCTGTCGGCGGCGCTGGTACGGATTCAGTGATCGCACGCAGGCCAGTCAGCCGCTCCAAGATGGTGATGAAATGGTTGAGCGACGACGGCGCGCCGAATCCGAGATTGATGACCTCGTAGCCGAATGGTCGCT
>CAYTME010000174.1:3085-4575 GCA_964438415.1 uncultured Pleurocapsa sp. | reverse complement strand
GGCATCATCGATGTATGTCCAATCGCGCTCAATCGCACCATTGTTGAAGAGCGTGAGCGTCTTGCGTTGAACGAGCGTCTCTATGACCTTGAGCGGCATCATGTCAGGACGTCCGTTCGGACCGTAGACGTTGAAGAGCCGCAAGATGGTCATCGGCATTTTGAACAGGTTGTAATATGTATATGCCATGATCTCGGCAGCACGTTTGCTCGCTGGGTAAGACGCCAGTGGACGGTCGGCTGGTGCTGTCTCAACGAACGGCACGGGGGTATCGCTCCCGTAAACCGACGATGTCGATGCCATCACGAACACCTCGATCCCGCGTTTGCGCCCCGCCTCCATGAGATTGACCGCGCCTATGGTGTTGTTTTGGAGATATTCCTGCGCGCGCTCGACGCTGGCGCGCACGTTGGCGAGTGCTGCTAGGTGACAAATGCGATCAATTCTGTGTTCGATGACCACCCGTTCCATCAAGCTTGCATCACGAACGTCAGCTTCGATCAGCACGGCATGTGGATGGATGACTAAATCAGCGACGTTACTGCGCTTACGCGCTGGAGAATAATACGCGTTGAAGTTATCCAGAATGACAACCCGATATCCTAGTGCCAAGAGCCGCCGTGCGGTGTGGCTTCCGATGAAACCCGCGCCTCCGGTCACAAGTATTGTTTTCAAAGCGCGTTCTCCCTTGCCCAATCGAAAGTGGGTGACCATACGGAGAAACGGCCTTTAGCGGGTCGTGTGGCTGTGAATTCAATCATGCCCAGCCTCTTCAAAACGTCATGCGCGCAATCATACACTGCTTCCAACGATCGTAGGGTTCGCAGAAAATTCACACAAATTTCGCGATGTTTTCATTGTGAATATTCATAAAGTGTAATACTATCCTCTAAAATCATCGCGACAAAGGGGCTGCAATGCACTCAGTTAATTCGAAATCCCTAGCGCTCGTGTGGGCACCGGAGGAGCAGCGCACCGAGTCGATTGCACGGCGGCTGGAGATACCAATCTATCATATTCATTTCCTCAAGTACAAAACGCCGGTCTATGCGCCGTTTAAGTACCCCTTGCAGTGGATTGCCACTTGGAAGCTTCTATTTAAGGAACGGCCAAAAATTATCTACATCACCAACCCGCCGGTTGTTGCGGTCTTCTGCGTGTTTATCTTTTGTCTCCTGACAGGTTCCAAATACATTATGGATACGCATCCCCCTGCGCTGTTCATGCAGAAGTGGGCATGGTCGACTCCGTTTCAGGTGTGGCTTGCCCGTCACGCGCTGGCCAATGTCTCCGACCAGGTGCGCTTCAAACGATTTTTTGAGTCGCGAGGTGCCTCCAACACGATTGTGCTTGAACGTCCACCGAAGGATGTTGCAGGCAAAGCATTCACCCGGATGCCGAAAGAGGATCAGTTCGAGATCGCTGTGGTCAACACGTTTGCAGAAGATGAACCGCTTCAATGTGTCTTAGACGCAGCGCGCCTGTTGCCT
>CAYTME010000174.1:1653-3075 GCA_964438415.1 uncultured Pleurocapsa sp. | reverse complement strand
GGAGACGGTGTTACAGGCGGCTGCCGGCCTGTCCGAGGTGCATTTCTACATCACAGGTGACACCTCGAAGGGCGACCCGGCGCAGATTGCGAGCGCGCCGCCCAACTGCACATTCACGGGCTACCTGCGCGGAGATGCCTATTGGGATTTGCTCCACGGCTGCCGTGCCGTGATGGCGCTGACAGAGTGGAAGAATTCGCTTATCATGGCCGGACAAGATGGCATATCGATGCACAAGCCGGTTATCATGTCGCATCAAGAAACCACAGTCGAGTATTTCTACAGAGGCACCGTCTTTGTAGAAAACACGGGGGAGAGCATCGCCGAAGGGATTCGCGAGGTGCAGCGCCGAGAAGCTGAACTGATCGCAGAGACCTACAAGTTCCTTGAGGAACGCCAAGCGGCTTGGGACGAGAATTTTCAGCAGCTCCGCGCGCTCATCGCTGGCTAAGTGTCTGCGCCGACAAGCTGCTGTTTACACCGGTCCGCTCGGACAGTCTTGCCTTATCGCTGAAAGGAACGCATCTTGCGCATTCTGGTCACGGGCGGTGCAGGCTACGTTGGGAGCCACACCGTCGATCTTCTGCTCAATCAAGGCCATCAAGTCGTCGTCTTGGATAATCTCTCCACTGGACATCGCGGCGCACTTCACCCGGAGGCGGTGTTTGTTGAGATCGATCTGCTCGATCGAGATCGCGTCATACAGGCGATGGACAGCCATCCTGTAGATGGCATCATCCATTTTGCATCGTACACCCTTGTCGGCGAGAGCATGCAGAAGCCGTGGCTGTACCTGCGCGACAATCTGTTAGCGGCCAGCAACATCATCGAGGCGGCTGTCTCGCATGGTGTGAAATCATTCATCCTTTCATCGACATCCAACCTCTTCGGCGGCGATGTGGAGCTGCCGATCAAAAGCGAAACGCGGCCGCAGCCAGCCAGCCCGTACGGCGAGAGCAAATTCGTCATCGAGCGAATGCTTTACTGGATGAAAGAGATTCACGGTCTGAATTACTGCTGTCTGCGTTATTTCAATGCCGCTGGGGCACACCCAGACGGGCATATCGGGGAAGATCACACACCCGAAACGCATCTTATCCCACTGACGATCCAGACGGCCATGGGACAGCGCGAAGAATTGACCGTCTTCGGCGATGACTACCCAACGCCCGACGGAACCTGCATCCGCGACTACATTCATGTCGTCGATCTGGCATCTGCGCATCTGCTGGCATTGGAGGCGCTCCAGGATGGACGCAGCCGTACCTACAATCTGGGCAACGGCTCCGGTTACTCGATTTTGCAGGTTATTCAGGCGGTCGAGGCAGTGTCAGGCCGTAAAGTGCCATATCGGGTCGGACCGCGGCGCCCAGGTGACCCTGCTGCACTGACAGCGGATGCATCATTGGCCGAGCGCGAGTT
>CAYTME010000174.1:0-1622 GCA_964438415.1 uncultured Pleurocapsa sp. | reverse complement strand
AAGCTATCGTCGAGACGGCTTGGCGCTGGCACTCGACGCACCCCCAGGGATACGGCACGAATTCCTGATACCACTAAACCGTTGATAGAGCGCAACCCGCGATCGAAATGCAGCGAGAGGCCTATTCTCTCGCTGCACTGGTTTCAACGGCATGAATACGGATCCATCCCATGTGCTTCACCAGCCTAGATGCGGCAATCACACCGTAGACGAACATGGCGGCTGCTGCCCCTGCGAAGACTGTGAGTGCCGCGCCTTCAGCTTTCAATGCTGGGATCGCGATCAAGCCGACCGCAAATGTGACAATGACTGACACAACTTGGCTCGCGGCGTAGAGCGTCGATTTATCGGCCCCAACCAGCGCCTGCGAGATGAGGGTGTGTGTCTGGCTCAGGATAATGCCCACGGCAATGACCAAATAGACTGAAGTGCTCACGACATACTCGGCACCGAATACACGCGACACTACATCGTTGTAGGTGAAAGCGTAGACGATCAAGATGGCCAAGCTCAAGCCCAGATGCCACGTGAGCGCGTCGCGCAGCAAGCGCCGCCGCTCCTGACCCGGTGCAGCCGCTGCGATCTGCGGCAAGATGACCGTGGTCACCCCCATTGAGATCATGATGAACACGTTCGCTACGGTTTTTGCGAGCGCGTAAACACCGAGTGCTGTCTCATCGACATGTGTCTCGAGCAGCAGCAAATCTAATGACATGTAGACGATGAAGCCAATGTGAGAGATGACGATAGGCGTTGTCATCTTGATCAGATCGATTATGACCGGCCACTGTGGACGAGGCAGTTTGACTTGCAGTGGGAATGGATAGAAGACAGTCAGCAGGGCGAGCGGCAAAAAGTACGATGCGCCATAGACGATCAAAGCTGCCAGCGGCTCAGTCGTCCCCAAAAACACATAAATCACGATGATGGCGACGATTTGTACGGCATTGCTGCCCAAGTATGCAGCCAGTAATCGCTGGTTATCGACGAAGCCGCGCGCGACTCCATAATAGGTGTAAAAGACCGTAATACCGATGAAGACTGCGACGATCCCAACATCGAACTGACGTGTCAGGAGTAGGATCGCTGTCATAACGACTAAACTGACAAGCGAGAGCACGGCCAGCAGCAGCCAAGCGTGCTCCATATATGTGTTGTAGGCATCTTCGTCACGTTCTCGATACTTACCGATGATTTTGGCGAGCACATGCTGACCGAACGGCTGTGTGACAATCGCGAACACGCCCGCCAGCGCTATCCCGTGTTGGATGTAACCATAGCCGTCGGGATCGAGAAGGCGCGCCATCACCAGTGAAAAGGCGAGACCAAGAAAGCGGGCAAAGGCTAATCCTACTGTGATCACGCCAGAGCTGCGCAAATACCGCCAATCGAAACCGCTCAATCTCGCCATCAGTGTGTTTTTCATGGAGTTCCTGCTGCTGCCTAGCATTTGGTGCTGTGTAGTCGAAAGCTTGTCTGTATCTTAGCATGGCTGCCTTGCGACCTCCCAAAGTTTATTGACAGCACGACACCACCCAAAGCCCGGAGCGGCTATAATGGGGTGGGCGCGGCTCAATAGTCCACTGCGCCGAGGAGCCATAGTCTTGAACGCTGCTCAATTT